>CALHDX010000028.1:0-7150 GCA_938023105.1 uncultured Atopobium sp.
ACATAATTTTGAGCTCAAAAGTTATGTATTCATAAGAATGTATTTTATTGCATGAATATGTAGAAATCTGATTAGCGACCCAAAACACGCACACTATTCTTCTCAATCATGCGCGGCTCAAGAATTATCTGAATCGAAGCGCCATCGTCCACCGGCTCATCTGCGTTTTCCAGGCCTGTTCCGGTAATCTTTGCAGAAAAAAGGTCTGTGCCGCTATCCGCACCAGCGCTACTACCAGCAGCTGCGCCCTTACCCGCACTAGCAGCGACACCCATCTCGGCGCCAACGCCAATACCTGTGCCAACATCCGCTCCATGCTCACCCAGACGACGAAACATAATCGAAAGCGCAGCATCAGAAAGTTCATCAACATTTTGCTCAATCGAGGTCAACGCCGGCTCAAACAGTGCGTCTGAAATGCTGTTATCGTATCCGACAACAGAATAATCTTGCGGAACATGCAAGCCACGCTCATACAGATAGCGCAGCAAGCCCAACGCAATGTTGTCCGACGTTGCAACAACCGCCGTAGCATTCACGCGAATCAGCTGCTGAGCTGCAAGATAAGCATCAGGAATGTAATAATCGCTGGTCAACACAAGTGACTGATCTAGCTCCAGGCCCTTCTCGCCAAGCGCGCGAACGTAGCCGTCAAGGCGAGCACGGCCGGTGTTGGAGGCGGTGTTGACCATACACGCAATGCGGCGATGACCGTGGTCTAACAGGTATTTTGTGGCCAGATAGCCGCCAAGCTCATTGTTGAACGTAACTTTGTCGCAGTCGAGCGCGTCGATGGTTCGGTCCACCATGACAAACGGCACAGGCAGCTGCTCCAGATCGGCAATGAGCTGCTTCGAGGCCTCTACCTCGTCGGATGTGATAATAAAGATGCCGTCGGCGCCGCGATTGACCAGCAGTCGCACAAGGTCCGCATCGTTTGACGTGCTGTTATCCGAGTTGGTGATGAACAGCGCGTACCCACGGCGGCGGCACTTCATCTCCAGCATCTTTGCAAACGACGAGAAAAACCGGCTCTCGATATTCGGCACGATCAGCCCCAGCGTCTGCGTGTGCTGCGTGACCAGGCTTCGTGCAATCTGGTTGGGAATGTAGTGCTCGCGACGGGCAACGTCGAGGATGCGGCGGCGGTTCTCGTCGCTCACGCGCACCGGCCGGCCGTTCAGCACCAGCGAAACCGTGGCGGGCGACAGCCCCACCTCGCGCGCAATCGTTTTTAGGGTGACTTTTTCTGCCACGTTACCTCGCAACTTGCCCCGTTTATCGTTGTTGCTTAAGTATAATAGTCGAGAAACCCTTGCGGCTGGTAGTCCGCCAAAAGCCAAGCCTTGTCTCCACACGACAACCGCACCACGCCCCGGCACCGCACGCAAGCTGCACCTGCGCACCGGCGCTCGCACGACAACCGCATTCCGAGAGGACGCGCATGAACATCACTCCACAAGAGATCGCCGAAACCCTCGCCATGGTCAGCGAGCAAAACCTTGACCTGCGTACCATTACGATGGGCATCTCGCTCAATAGCTGCGCAGACGAGGACCTGGATCGCATGTGCCAGAAGGTCTACGACCGCATCACGCGCCAGGCCGAACACCTGGTGTCCGTGGCCGAGGACTTGGAGCGCGAGTACGGCATCCCTATTGCCAACAAGCGCGTTTCCGTCACGCCAATCGCGCAGATTGCGGCATGTACCTCGGCGCAAGACCTGACTCCGCTTGCTCACACGCTCGACCGCGCGGCCGAGACGCTGGGCATCGACTTTTTGGGCGGCTTCTCGGCGCTGGTCCACAAGGGCCTTGGCGACGCCGACCGCCGACTCATCGCATCCATCCCCGAGGCGCTGGCCACCACGTCGCGCGTCTGTTCCTCGGTAAACGTCGCGTCCACGCGCGCGGGCATCAACATGGACGCCGTTCTGCTCATGGCAGAAACCGTGCTCGAAGCCGCTCGTCGCACCACCGATATTCAGTGCTACGGTGCCGCTAAGCTGGTCGTTTTTGCCAACATGGTGGAGGACTCCCCCTTCATGGCCGGCGCGGTCCACGGCAGCGGAGAGGCAGACGCCGTCATTAACGTGGGCGTTTCCGGACCTGGCGTCATGGCTGCAGCCCTCGCCGAACTTCCCGACTCCGCAAACCTCATGGACGTTGCCGAGAAGATCAAGCAGACCGCATTCAAAATTACCCGCGCGGGCGAGCTGATGAGCCGCGAGGCTTCAAGGCGCCTAGGTGTCGAGAAGGGCATCGTAGACCTGAGCCTTGCGCCAACCCCAGCAGCTGGCGATTCCGTCGCTAAGATTCTGGAGCTCATCGGCGTTGGCGAATGCGGTGGCCCCGGAACCACCTGCGCGCTTGCCCTGCTCAACGATGCTGTCAAAAAGGGCGGCGTCATGGCGTCGTCAAGCGTTGGCGGCCTGTCAGGCGCATTCATCCCGGTCTCCGAGGACGCGGGCATGATTCGCGCAGCTCAAGACGGTGCGCTTTCTCTCGAGAAACTCGAGGCAATGACCTCAGTATGCTCCGTTGGCTTGGACATGATTGCTATTCCTGGTGATTCTTCTGTGGAAACCATCGCGGGCATCATCGCAGATGAGATGGCTATTGGCGTCATCAACACAAAGACCACGGCGGTCCGCGTTATCCCAGCTATCGGTTATAACGAGGGAGACGTCCTGGAGTTTGGTGGTCTCTTTGGATCCGCGCCCATCATGCCGGTCAACCAATTTGCGGGCACGGTGCTTGCCCACCGCGGCGGTCGCTTCCCCGCTCCGCTTAATTCGCTCAAGAACTAGCAAAATAGCCTCCACATGAACTGCCTCCCATTTCTTGGACATAAGAAATAGGAGGCAGTTCACACATCGGAGGCTCTTTTTAGTTGCAGGTTTTATGCGCTTGCGACTCAGTGCTCACCGTGCTCGTGCTCGTGGTCGCCGTGCTTATGGCCGACGCCGTGCGCGTGGTGTTCGTGATGCTCGCCGTGGCCGTGCGCGTGATGCTCGTGTCCCTCGTGGTCGTGCTCGTGGCCCTCGTGCTCGCAGTGGCCATGCTCGTGATCGCAATGTTCGTGCTCGCAGTGTCCGTGCTCGTGGTCGCAATGCGAATGATCGTGCTCGTCAGCCAAGTCCGACTGCTCGTGCCAAAACGCTGGCACAAACACCGCTCGAAGTCCCTGGCGCAGCAGGTCGCGACCAATAAACACGCACCTGGACTCTTCTTGAGGCTCGTCGCCCGTGATAGCCCATGCACGCTCTACCAGGTCAAACTTGACCCATTGATTACCGCATGGCAACGTTCCTTTTGCGCGCGCAAGCTTTCCAAAAACGCCTGCCGACGCCGCGTCCAAAAGCCAAATCAAATGCGTTGGACTTGGAAGCTCAGCATGAGTCAGTGCCATAGTCTCCAGGTCAGGCCCCTCGTCCTTCTCGCTAGCTGGATCTTTAATAACAGAACCGTCAAGCGCGCGAGTCAGAAGACCATTCCACCACTCGTCGGGAATATCAGCATACGAGGACTCCGCAATAATCTCTGCCTGCGGATTCATCTCTACCGCAAGCTGCTTAATGGGTTCTGCAGCATCCTCACTACCTGGTGCAAGCTTTGAAACTACAACGCTCGTAGCAGCGCTCAGCTGATTGTCAAAAATCTCTGGAAAATCGGTGCGCTGATTCTGCCACGAAACGGCGTCAACCACGGTAACCGGCGCCAGTAAACTAATGCGATCCCAGGCCACCTGATTCACGTTATCAAGAATGCTCTGCAGCTTAGCCACGCCAGTTGGTTCAACAATTAAATATTCGGGGTCGATAGTGTTTGAAATGGTCAGCACCGACGTCGCAAAATCCTGCTTGCCCGAGCAGCAAATGCAGTTCTCGGTGGACTCCCAAACCTTGAGGTCGGAGTCCTGCCTCAAGCGACGCGCATCGATGTCTGCCTGGCCATATTCATTCTCGTAGATAGCAAAATCACGCCCAGTCCGGCGCACGAGCTCCTGAATGAAGGTGGTTTTACCAGCTCCAAGAAAGCCTGATACAACAAGGATTTTCATGAATACAACCGCTTTCTAAACTCCGTTGGCGCCCACCAGCGCAAAAAGCTGGCGAGAAAACCGAACTTCTCGCCAGCTTAAACATACTAAATAACGCGACCTAATTGGTTACCTAGTCGATAACAACAACTGGCTTGATGAGGTCGGATGGCTTATCACGCATGGTGAAGAGAGCCTCCTCGAGGTGATCCCAGCCGTGGTAGAGGTGGGTAACCTCTGGGTGAAGGTCCAGACGGCCAGAAGTGACCAGGCTGGAGAGCTTCTCCATGCGCAGACGGCCGCCAGGCATGAGGCCGCCACGGATGTCCTTGTGGCCCATACCAACGCCCCACTCGACGCGAGGAATGTTGACGTAGTCGCCGGAGCCCAGGTAGTTGACGTTACCAATCTTTCCGCCAGGCTTGAGTGCCTTGACAGCGTCCTCGAAGGTCTCGCAGCCGCCGCCGTCGACGCAGACGCGGTCAACGCCCTTGCCGCCGGTGAGCTCCATGACCTGCTCCCAGATTGGGCCGTCCTTGTAGGAGATGAAGTCGGTTGCGCCGTAGCCCTTAGCTGCCTCAACGCAGACTGGACGGGTACCAACAGCAATGATGCGAGAAGCACCGTGAAGTGCAGCACCAGCAACGGACATGAGGCCGACAGGTCCAATGCCGATGACCAGGACGGTGTCGCCGAACTCAACGCCAGCCAGCTCAACTGCGTGGAAGCCGGTTGGAACCATGTCGGAAAGGATGCAGGCGTCTGCTGGATCCATGCCCTCTGGCATGTGAGCGAGGTTACCGTCAGCGTCGTTTACGTGGAAGTACTCGGAGAAGACGCCGTCCTTGAAGTTGGAGAACTTCCAGCCAGCAAGCATGCCACCGGAGTGCATGGAGTAGCCAGCCTGAGCCTCAAGGGAGTTCCAATCTGGAGTAATTGCAGGAACGAGGACGCGATCGCCAGGCTTGAAGTCCTTGACGCACTCGCCAACCTCAACAACCTCTGCGGAGCACTCATGACCAAGAATCATGTTGTGACGGTCGCCGATTGCGCCCTCCCACAGAGTGTGAATATCAGAAGTACAAATTGCGACCGCAAGTGGCTTGCAGATTGCGTCCAGAGGACCACACTTTGGTGTCTCCTTCTCAATCCAGCCGGACTCGCCGATCTTGAGCATTGCATAACCCTTCATAAAACCCTCCTAAAATCTGTGTTTCTTACCAATGAAACACTGCCTACCTCGTGGAGGAGCACGTTGTACACGTGACACTGACGAGGCCCATAAACATTTTGCGAAAGCTCGCATACGAGCGTACGTGGTTGTTGCGGCCACAAATGGGTCCTCTCCACAACAAACTGCGAACACTCGCGAAGTACATTTTCAAGTACTTTTTTACGTAAATCTAGAACGAAACCGTGAAAGGTTGAGCAGACTTTCATGAATTTTAGGCTGGCGAGAAATGCGGTTTACAAATATCCGATATTTGCGCACGTAGACAATGTGTACGCTAACATACCGTTAACCAAACCTCCGACCGATGAGGAACAACGCTTATCGGCAAACGGTTACCGTTCACCGAGTCAAATGGGCAGATGTCCACTTTTCTGTTGTATGCGGTTGCTCCGTGGTGTTATGCAGAGGTGCCTTGTTATAATTCTGGCAGACGGGTTTCTCGCCACATGAGCTACTTTACTAGGTGCTTTAGCGAGAAAACCAGCGCTCACGGAAGGAATTTACATGCCTATTGATAGCCTGTTTGGAGACGCTGGCGCTAGCCTTGACTGGCAATACATAATCTCATACGCCATCCTGCTGGCTCCGGCAGTTATTCCGGGTGTGCTATTTGTTTACTCTTTTATCAAAGAACCTCGACAGTTCCGCAACGCGCTTTTTTTATTTGCGACTCTTGCGTGGTCATCAATTCTTCTGGTGCTGAGGCTGAACAACTTTATCCTTGGACTAATTCTGGTTACTCTTGTACTGCTGACACCATTTCTGACCATTGGTTTCTTGCTGATCAACACCATAGTTGTGGTAAGAAATAACGGATTTTCACTGACATCGATGCTGCCGTTTTTGATGGCTGGATTCCTTGTTCTGCTGATTGCGTCGCCGACCATCGTGAATTATTTTGACCCGGACGTTCGACACATTATTGTCTTTGTGCTGGGACTTTTTACGCTCGAGGGCCTGTGGTTCTCGTTTACCTTTATGGCTTTGCTGTTCTATTCGTGGGTGTATCGTTTGCTTCCCCGCCGACGCCAATACGATTACATCATTATTCACGGCGCTGGGCTTGACGGTCCGCGACCAACTCCGCTGCTTGCAGGCAGGATTGATAAGGCGCTTGAGCTGTGGAAGAAGCAGCATCAGCACGGAAAGTTTGTTGTTTCTGGTGGTCAAGGCGCTGACGAGATTGTCTCCGAAGCTCAGGCCATGCGCGACTATCTTCTGGAGAAGGGCGTTTCAGCTGACGCAATTCTCATGGAAGACAAGTCCACTACCACCTGGGAAAATCTTAGGTACTCGCTAGCCATTATCAACGCTGATCGGGCAACGGGTGTCGACGCCACAAGCTCGGCCGCCGTCGCCTCGAGCGGGGACGTCACAACAACAGCCAGCGACGCGTCGACCAGCGACGCGTGCGGAACCGTCGCCTCGAACGGCGACTTTACCACCGCGGTTGTTACCAGCGATTTCCACGTTTTCCGTTGCGCCGAATACGCCCACAACCTGGGCATTAAGGCAGATGGCATCGGTTCGCACACCAAAGGCTGGTACTGGCCCACGGCGTTTATCCGCGAGTTTATCGCAATCACCAAAGCGCACCTCTGGCCCTACCTGGTCATTGGCGGTTTGTACACGTTAATCAACGTGCTCAACTACGCGTTCTTTTATCTGGGAGTTGCGTAAGCTAGGGGTGCTCAATTTTTGCTCCGCGCCTGATTTTCTCCGCGCCTGATTTCTTAAAAGAATCTGTAAAATTTGCCTGAAAACGTTAAAGAAACTGTGGATTTGCCTGATTTCATCAAAGATTCTGTATCCAAAATACAGAATCTTTGCACTTTTCAGGCAGAATTTAAAGCGCGTCCGAGTTCGCCCCCCTCT
>CALHDX010000029.1:0-19292 GCA_938023105.1 uncultured Atopobium sp.
CATTTCTTATGTCCAAGAAATGGGAGGCAGTTCACAGCGCTCGTAAAGGATAACTATCCCAGCAACGAAAGTACTTCTCGCTTGGCAGCCAAAAACTCTTCGCTTAGGTCAAACGAAGCCAGTTCATTACCTTGACCAGCGTCTTTGCTAGAGTCCACTGCCGCTGCATCCGTGCAGCCCTGTGGCTCAATAACGCCTACGATCTTGGTTACCACGCCCTGAGCAGGACTTCCCGCCATCACGTAAATACGCGAAGCCATCGCAACAGCCTCATCAACGTCGTGCGTGATCACCAGTACGGAGAGGCCAAACTCCTTCACGGAAGACATGAGCCATGCACGCATTTCTCGCCGTGTGAGAGCATCTAGTGCCGAGAAGGGCTCGTCCAACAGCATGATGTCTGAGCCAATGAGTGCCGTGCGCAGGAACGCAACGCGCTGTCTCATGCCGCCTGAGAGCTCGTGAGGCCAGCTTTGTGCCACGCGCTCAAGTCCACCGCGTTCCAGCATCTCCTGGGCCCGTGCGCGTGCCTCAGAGCGCGAGACGCCCTTCAGCTCAAGCGGAAGCGCTACGTTGTCGATGATGCGCTTGCTTGGGATAAGCAGATCCTTCTGGAGCATGTAGCCGATGTGTCCCGGATGTCCCGTGACGTCAGAGCCATGCAGCAGCACCCTGCCCTCCTGTGGCTGCAGAAGTCCCGCAAGTGCGTGGAGCAGTGTTGTCTTGCCACAGCCCGAGCGACCAACCAAGCAGGTAATGGTGCCAGGTTGCAGCTCAATCGAGATATCCTGAGCAACTACCTGGCCGTTTCCCCAAACCAGCGTAAGGTGGCGTGCTTCAAGCGCTGGCGCGTCCTGTTGCGTCTCGCATGCAGGTGCAGCTCCTAGGCTTTTCTCGCCAGAAGCGTCCATAGCAGCGCCTTCTGTTATGTCAGTAAGCTTCTTATCCAAGGTACTCACTAGTAAATCCTGCGGATGGATCAATCTTATTCTCTAGCAGTTGCTGGTTATTGAGCCAGGTGTAGAAACGCTGCCAACGGGCAGAATCAATAACGCCCCACTTCTCAGCGTCGTCAATGTACTTGGCAGCCAAGAACTTCTGAGATGCTTTGACCAGGTCAGCATCAAGTTCTGGAACGGCTTTGAGTAGAATCTCTGCTGCCTCGTCTGGGTTAGAGACGCAGAACTCGTAACCCTTTCTAGTAGCACTCAAAAATGCCTTAACGGCATCTGGATTCTCTTTTGCAAAGCCATCATTTACTGCGATAACTGGCGTGTAGTAGTCAAAGCTCTGATCAATAGCTGTAAACGCAAAGTAGTTGTATGCAAAGTTCTGGACACGAGCGTTTTGAACAGCCCACTGCTCGAACGCCCAAACTGCATCAAACATCTTTGCTTTTAGGCCAGATACCTCATCATCTACCTCATAAGGTACCATTTTAAGCGTGGAGGGATCTCCTCCATCAGATTCCATAACAGACCTGATAGTAGCCTGTTCAACAGGGAGATTCCACGTTGCGTAGGTACGATCATTAAGGTCACGTGGACGAACAATGTGATCTTCTTCACGACTCATAATGCCCGAAAGATTGTGCTGAATGATAGCAGCCACCGCGGTATACGGCAGCGGATTAGAAGACGAGAGGCTGTTAGCAATATAGTCCTGGTAGGTAACGCCCATCTGTGCGCCACCAGCACCAATCAGCGCATCGGCGCCGTCAGCAGGTGGCTGCTGAATAGTTACCTTGAGGCCAACCTCGTCAAAGTAGCCCTTCTCCTGAGCCACATAAATGCCGGTGTGGTTGGTGTTAGGAGTGTAGTCCAAAGCAAACGTAATCTCTGTGGTGCCGCCGGAATTCTGCCCAGCACCCTTGTTTGCGTTGGATGGAGCAGACGGCTGTTCAAGCGAGCAACCTGCGCAAAGTCCTGCTGTCGAGAAACCCATTGCAGTTAGAAAGCCTTTTCTTGTTATACCCTTGCGATTAAATGCGTTCATGCGCGTAATCACTTCTTTCTTTGAATTCCGTCAAAGTTATCGTGCAGATTCTTTAGCATCCTGAGAGGTATCCCAAGGAAGTGCACGCTTTTGGACAAGTTCCACAACCTTCATTAATACTAGCGACAGCGCAGACACCACCACGATTGCCGCAAACATTCTGTCGTACGCAAACGCCTTTCTGACGCGCGTCATATACACGCCCAGTCCAGCGTCGCCTCCCAGCCATTCTGCAATTACCGCGCCAATTACGGCGTAGGTCACACTCATTTTGAGTCCCGAGAAAAACTGTGGTGCAGCAGCAGCCAACTTGACATGCCAAAAAATCTGCACACGACTAGCTCCCATGGTGGTCATCAGGTCAACCATATCAGGATCTATTGCTTTAAATGCCGAGTTCAGCGCCACGGTAATAGGGAAAAACGTTGAAATGGCCACAAGAACAATCTTGGGCAAAAGACCATATCCTAGCCAGAGCACCAGAAGCGGCGCGATAGTCACAATGGGGATAGTCTGCGAGATAGTTACAAGTGGAGAGAGCAATTTATCCAGCGTTTTGAAGAAGTCCATAAGAACCGCAAGCACAAAGCCAATAAGCACTCCAATAGCCAGACCTACAAGGGATTCTAAAAGCGTAATCCCTGTATGTGTCATAAGAAGCTGAAAGTCCTTAACCAGCGCAAATACAACCTGAACAGGAGTTGGAACAAGGTAATTTGGAATAATTCCCGCAACAATAACAAGCTGCCAGAGCACAAGAAAAGAAGTAAGGGATATGGCTTGCAATGCAAACTGAGAAAGTTTTTTCATATGCCCTCCTTCTTATAGTGCGTAAGGACGGCATTGGCTCCCTACGCTGGCATTGCCCAGATCAGGTTTATGGGTCGCAGCATAAGGTGCTGCCTCTCAGCCGGGCCATTTCCCAGCTCCCCGTGTATTTATTATAGCGCGGATGTCTCTAACATCAAATAAATAGTTAAACAATCTCCCTAAAAGGCCTAATCTAGCAGCGTTTTCTTAAATCGCGCATTTTTTGTGCGCTCTGAAACCGAGTACTCTGAAGTCCTATGCCCCGAAACCACGCGCTCCTAGCCTAACAGAACTAGCCCAAAAGCTCTTTGAGTCCCAGCTTATCTGCCTCGGTAATTTGACGTACGACCTTTGCGGGAGAACCAACAACAAGAGAATTGTCTGGAATATCTTTAGTAACCAGACTATTAGCACCAATTACACAGTTATCTCCGATAGTTACACCGGGAAGCACCGTCACATTTCCGCCAAACCAGCAGTTATCTCCCACTGTGATAGGCAATGCTCGCTCATACCAAGCATTTCTTTCCTCAGCATCTAGAGGGTGTTGAACGGTGTACGCCTTAAACTGAGGGCCCACAAAACTATGGGCACCAAAAGTGATAGGCGCACAATCCATCAAGTATGCACCGTGGTTGATAAAGCTATGTGGGCCAATCTTGATATTGAAGCCATAGTCAACATTAAAAGGAGAAACTGCAGCGCTTCCCTCTCCTAGCTCACCGAGAAGTTCAGTCAAAATCTGACGGCACTTTTCTTTATCACTTGGACGAGTCTGATTAAACTCCCAGGCAAGATCCTTTGCTCGCCAAAACGCAGCGCTCTGCTCCTCGTCAGAGCCGCCACACCACTCACCAGCGCTCATGCGCTCAAGCTTTGATTTCTTATTTTCTGACTTTACGGTGGTCTGCTTTGGATCAATATCGTACATAGCTAACTCCTCACGTTACTTTATTGAGCAGTTAGAAGTGTAATAAAAGAAGAGCCCCTGACGAGGCTCTTCCCAGCTAGTTTAAAGTGCTTGTAACCAACTACATTGCATCAAAAACATTTACCCACTTAAGTAGGAACTCTGTTTCTTTTACACGACCGCGCGCAAGCTCTGCTGCAGCAATAATGCCAAGCCATTCGTTTACATACTGACGAGTGCAGCCTTGCTTGGTGCAATAAAGATTGATGTATTTCTCGGCAAGTTCCTCATCACCATGAAGAAGCAGGTGCAGGTAAGTTGTAGCGCAGTCTGCAGCGCCATTGCCTTGTGTTGCATGAGCCCAGTCAAGAATTACAGGAGTGCCATCTTCGGCGAGAATAACGTTGGACGGGACAAAGTCACCGTGGCAAACCTTAGTGTGAGGCTTCATGCCATCAAGCTTAAGTAGAAGCTCATACCTTGTGGCCTCATCAAGGATGTCTGGAATGCTGTTAATCATTCGGGTGAACTTGTCTTTTTGACGAGTAAGAAGTGGTGCCTTATGAGCGTGAATAGCCAGCTCAATATCGACAAACTTATTGAGATACTCGTCCTCTTTTTCTGGATGCTCTTCAATAAGCTGTCTTATTGTTTTGCCTTCAACTTTTCTGGTTGAAACAGCCCAGCAATTACCTACCTTACTAATCTCTACAAGAGATGGAACGTTGATGCCGGCCTGCTCAGCACGAGTAAGGTTTAAAGCCTCATTCATAATATCAGCAGAAGGTTTGCTTCCGCTGAACACCTTAACGACTGTGTCTCCGTTGTCATACACAACCTTGTTATTACGCTCGACAATTACCTTTTTATCAGCTTTGAGCTCCATAACAACCTCCAATAAGGTACTCATGCAGATACTCACTATCCACCTAGTAGTATTGTCGTTCTTCTCTAATCTCTCCTGGCGAGAAGAACACTCTTATTGGTTAAACGGTTGGCAAATTCGGTGAGCGTAAACATCTCCAGTTAAAACAAGGAATCGTCCTTCTGACAAAGATCCCCCGCTTTTTATAAAAGCGGGGGATCTGCATACTAAGTGTATGTGTGTTGCTTACTGCTCTTTACGAGTACGAGCATATGCTCCAACACCAACAAAGCCAGCACCAACTGTTGCAAAAGCAACCATAGCTACAACACTTGCATCGCCTGTATCAGGTGTGCGGTGCTTACGCTTCTTACCAGGCTTCTCTGGAGTTGGAGTTGGGGTAACTGGAGTCTCGGTATTTGTAATGGTAAAGCCATTGACCATATCACCAGTTATCTCAGAAGTGTAACCCTCAATAGCATCCTCAGAAACGGTGTAAGCAATGACGTGATTATCTGCTGCGTAAAGATTTACACCAACAAATGAACCGGTCCAATTGTTTGCCTCAGAAAGGACAAGGGTCTGACCAGTGTCAACACCATCAGCAAGCAGGTGAACGGTTACAGAATCCTTCTTTGTACCGTTCCAAACCTTGGTTACTGGGACATCACGAGTCACGGGAGCGTCGGCCTTATTGGTCAGGGTAGTAACGTTACCGTTAACCTCAGGAGTCTGAGCAGTCCAACCGACTACGGTTCCTTCTGTAAAGCTCAAAGTTACGTTATCAGGAAGACCGTGGAATGTATGCTCCCAGTTGTTTGCTGCAGAAAGCTCAACGGAGTCAACAACATATCCATCTGCCTTTAGATAAACAGTAAGCGTCTCTGGAATAACTGCATCTGGGTTTGCAGAAGTATCCCAAACCTTCTTAACGGTTACATCCTGAGTACCCTCTTCACCAGTAATAACGGTACCGTTGGAGCCAATACCACCACCACGCTGTGCGGTATTTCCAGAAATAATCAGTTGAGCCTTATTCTGTGCTGCGGCGATAGAGCTATAACGAAGATTAGACTCAAGAGCAAGCATATCGGTGTTGTTAACGATATTGCTTACTTCTTCAGTAGTATGACGTGCAGCAGCTGGATCAGCTTCACCAAGGATTGAAGGAAGGTTGATAGTAACAGCGCCATCCTTGGTCCAGTGTGCAGAGGCACCACCAAGCATGTAATCAGAAATGGTTGCGCCAGCAGACTCGCCTGCACCACGAACAGTTGCAATCTCATCACCAGCACCATTTGCGGTGTTGTTGAAGAATGCTACGCCATTTTTGGAGTGGAATTCAGCTACACCGGTTGGGCAGAACCAAGCACCACCACCAATAACAGTTGCGGTGTTGTTCTTAATTAGCGCGTTATTAATGTGGACAACATAAGGAACAGAAGCAACGTAAACTGCGCCGCCCTGGTCATTTGCAGTGTTATTGATAATTTCACCAGCATTAAGGGTTACATTAGCAGATGCAACATAAATACCAGCACCAACACCCTTATCGCCAAGCTGGTTGGTGCCATTACTAGTGACCTTGTTTCCGTCAATAGAGCCGCCATTCATGGTGAAGCCAGCGCGATAAATGTTTGGCCAGTTATTCCATGGAGCACCAACCCTGGAATAAGGAACCTTCTGACCACCAACAACACCAACAAACTGGTCGTAGGTAGCAACGCCACCGCCAGCAATGCCAGCAGTGTTGTTCTTGATGATGCCGTTATTCATAACAACGTTGCCGTTCCAGATTACGTAGATACCACCACCGGACTCAGAAGCAACATTATTAGTAATAGAGCCACCGTTGAAGGTAAAGTCTGCCTTTGACTTAGAATCACCAAACTGAGGATTACCTGCGTAAATGTAGACGCCTGCACCTTCTTTGGCCTTGTTGTTAGTGATATAACCACCGTTCATGGTAGCTGTTGTTGTCTCACCGTTTGGATCCAAAGCATAGAGCATCAGACCACCAGAAGAATTAATGGTAGAAGAAGCATCGCCCCCAGTGATGGTTCCGCCAGTCATAGTGAAATCTGCATTTCTTACCAAAACGCTACCGGAGTACTGATTGGTAAGAGTAGTGTTCTGAATGGTGCCGTCACGGAGCTCACCTGTTGCACCATTTGCAACAGTGACTGCGCCACCAAGAGCGTTAGCGACCGTGCTGTCCTGAATGGTGCCGCCGGCCATAACAAATTTTGCACCAGCGCCAGTAGTAAGAACTACGCCGTTATTTCCAGGTGTAGGTTTTGCCTTACCGTTTTTAATAACGCCACGAAGCAAGGTAAAGCTACCACGGTTCTCAACGGCAAATGCAGTGTTGTTGCCATCAATGGTGGCGCCATCAAGAGTAACTGCGCCGCCAGAAGCAATCTTGAACATATAGAAATTAGAGCCGGTCATGGCACTTGTGATAGTTCCAGTACCCATCAACCTAATGTTCTTATTAGCTGGAACCTGAACTGGAGCAGTAATGGTAAAGTCCGCATTTACCTGAACGATAGTCTGCGAACCATCTGCTGGAGCAGCAGCAATAGCAGCCAGCAGCTCAGCCTCTGAGGTAACAGGGGTATCTGCGAGTGCTTGCTTTGCAAGTCCTCCAACGAGCGAGAGCGCTAGCACAAACGTAGCAACAATCGCCATGCTCCAACGTGAAAGCCTTTTCATGGCAAAACTCCTTGCGCTTAGGGAGCTTGTAGTGACAAAACAATAAAACAATTACTATAAAAGCGTAAAACAGTGCAACTTTAGCGTACTTTACTCTTCTTTGTCTAGCTGTTCAGGCTCTTCTGGACGATGTTTTAGGCGATCGTATTCTTCTTCGGTCAAAACATCTTCAATTCGTAGGTTAACACCAGAAACTTCAAGGCCTGTCATACCGGTAATTTTCTCGACAATTGTATGCTTAACATCCTCAAAAATCTGAGGCGCATAAGAACCATATTTAATAAGTACAGAAACGGTAACATTTAGCGAGCTGTCAGGCAGCACCTCTACAGTGACACCTTTAGCCGTATCAGATGCACCAAGTACATCCTGAACTCTGTTAAGCCAGTTTCCACGAGCACCCACCACGTTGGGGACATCACGCAAAGCCAACGAGACGATCTTCTCGACAACTCCGCCAGAAAAGGTAAGAGAATCTGTATCCTCAAGATCTGCATCGGAAGGAACATCTGTTGTCTCTTCTGCAGGAACAATTTCTTCAGAGGTGGTCTCTTGCGAATTAGTAAGCTCTTCTGCCACAGCTCTCTCCTATCTAGTTTCTGTCCGTAAATAAGGAACGAATCTTTGCCAAAATGGTTGCCTTTCCGTCAAAAATCTGACCGACGGCAACTCCTACCAGTACAAACAATGCAACAACTAGCATTTTAAAAAGGCCAAACGTAAACAAAAGAATTGCAAATAAGAGGCCTAAAAATCCGCCAATAATAGCACCTGGATGGTCAACGACATATTTTTTGCACTTCTCCTGCATCTTCTGAAAGAAGCTTTTATCCATTGTCTGTGACCTCCTTTGCATCTGGCTCTGAAATACTCAATCGAATGTCTTTGCCAGTCTGCTGAGCAGCGGCTTGAGTGGAAGGTTGCGTGTAAGATTGCTCTTCTACAATCTCTGGTTCTGGCACAACCTCTTTTGACTGAGACAAAGACGCACCTTCTTCATCTTTTGGCGAGAAGGAACTTGGCTTGATAAAAGAAAGATTAATGCTAGAAACGCAAGGTCCGCACACGATAGCAAGACCAGACTGAAGAGCGTTATAGAACTCAGAGCCCTTTGCAGTGACATCAACAGGCTCTTTGGGGAGAATATCAATCTGTACATCTACAGAATTATTCTTAGAAATCTGCACGTTAACACGGTGTGCAAGGCAAGTTCCATCTTCTTCATTAATATGGGCTGCCTGAGAAGAAATGGCATCTTTAGTGACGGAGATTGTTCCGCCCTCAACAGTGGCCACCGTGAGCTTTACTGTTTTTCTAATAAAGAGAGCTCTAAACAACACCACAACAAGACCAAAGATGCTAATAGCCGCACAAGCGTTAAGAGCAATAAGGTAGGGCTTGGTAAACAAGAGATTAGTTGCCTGATATGTCCAAGGACCAAACCACGTTAAAGCAAGAGCTAAAAACACAAAGGCACTTGCAAGAACATAAAGTATGTAGCAAAAACGCTTGAAGCCGCTCATGGCACCTCCACTTTCTTTTATATAAACAGTTTAACCCCAATACCGGACAAAAAGAGAATATAAAAACTGCCTCCCGGCGGAAGGCAGTTTTTAGTCTATATATACCGTTAGCAGAAAACGAACTTAAGCGTTCTTCATAACAACGGAGCGGACAACTCCCGCTGCGTCATCGCAGGAATCCAAAACGGTCTCCATACGGTCAAAAATACGAAGCCAAGCAACGGTGTGACGACCAGGCATTTCATCACGGAACAAACGAGAGAGTGCGTTGTGGTAAATAAGGTCTCCCTCGTCCTCAACATGTCCTACTGCAATGGCCTTCTCCATAACGGTAGGATCTTTCTTGTAGTCACTCAGAACACTCAGCATCTCCTGGACTGTCTTGCATGCGCGAAGGGTAAGCTCAGCAAGCTGCATAGCCTCTTTACGAGTATCGTCAACGTTAAAGAGATCAAGGCGCTCTGCAACAGAATTCATTCCGTCAACAATGTCATCAAGACGAAGAGCCAAGTCAGAGATGTCCTCACGCTCAAATGGTGTGACAAAGGAAGCGTAAAGCTCCTTCATAATGTGCTGGACCTTCTCGTCACACTCGCGCTCGTAAACCTTCATCTGAGGAATACGCGCGGCAGTCTCAGGATAGCCTTCCATAATGACCGCATACTCTTCAGCGGTTTCTACAATTTTGTCGCCAAACTCGCGGAACATGGTGTAGAAGACGTCCTCTTTTGGCTTACCTAGCATGAATCCTCCAATAAAGTTGAGTGGTTCAATAGAACTCGTAAAAGACAGTTATACGTACTTAGAAAATCATCAGGAACAGTTTTGCAAAAAGAAAACCAATAAGTCCGCAGCCAGGGAAAGTAAACACCCATGCTGCAACCATTTCTTTTGCAACGCCCCAGTTAACTGAACGAATATTTTTTGCAGCACCTGCGCCCATCATGGCAGTCATTTTTGTATGGGTTGTTGAAACAGGAAGACCAGTCAGCGTGGAAAGTAGCAAAGATGCAGATGCCGAGAAAGACGCGGCAAAGCCCTGATAACGCTCAAGCTTTACCATTTCCATTCCGACTTTTTTAATAATCTTTCTTCCGCCAATCGCAGTACCGATAGACATAAGAGCAGCACACAGTACCTGCAGCCAGAGCGGGAACACATCTGCACCAGCAGCTCCATGACCTGCGGAAAGTGCAATTGCAAGCATGGCAATGGACATGAACTTCTGACCGTCCTGTGCACCATGCATAGCCGCAACAAATGCTGAGCCAACAACCTGCAAATGACCAAACATCTCATCAGCGCGCTGTCGATCAACGTTTACGCAAAGCTTGTTGATTGCTTTAACAATGATCCAACCAGCGGCAAAACCCAGTGTGGTTGAGAAGAGCAGACCAATTAAAACCTTGCTCCACTCGCCCCAGTTAACTGCACCAAAATCACCATGAATTGCAAGTGCTGCACCGGTGAGACCTGCAATGAGTGCATGTGACTCAGAAGTTGGAATACCTAAAGCCCAGGCTCCTACTGCCCAAGTAACAATACCAACACAGCCTGCGGCAAGAGCAACAAGAGCCTCATGGTTATTGCTACCAAAGTCAACCATGCCCAGAATTGTGTCTGCAACTGCAGTTGAAATGAGGCACATAGCCACCAAACCAACAAAGTTACACACAACACTCATGATAATTGCATGGTTAACTTTAATTGAACGAGTTCCAACAGCCTCTGCAATAGCATTAGCCGCATCGGTTGCACCATTAACAAAGATGCATCCAAAAACAAGGACAATGACGAGGGCTAAAAACGGATTGGCAACCATCATCTCAAAAAAGTGTCCGAGTGTTATCATTCGGTACCTTTCAAACCACTTTCATAACGGGACAATGATAATCGAAATATCGTTCAATTATGTTTAAAAACATTCGAATAGCTAAATCAGCGCAAGTTGTTTCTTACGCCCTGCCTTCTCTCTTATGAAAAATACAAGCTGGCCCAAGAGAGCTACCCAGTTGTCCCAGGAGAGCTACCCAGTTAACCCAGAAGAGTTGCCTCAAAGGGGCTCCTTAGGTTACTAGGCAAGCTTTTTGATAATAGCTGCAGTAATTCTGGCAGAGCGCTCAGAAGCCTCACGCTCAAACGTCAAATAATCAACGCTTGAAGTAGTGCCGGGCTTATCGGACATAAGCCTAATTACTACAAAAGGCGTGTGGTTAAGCCAAGCAACCTGAGCAATTGAAGCGCCCTCCATCTCGCAACAATCAGCGCCAAATGTTGTGTAGATGTGGTCTGCTAACTCTGATGAACTTACAAACTGATCCCCTGAAGCAACGCGGCCAGAAATAACCTGCAGTTGAGGAGCTACTTCTTTGGCTGATGCAAGTGCGCGCTCAATAAGACTCTCATCTGCTGTAAACGAGAAAACCGGAAGACCTGGAATTTGACCAGCGGCAAAATTGAGAGGACCAACGTTCATATCATGTTGAACTAAATCTGAGGAGATAACAATATCCCCAACCTGTAGCTCAGGGTTTAAAAGCCCTGCAATACCAGTATTAATCACGTGTGTTACTGCAAACGTATCAATCAGGATCTGTGTACATGCTGCTGCATTAACCTTGCCAATTCCCGACTGTACAACAACTACAGGAACTTCTCCCAAAAGGCCTTCAACAAATTGCATACGGGCCTGATCATACGTGCGCTCAACGGTCATCTGCGCTTTTAGTAGCGCAACCTCTGGCTCCATGGCTCCAATGATGCCAATCTTCATATTAAGCTCCTACTCCTGCAAGCCAACTAGAACCAGCCAGGGCTCTTACAATTTTGTCTCGTACACTCATTTCGTTTGCGTCGTCTTTGATGTGAACATGAATGATTACCTTGATGCCTGTCTCAGCAATGCTTGATGCTTCAACCTCAATAGGAAGTGTTCTATCAAGCTGAGGTGCAACTACCTCTTGAACAATTTCTGTTATTTCTTGCGTTACCGCATTCAGATCAACGGTTGGTTTAAGCACTATAGTAATGGGTACCTCTGTCATATCCCACCTGGTACGATGCGCAAGTGCTGTTTTATTAAGTACTGAATTAGGAATGATGTCTACCCTACCTCCACGAGCACGAACTATGGTAGAGCGCCAATTCATGTCAATAACCTCACCGGAGATAGTTCCGATGCTTACCTGATCTCCAGGTTTAACTACACCTCCCAGCATAAGGCCCAAGCCTCCCGCCAGGTTAGAAATGGTGTCCTGCAGGCCAAAAGACAAGGCAATGGAGGTAACTCCCAAGGCGGTTACAAACGCTGTTGGTTGAATACCAAAGACAGGCTGTAAGACAGCAAGAATAGCAAACGTCCAGATAACTCCACGTAGTATGTTGACAAAAATAGATGCTGACGGCAGCTTTGAAGAGTCCAAGGCCTTTTTTGAGAGCTTTATTGCAAAGCGCTCTACAAGAAAAGCCACAAGGAACACAACAACAAAGATAACCAGCTTAAAAATGAAATCTTGTGGAGTAAGACCCAAAATCAAACCGTCATGCATCAATACCATGGCTATCCCTCAATTTTAACTATTGGAGCAAAGCCCTTCATGAGCTTCTTTGTCTTATTAGTACGCGTAAACTTAACCTCAATAGTATCGCCCTGAACTGCCAAAACAATGCCTGGGCCAAAGGTCTTGTGAGAAACCTGGTCTCCCACAGCAAAACTTGCAGAAGCGCGGGCTGGATCTTTCTGAATAGGAGCTGTATGTGGAGCTGGAGCACCGCCGGTAGAGCGCGTGCGAGAACCAAAAACGTTTCCACCGTAGACCTCGGAGCCACGACCGGAGCCAAAGGTTCCATGACGGTCTCCTCGCTTTGCCCAACCAACTCCAGAAAAACCTGCAGAACCAACACCAATAGCTTTTACGTGCTCTTGAGGAATCTCTCCCACAAAACGCGATACAGGATTTGCCTGAACAGAGCCGTAAGTCCTTCTGGTAGATGCGTACGTCAAATACAGACGCTTGCGCGCACGCGTAATAGCAACATAGGCAAGTCTGCGCTCTTCTTCTAACTGAGCTGCTTCTGCCTCATAATTTGCATGAGGGAAGATTCCCTCCTCCATACCAGCAACAAAAACTGCAGGAAATTCCAGACCCTTTGCAGCGTGAATGGTCATGAGCGTTACTGCAGAGGTAGAACCATCCAAGCTATCCAGGTCAGAGCGAAGCGCCAGCCATTCCATAAAGGCCGGGAGCTTCTCTGCCACAACCTGTGGATGCAAGCTCTCCTCCTGAGGCGCAGGAGCCGTCTCTACAGCAGCACCAGCGAGTGCGCCGGTAGCGGCATCAAAACCAGCCTCACTCAGCGAAGCTGCATCTTGCGCATCAAGCGCTCCAGCTTCTCTGAGCTGCTGCAGACTCTCAAGCGTTTCTTCAACGTCGTCGTGAGACTCATCAAACTCTGCTGCAACACCAAAGAACTCTCGAATGTTCTCGATACGTCCGTCAGCCTCAATAGTATGCTCTGCCTCAAGTGCACGAATAAGACCTGAGCGGTCAATAATTGCCTCTACAACCTCATCAAGCTCACCATCAATATGGCGGCCATGCTCAATAGCAGACGTAAACTCTACCAGCGCATTTCTTACCTTTGCGGTAAAAATGCCTTCTTCCATCACGCATGCTTCACATGCCGAGAAGAACGACAAGCCGTTATACAGTGCGTATGTCTGAATCTTCTGAATACTGGTTGCGCCAATACCGCGACGAGGCGTGTTAATAACGCGCAGCGCAGCCATGTCATCATCGGGGTTGACGACAACTTTGAGGTACGCCATGACATCTCTGATTTCTGCGCGATCAAAGAATCGAGTGCCGCCAACAATCTTGTAAGGAACACCAGCTCTGAGCAACATATCTTCGAGAATACGAGACTGAGCGTTGGTGCGATAGAACACTGCTATGTTGTCGTATGATGTACCCTTATCGTGCAGTTTTTCTATCTCGGAGCCAATCCACGCGCCCTCATCACGCTCATCAGATGCCTGATACACCTGGATTTTCTCGCCATCCCCCTCATCGGTAAACAGACGCTTTGGCTTGCGGTGAGAGTTATGCGAAACAACTGCATTGGCAGCGGCCAAAATATGGCCCGTTGAGCGGTAGTTTTGCTCTAGTTTAACTACAACTGCTTCCTCATAGTCTTTCTCGAACGCCAAGATGTTTTTGATGTCTGCTCCGCGCCACGAATAAATGGACTGGTCATCATCGCCAACAACCATAAGATTGCGATACTTGGATGCCAAAAGCTTGGTAATTGCGTACTGGACGCCGTTGGTATCCTGATACTCGTCAACGTTAATGTAGCGGAAACGCTCCTGGTACTTAGCAAGCACGTCTGGGTACTTGGAGAGCAGTTCAAACGCCTTAACCAGAAGGTCGTCAAAATCCATAGCATTGGCTTTGTCCAGACGCGTCTGGAGCGCACGATATACACGAGCCACCACGTGATCCATAGGACTTGCTGCCTGAGCCTCTACATCATCAGGATACAGAAGCGCATTCTTAGCAGCAGAAATCTTAGAGCGAATGGAGTTGAGTGGGAACTGACGAACATCAATATCTAAATCAGACAAAATGGTCTTTACCAGGCGTTTTGAATCGTCATCATCATAGATGGCAAAATTGGAGCCATAACCAAGACGCTCGCCATCTTCTCTGAGAAGACGAACACACATAGCGTGGAACGTGCAGACCCACATGCCGCGAATATTGTTAGGAAGCAGCGCCTCAAGGCGCTCACGCATCTCTGCTGCAGCCTTGTTGGTAAACGTAATAGCCAGAATCTGCCAAGGACGAACGCCCTCGTCAGCAATCATGTGCGCAATTCTAAACGTCAAAACACGCGTCTTACCCGAGCCAGCTCCTGCAAGAACCAACAGAGGTCCCTGAGTTGTCATAACCGCCTGATGCTGGGCAGGATTTAAACCTTCAAGATCAATCTGCATTACGCCGTCCTTGTGTCAATCATTCTTAGACTAAAAGTGTACCCCGATAACCGGACATTAATTGCGCCACTTTGCCCTCACTCCACAATTAAAAAACCGGCCCTCAAAAGAAGACCGGTTTATCTGCAAAAACGTGTCTATCAGATCTACGCTCACGTATAGCGAGAAAATCTTCTAGCCCAAACGCTTGCCTTAGTTCATGGAGTTTGTCTGACGGCTCTTTGCGCGAGCAACAACAGCCAGTGCAATCACGCCACCTGCGACACATGCCATAACAATAGCGCTAAGCGAATGATTCTCATCACCAGTGTATGGAAGCACAGAGCCTCCATAATACGGGATAACTGCAGGATTTGGAGCTCCTGGGAAGCTTGGTGTCAAAGGACCACCAGGGTTGCCTGGGATGCTTGGAGTACCAGGATTCTCTGGAGTTACAGGGTTTTCTGGGGTAACAGGAGCAACTGGCTCTGGCTCCCACTCTGCAACAAGAACAACCTTAGGAGTGGCGGTGGTAAGGGTTACCTGATCTCCTGCCTGGTAGGTAGTACCGTCAAGCTTCCAACCCTTAAAGATGTAGCCATCACGAGTTGGAACGGTTGCAGAAACTGTCTCGTTCTTAGGATCAGTAAGAGAATCAGCAGTGTTGCTATCAATACCAAAGTAACCGCTCTGTGCTGCAGGAGCACCAGTACCACCGTTTGCGTCGTAGCTGAGCTCATACTCCTGGTTCCAAACAGCAGTCAGGGTATAAGGGCTTCTCATGTTAAAGACTGTAGTTTCAGAAACATAGCGCTTATCGCCAGCTGGGTTGTTGTTTGCATCTGCAGGAACAGCAGAAGCGCCAACGTAGCGGAAGTGGTTATCAACGTAAGAACGCTTCCAGAACTCAAACTTATAGCCATCGCGGACAGGCAGGTCCTCAATGATGTTGTACTCAGCGAAGCCGTAGGTGCGAGGGTTATTTGGAGTCTTGGATTCTGTATAAGTTGCGTTGCCATAGATGGTGCCGCCATTTGCGTCATAAATGAGCTGATTAACTGCAGATGGTGTTGGAGAAGGCGTAGGAGTTGGGGTGGTCTCTGCAGGAATAACGTGGATGTGATAACCAACCCACATGAGGCGAGTGGTGTTACCACCAACGTTAGCAGGGTCCGTTGAATCTCCCTGCATGGTAACAAGGAAGAAAACGGTAGCAGGCTGGTTAGCAGGGGTTACCTTACGACCAGTGAACTGAAAATAGAACTGACCACCATTATTGGTAACAGTATTGCTGTTTCCATAGAATGCATATGTAAAGTCATTATCAGTAGCTGGAAGCTCTGGATAAGGAGCGGCGGTAACCAGCGTAGTAGTTACGCCAAAAGGTGCAAAACCGGGACGAGTAGTGGTGTAGTGAGAATACGCACCGGTGTCTCTAATGGTCTGACCAACGCGAACGACAATCTCGCCATACTGACCAGGAACAGGGGTCTGGTGGCCAGAATGCTGAGGGTTGTCTGTAAGGACCCTGGATGTATCGGCATTACCGTCAGCCGAGAAAACAGAAACCTTTACACCTGGTGTAGATGTATCAATATTGTCTGCAAACGCAAGTTTTGGTGCAGAAACTGCAAGAACTGCAACAAGCGCAAGCGCAAGCGTGCACGCAATTCTCTGAAGCGTCTTAATGTGGCGCATAAATCCTCCTGAAACTATTACAAGTAATTACTTACTCTTACGACCAAAAATCAGCCGTAAGAGCATAGAGGACAAGGCAATTCTTAGTAAATGAGCCAAGAGAGATTACATATATCTTTCATAGGTTTTCCACGCTTTTTCCATATGTTTTGCGCATAAAAAAGCGCGGCGAGAAACTCACCGCGCGTAAATGCATAGGTAGTAATGCTTGTAAGTCAAAAACTACTTAACAAGCAGGAAGTATGCAATAACAGCAATACCCAAAATAATACGGTACACACCAAAAGGCTTGAAATCATGCTTGCGGACATAACCCATAAGCGCACGAACCATAACCAGCGAAACAATAAAGGCTACCAGGCATCCTACACCCAGAATAACTGCCTCGGGAATGGTAAAGGTATTGCCCTTCATAAAGTAGCGTACAAGTCTCAACGCAGAAGCGCCGGCCATAGTAGGAATAGCCAGGAAGAACGTAAACTCAGCAGCCACTGCCCTCGAGCAACCAAGTGCTAAACCGCCCAGGATGGTTGCACCAGATCTTGAAGTACCTGGAACAATTGCAAGTACCTGGAAAACGCCAATTCCAAGCGCGGTCTTCCAGTCCAGGTTGTCAATGTCTTGTACGCGGGCCAGGTTGTCGGCAGAGGGGGCCTTAAGGGATGCTGCAGCATCTGGGCTCATGTGCTTGCCTCGGGGCACCTCAACCTTTACTGCTGCAGCGACCTTCTCGCGATGTAGCTCAAGCACAATGAAGATGATGCCGTAGAAAATAAGAGTTGCTGCAATAACAAAAGGGCTTCCAAGATGCTCTTCAATGAAGTCGTTGAGCGGCAGGCCAATTGCCGCAGCAGGAACGCAGCTGACCACCACTTTTGCCCAGAGTTTCCAGGTAGAGCGCTTCTCGTCTTTGGATTTCTTTGGCGAGAAGGGATTGAGCTTGTGGAAAAATCCCACACATACTGCAAGAATTGCGCCAAGCTGAATAACTACTAGGAACATATTCCAAAAGTCTTCAGAGACATTGAGTGGTAAAAACTGATTGAGCAGCAGCATATGGCCTGTTGATGAGATAGGTAGCCACTCGGTAATACCTTCAACCACGCCAAATAACGCTGATTTAAGCGCTTCAACCCACAAAATTGCCGACTCCACTAAAACCTCCTTGGGGACTGATTACGAACCTATTGTACGCAATCCGTTCGCCCTTTCTTTTCCTACCGTTCACGGTTTTACCTAACGACTTTACTACTTTAAAAGTGCCTTGTTTTCTGCAAAGTTGGCATTTGGAGCCAAAAACAAGTAGAATTGACAACCTCGCACGAGCGGAGAGAAGCGATTATGCGTATTTTTGAGGTCAAGTGTTATCTGACCTTGCGCTTGAAGCCAGTAATGAGCGGATGGCACTACATGCGTACTAATCGGAAGCCCCCAATCGCGGAGGTCGATTTGAACAAATATATGCGTCACAGACGCTTACCTTCATGCTCTACCCTTATGACAGCACTCCTTGCAGCAGTGCTTGTTGTTAATACCTTTTTGTTTGGCGTCTCAAGAGCTCAGGCAGAGACTCTTGAAGAGCTCCAGGCCAAGGTAGAGCAGACCAATTCTGATTACGATGCCGCCAATCAGCGTGTGGCTGAACTGCAAAAACAGATTGCAGATAATGAGGCACGTATTGCAGAGATTGAACAGCAACTCCCAGAGCAGCGCTTAAAAGCTGCAGAGTCCATTAGAGCAATGTATCGCATGCAGCAGGGCTCTATGGGAATTATTGATCTGCTTTTATCGGCAGATAACTTTAATGATTTGATTGCTGTTATTCAGTATCTTGAGATTATCCAGAACAAAAATTCAGATGCTATCAACCATCTGGTTGATCTTAGCAAAGAGCTTTCTGAGACTCAGTCATCTCTAAATGCACAGATGGCAGAAGCAGAGGAGCAGAAGAAGGCTGCTGAGGATGCTATGAATGCAGCAATTGCAACAAGAGAGCAATTGCAGGCAGAGCAAGCTCAACAGGCAGCAGCAGAAGCAGCTGCTGCAGAAGAAGCACTAAAAGAGGCTTCTACTGAGACCACCTTTACCAACGCTTCCGGTAATACCACTGAGGTCACCACCCCATCAACTCCTTCAGCTCAAAATGTTGACTGGTCAAGCGATAAGACCAACTTTGTAAGCAGCTGGGGCGCTCGAATTGACGCCTATCTTGCTGGCTCCCCTCTTGCTGGCTACGGCTCAACTTTTGCTGAGGCTGCATGGGCCTACGGCGTTGATCCGCGTTTATCGCCTGCTATTTCTGCAGTTGAGAGTACAAAGGGTAGGTATAACTTCCTCCCCTACAACGCATGGGGCTGGGGTTCTTCTAGCTGGGGTAGCTGGGAAGAGGCTATCTGGGATCACACAGCTGGTCTTGCTGCTGGTTACGGCGGAAGGCTTTCTGTTTCTGGAGCTGCAAAGTACAACCCAGCTAATCCAAACGGCTGGTACTCGGCAGTTCTCACGCAGATGGAACTCATCTAAGCCTCTGGCCACACAACCTTTAGAGAACGTTAAAACCCCGCAGTTTACCTGCGGGGTTTTTGTTATCGGGTGCGACTAGGCGGTGAGTACGACCATCGCTAGGATGAGGGCAAAGCCGATGAGGTCGGCAACGCTAAAGGTAGTTCCAAGCACCAGTGCGGTGGTAATGGTTGCCATAACGGGCTCGATAGTACCCAGCAGGACCGCTCTAAGTGAGCCTGCGTCCTTAACGCCCTGCAGGTAGAGGCCGTACGCCAAGAAGGTTCCCACCAGCAC
>CALHDX010000030.1:0-1049 GCA_938023105.1 uncultured Atopobium sp.
GCGGAGTAGGCGTTGGTTGTGGTCCTGGATTAGGCTCTGGCGTTGGCTCTGGAGTAGGTGGAGTCTCCGGCTCGGTTGGCTGCGGACGGTTATCACCGTTGCCGTTGCCGCCGCTGTCCTGGCTAACAAACTGATAGCGTGAGCTTTGCGTGGTCTCGCGGCTTTTTAGCTGGATAGAGTTCGAGGTGGTCTCTGTTCCTTCCGTCTCGTAGTACATGAAGTATTGGTTGCCTTGGAAATCAACGCTGGACAAGTCCCAAGTAAAGCTATTGCCGTTGATTACTGGCTCAGGAACGTTGATACGAACCCAGCTTGCGGGGTCAATGTTGCTGTATTCGTCCATGTGAACGCGGTAGAGCCTAAATGAGCCAGGAATAACGTGTGTACCTTCTTGTGCTGTGTCCTCTAGTACAACGTTAGTCAGTGACTCCGCTGCGTGGTTTAGACGTACCGACCACTCGACCGTGCCGTGGTCAGTCTTAACGCCCCACTTTGCGATGAGCTCGTGCTGAATAGTGCCGTAATGCTTTGTCTCGAAGCTAGTCTCGACAACCTGCCCCGTTGCTTCATCAATAAGCCTTAGCGTGGTTGTTCCTGCCGCTGCGTCGGCTTTGACGTGTGCTGCAAGCCATAATGTCCCCTGCACGTGGTCTTTACCCTCGACCCATGATGTGTAAGTGATCGTGACGCGTCCGGGTGTAACCTGCGCAGTTGCCATGACGTTACCGTCTGGCGTATAGATGTCGAAGCTCGCTGCATTAGTCGCTGGAAAGTCGAGAATATCAGGGATAGCAAGCGAGAATGTATCGCCATCGTGAACCTCTCCTTGTGCTTGCCAAGACGCAGTCAAGTAAATGTCTTGGTTAGTAAACGCAGAGGTTAAGTCCTGCTTGTTTTTGTCGGTGACTTTGAAACTGGTAATCGTGGTCGGCACGGTTTGCGCTTGTGCAAATACTGGCACGCATACCAGCACCGCAAAGACGCAGATAGCCAGCCACTGAAGAATCTTCTTCATGGTTAAAGCCTTTCTTTAGTTGTGAAAAAAGAGG
>CALHDX010000031.1:0-1862 GCA_938023105.1 uncultured Atopobium sp.
CTTGTTACCGACGCTGGTCTTAAGGGCTATCGCTTTGGTGGCGCTGGCGTTTCCGATAAGCATGCTGGCTTTGTAGTTAACTACGACAACGCTACTGCTGCTGAGGTTCATGCCGTTATCGAGCATGTTCAGGCAGAGGTCAAGCGCCAGTTTGATGTTGAGCTCCACCCCGAGGTAAGGTTCCTCGGAGAGTAGCGAGCTACGTACCACGGTTCGCACGCGTCCGCAACGGATTGCTCGCGCCCGCACGGCGCTGTCGCGTCCGCGCGGTACTGTCGCATCCGCACGGTACTGTCGCGTCCGCGTGGCACTGTCGCATCCGCAACGAATCGCTACGATAACTCCGCAAGAAAACGGGGAAGTCCGCCGGTGGAAATCGGCTCCTCCATGCCTGCGACAAGAGGACGAAGGTAGGTCAGGGCGGCATCGGTAACGTTGAAACCGTTTTTGGAGATCATTTCTCGAGGTACAAGCTTTACCTTGTTAGCAACGTCGGCGACAGGGGTCGTGCGAATTTCTGTAGTATAAGGCGTATCTGAAATTCGGTGAACGCCAACCATAATACCCGTTTTACCTTGGAGAACAGCTTCAATTCCTGCGGAGCCCAGCGCCTCAGCCTCGTCCAAGTCAACCTTGCTAGCAGCATGCGAAGCGCAGCGCTGCAGCGTATTGAGCTCAATGCCGCGAGACTTTACGCCCAGCTGATCCTTGGCCAGCTGCGACAAGTATTGTGCTGTCCCGGACTGTGCTGCGAGGTGGCCAAATGTGTCAATTGAGACGGACTTTGCATCAAAAAGGAAACTACCATCCGCGTGATGGACGCCCTCGCTGACAACTACAATCACGTTGTTTTTCTCGCGAAGTCGCTGTTCAATGGCGTAAAATAGTGCGTGCTCATCAAGCGGAATCTCGGGCAGAAGGACAAAATCTGGGGCGGTTCCGCAAATATCTTGCGCCAGTGCACCAGCTGCCGTAAGCCAGCCTGCGTCGCGACCCATGGCTTCGATAAACGTGACGTTTTTGCTGTTGTAGACGCCGCCGTCGCGGATGAGCTCGGCGGTTACGGACGCAACGAATCGCGCCGCGCTGCCAAAGCCAGGGGTGTGATCGGTGCCCTCGAGGTCGTTGTCTATGGTCTTTGGTACGCCTACAACGCGAACATGGCTTTCTATCTGGGCAAAGTATCGAGACAGCTTGTCCGTGGTGTCCATGGAATCGTTTCCGCCGATGTAAAGCACGGCGTCTACCTGGTATTTCTTGAGCTGCGCATCAATCTGCTGGTAGATAGGGGAGATGGTTGCGGATTCAGAGTTGTCAGCAAGCTCCGGCAGTTTAAAGCGGCAGCTACCCAGCCAGCTCGATGGCGTTTTTCTTAGGAGCTGAAGGTTTTTCTCGCCAGGATTTGTGGATGCGTGGTTGGACGATCCGGATTCAGATGCTGTAAATTCAAGTGCTTCCACCAGATCAACAACGCCGCCCTCAAGAAATCCCTGGATTCCGTTGCGCATCCCGAGCACGCGGAGACCGTGGGCATGAGCTGCGCGAATAACACCCGCAAGCGATGCATTGATAGCCGCGGTTGGTCCACCCGACTGTCCGACAAGGATTGTGCGAATTGCGTGCTCTGATGTGGTATTCATGGGTGCCTCGGATTCTCGAGAGTTGACGTATCCAGTATACCCGAGGTCGAAGGTTGCGATGTTAGTGAGACGTCTTAAGGAAAAAGCGATTTTCCTCAATAAATCGCAAGAGCTGCGGTGCCGTAATATCGACTGATGGGGGATTGGCACGAATCTGCAGATAAAGTGAGGCTTGATGGCTCGGATGCATTGTGGAATGGCTTAGGTAATGTGATTTGAACT
>CALHDX010000032.1:0-4417 GCA_938023105.1 uncultured Atopobium sp.
ATAATTTCTTTAGCAGATGCCCTTTTTAGCACATCTATAAAAATCAGAAGTTCCATCAAATTTTCATTCACTTTCCCTGCAGTCGACTGCACAACAAAAACTTTACTCCCTCTCACACTCTCAAGCGATTTTGTAAATATTTCCCCATCTGAAAATTTTTGAATCTTATTTTTTGAAAGCGGCAGTCCCACATAATCCGCTATTTTTTGCGCCAATTTTTTTGCCGAAGAACCAGCAAATATTTTTACATCATTTTCCTTAAATTCCAAAGTTACTAATAGCCCAAGAAAATATACAAAGATTGAAATAACAAAAGGAATCAAAGGATTGATACTAAAAAGAACAGGAGCTATTAAACGAACAGTAATTCTAATGATCGACTGAGCTCCTGTCATTTTTGAAAGAATTAGAGCATATGCGCCATTCTTCCTATCCATCCCAGAATTTGCATTTGTCGCTTCGAAAAGAAAAGCACTTCCAGCTCCTGACTGTGACGCACTTGCTAAAGAAAAGAATAATTCAGAAGCCACCATCAATAAAAAACTATTTGCAAAAGTTAAAGTCACTATTGCCACAAGTCTAGAAAAAGAAGCAATTTTTAAAACAATATGATGCCCGCAACGATCAGATATCCATCCTGTTGGAATCTCAAGCACTGCTGTAGCTATTGCTCCAACACTCTGAACTAGTGCAATATCAAAATAACTTAAACCACGCCAAAGATAGTAGAGGGTTAAGATGGTCCAAATCAGAACGCTTGAATTAATATAATTTGACCATTCGTAGAGCAGAATGTTCTTTTCTGTTGTTGCTAACTTTCCTTCAAACATTCATTTCCTCTTTAGATTATTTTTATCCCCCCCATTTTGATTTCCCCATATTATAAGTTCTCCAAATAGAATTATTTCCAATCATCCTGTTGCTTTAGTGAGGCTAACTTAAAGTAATGCTCCACAGAAATATTTTCCTTGCTGTTATGTTCTTTTGACAGTGCTACCATAAATTACATAGGTCTAAAACGTATCCGGAGAGGGGAACCTATGAAAATGCTACGCGCAATGCGTGAGCCACTGAAGTATGTTCAGGGCAAAAATGCTTGTCTCGAGTTCGAGAAAGAGATGGGCTACATGGGAAAGCGCTTCCTGTTTGTTTGCTCTAACAGCGGCTACAAAGCAACCCACGACATGATCGAGCAGAGCTTCGAGGGCAAGGGCGACTATTACCGTCGCTACGAGGTCTTCGGCGGCATCTCTTCCAACGGCGAGATTAACCGCATGAAGGCTATCGTCGAGGAGGACAACATCGACGTAGTCGTCGCTATCGGCGGCGGCAGCGCTGTTGACACCGCAAAGGCAACCGCATATTACGCTGGTAAGCGCATCGTTATTCTTCCAACCGTTGCAGCTACTGACGCTCCATGCACCGGCCTCTCCGTTATTTACAACGATGACGGTTCCTTTGACAAGTACCTCTTCTACCCACAGAACCCAGATGCAGTTATGGTCGACACCCAGATCATCGCTAACGCACCTGTTTCCTTCCTGGTAGCAGGCATGGGCGACGCACTGGGCACTTACTTTGAGGGCCGCGCATCCATCCGCACCGAGTCTCCTTCCCTTGAGGGAACTGGCATCACCCGCGTTGGTATGGCAATTGCTAAGGAGTGCTACCTCACCCTTCGCGATTACGGTTCACAGGCAATTAAGGCTTGCGAGAACAACGTTGTAACCCCAGCTCTTGAGGCTATCTGCGAGGCAACCGTCTACATGAGTGGTGTCGGCGCTGACAACGTTAACTGCGCAGCAGCTCACTCCTTCTACAACGGCCTCACCTCCCTTGGTGGCCACAGCGCACCTCACGGCAACTGCGTTGCTTTTGGTACCCTGGTCCAGCTTGTTCTTGAGGGTGTTCCTCAGGAGGAGTTCGACGAGGTTCAAGACTTCTGCCTTGAGGTTGGTCTTCCAACTACCCTCGAGGAGGTTGGCATCACCACTGACGAGCAGATCAAGAAGATCGCTGAGGCTGCTTGCGTTCCTGGCGAGACCATCCACAACCTTGCTGGCGACGTCACTCCTGACGAGCTCTATGCAGCTATCGTTCAGGCTGACGCTATGGGCCGCGCTCTTAAGGCTTAAGGTTTTAGCTGCAGGTTGCGACGGCGTGCCGCAAGGCGCGCTGCAACAGCGCACCGCAACAACACATTCGCTTGAAACAGAAGAGGGACCGCAAATGCGGCCCCTCTTTTTTGTTGCAGTTTTGATGTGAAGCGAGAAGTGCAACGCCGTAGCAACGGCGGCATCGCAGCACAGCGCCTACAGGCCCAACGCCTGCTTGACGTCTGCGGCAATAAGCTCAGGCTCCAGATGACTTTCCCGCATAAGCTCTGCGATGTTGACGCGGTCGTAGAAGGCCTTCTTGACGCCGTAGTTCAGCACGCGCGCAGAAGAAGTTCCCAGGTAGCTAGCGATATTCTGTCCCCAACCGCCTTCGATAATGCCGTCCTCAATGGTTACGATGACGTCGTGATCTTTTACCAGGTTATCGAGCAGATTCTGATCAACACCAGAGGCAAAGTATGACTTGACCAGCGTGGCTTCAATTCCCAGAGTAGAGCTAAGAGCCTCGACGGTTTTCTCGCCAAGGTCGTAGAAATCGCCCAGGGCAAGAACGGCCACCTTGGAGCCCTGGCGCGTGACCTCGTAGGTGTTGAGGTCGTCGAAGTTTGCGCGGACGGGTCCCTCGGCGTGGACCACGGGACCGGAAGGAATTGCGATGTAGACAGGGTGTTTGTCCTGTTCAAGCGCCCAGTCGAGCATGGCAACGTACTCCTCGGCGTTGGACGGCGCGAGATACACCATGTTAGGGATGTTTGCAATCATGGAAATGCTGCTGAGGCCCTGGTGGGTGGCGGCCATCAAGCCCCTAATAGAGCCGGAACCCACGATAACCGCAGGATTCTGGTTGAGCGCCAGGTCCTGGGTCAGCTGGTCGTAGGTGCGTTGGATGAAGGTTGCGCTTGAACCCCAAACCACGTGCGCACCGGCGTGAGCCGCGCCGGAAGCCATTGCAACTGCGGTTTCTTCGGCAATGCCCACGTCAAGGTAGTGCTTTCCAAGCTCTTCTCGACGCTCCTGCGAAAGGCCGAGCAGGCCAGGAACAGCCGACATAAGCACCAAGAACTTAGAGTCGGTCTTTGCGCGTCTGAGCGCATACTCTGCAAAAATGCTGGCGTACGACTCGGAGGAACCGGATGCAGGGCTCTGACCAGTCTGGATGTCAAACGGCATGTGCCAGTGCCACTTCTCCTTGTTTGCCTCCGCGGGAGCGTAGCCCTTGCCCTTGAGTGTATTGATGTGGACCACAACCGGATGAGTCGTGTCTTTTACCTGCTCAAATGCGGCGATAAGAGCCTCGATGTCGTTGCCGTCATTGACATACAGGTAGTCCAGACCCATCGATTTAAAGAGGTTATTCTCGGCAGTTCCGTTGGTGCGGCGCAGCTCAGCAAACTGGTCGTACATGCCGCCGTGGTTCTCGGCGATGGACATCTGATTGTCATTGAAGACGATGATAAAGTTGCTGTTCAGCTCGCCGGCAACGTTCAAACCCTCAAGCGCCTCGCCGCCGGACATGGAGCCGTCGCCGATAACTGCGATGATGTTCTCCTTGCCGCCCATGATGTCGCGAGCTTTTGCCAGGCCAAGCGCCAAGCTGATGGACGTGGAAGTGTGGCCGATCTTGAAGAGGTCATGCGGGGTCTCGGCAGGATCGGTGTAAGGAGACACCGAGTCGTAGAGCGCGGGATCCATGTATGCCTGCTTGCGGCCGGTGAGCATCTTGTGCGGATACGTCTGGTGCGAGACGTCGTAAACGATATGGTCAACAGGCGAGTTGAACACCGTATGGAGCGCGATTGTTGCCTCGACGATGCCAAAGTTTGGGCCAAAGTGGCCGCCATGCTTTGACTCCATGACCAGCAGATTGTCGCGAATCTCCTGCGCAAGCGCCACGCGAGCCTCCGCGCCCAGCTTCTTTACGTCTTCCGGTCCATTGATATGTTCTAGGTACATGTGCGGCCTTTCTTTAAACGAGCTAAAATGAGCAGATTGCCTGCTTGCAGCGTGACGCGCGGGCGCACAAGGGGTGGCGCGGGCGCGCGGCGCGTGGTGCGGAGCGGCCTCGGTCGACCACGCCGTGCGAGCGACGCATTAGATGTGCAGGTCAAACGTGCAGATCAAGCACATGGCAATCTAAACATAGCTTTGATGTGCGAAGTTATGTTTTTGGTTTACCCAGAACATGTCCAAGAATTTCTCGTAATTTGGTTTTAGCAGCATTACTTAGTTGATTGCACTGTTTTGTTGATGGCTGAACACACCTATGACAGATAATCTGTCAAAAAGACGTATACATTACG
>CALHDX010000033.1:0-10079 GCA_938023105.1 uncultured Atopobium sp.
CAATGATGGAAAGTGCATTAAGGCCAAAGAAGTTATCGCCCATGAATTTGGCAACAAACAGACCAAAGGCAATTGCAATAGCAAGCTTAGGAATAAGAATGGTCAGGCCAGTCTTCAAAACCTTGGGAACCGTCTTAAGATCAATAGAAGCACCCACAAACAGCAAAACAATGCCAACAATTGCAGGAGCTCCCTTAGCAACAGCAGTGGTGAAGCTACCAATTTCTAGAACCTGAGGGAAAAAAGAGTGAAGCAGTAGACCCACAGAAAGCGGATACAGCATAATATCGCCGGGAAACCTGGGGACGCCAATTTTACGAGTTGCTTTTTGCTGTTCAGCTGCCATTATCAGCTCCTTTGCCCTGGTGGTCAAAAAATAGTTGACCTACTTTATCAGCACAAAGAAACATTTTTGAAAAGCGCTGTACAAATTAACAATTTAGCTACAAACGCGAGAAGACCTTACAAGCTGCAAGGTCTTCTCGCGAAATGGGCGTATATGAGTGTTGAGGACGACGCGGCGCGTAAAACTGAGGGCTATAACTTAGATTTTGCCGCCTTCAACGACAATGTTGTTTGGATCTACCTCGTCGCCATAAATTGGAGCGAGTGTCTCTTCATAGTCCTTGTGGAAGAAGTTCTCCTCTGCAAGAGGGCCGGTAATCTCGTTGTTGATAAACTCCAACACCGAGGAGTTGCCCTTGTGAACTGCAGCAGCGATAGTATCGGAGTCGCCCAGGTCATCAATGCCAACAACAAAGCCAGGGTTAGACTTAATCCATGCAAGTACCTCGGTATTATCGGTTGAGAAAGCATCGCCGCGGCCATCGAGCAGCGCGTTATACGCATCAGCATAGCTATCAAATTTGACCAGCTCAACTTTAGGCGCGTTCTTAGCAAACCAAACCTCGGCTGTAGTTCCCTTAGAAACAATAAGCTTCTTGCCGTCAAGCTGAGAAACGTCTGTAATTGGCGCAGAAGATGGAGAAACAACGCCCAGTTTAATCTTCATGTATGGCAGGGAGAAATCAACCTTCTCTTTACGGTCATCAGTTACCGTAAAGTTTGCCAGCATGATATCTGCCTTATTGGACTGCAAGAAAGGTACGCGGTTCTGTCCGTCAGTGGCAATGTAGTTGATCTTAACGCCCATATCCTTTGCAAGACGCTCGGCAAAAACAATGTCGTAACCAGCGTAATTGCCGTTTGCATCAACATAACCAAAAGGAGCCTTGTCGCTAAAGACACCGATATTTACCGTGCCTGCCTTCTTGATGTCATCAAGGGTTCTAAACTTTGAGTCTGTATCAGAAGATCCACCCTGAGCTCCGTCGGAATCCTTTTTCTTGCAAGCAGCCAAAAGAGCTGCAGCAGAAAGTGCGCTTGCACCAAGGAAAGCACGGCGAGAAAGAGAAGTGGAAGTATTTTCAAAGAAGTTCATTTCAAATCCTAACAAGTTGTATCAATTACTACATCATCTACGTGCAAAAACACGTTGTTTACTTATGCACACGTTCAAACTCAAAGGTGCGCAAAAACTCTTGTGCCCTTTCTGTTTTAGGTGCCGAGAAAAACCCTTGTGCATCGGACGACTCTTCTACGATGTGTCCCTGATCAATCAAGATGACTCGATCAGCAACTGCTTGAGCAAAGCGCATCTCGTGAGTTACCACCAGCATGGTCATTCCCTGCTCTGCTAGCTCCATAACTACCTGCAAAACCTCGTGAACCATCTCGGGGTCAAGAGCTGCAGTAATCTCGTCCAGCAAAAGAACTTCAGGGTTAGTCATAAGAGCACGAACAATTGCCACGCGCTGCTTTTGGCCGCCAGAAAGTGCTGATGGATAGGAGTCTTTCTTCTCCCACAGTCCCACACGACGCAACAGTTCTTCTGCCTGTGCCAAAACCTCATCCTCTGAGCGCTTCTGCACTACCAGAGGAGCCAGGGTTACGTTTTTCAAAACCGTCATGTTTGGGAATAAGTCATAGCTCTGAAAAACCATACCAATGCCTGCTGCGGCGCTTTCCCTCTTCTGACCAGAAATAACCTGATCGTGGAGAAGCACTTCTCCCCCTTGGATATCTTCCAAGCCAACAATGGCGCGAAGTAGCGTAGACTTACCGCAACCGGAAGGTCCCAACACTACCACTACCTCGCCTTTATTGATGGAAAGCGAAATCTTATCAAGCACGGGTTTCTCGCTTGAGGGATATACCTTAGTGAGGTCCTTAACTGCTAAAACGGTGTTACTCATGTGAGGCGCTCCTCTCAAGCCTGCGTGAAAGATACGAAAGTGGGAAGCAGGCGGCAAAATACAGGAAGAAAATAGCTCCGTAAATCCAAAGTGCTCCGTCAGTTGGGAACTTGAAGCGATAAAAATCAGCAATCTGGCTACCAACCCTGAGCAGCTCAACCACACTAATCAAATTACAAAGCGCCGTTGTCTTAATCATGCGCGTAATCAGATTGATGGCTGGGGGCAAAAGACGCCTAAAGGCCTGGGGCAGGATGACCTTAAAGAACGTCTGCTGGCGAGAAAGGCCAAGTACAAACGCACCGTCATACTGAGATGCTGGAATTGACTCTAATGACCCTCGTACCAGGTCTCCAAGCTCAGCTGCTCCCCAGAAGGTAAAGACCACAATTGAAGCTTCAATACCATCAAAGTTGACATCAAACCATTCAGAAGTACCAAAAAACACCACAAAGAGCAGCACTAGCTGAGGCATAACACGAACAATCTCAAGGTAAACACGAAGAATTGCGCGAACAACCTTGTTGTTGGATGTCATAAAAAGTCCAACGAGAACACCAAGAGGAATAGAAAGCGCCACGGAGATAAGACCGATGTGCACCGTTGTTGCAAGACCTCCAAGAAGGCGCGTTATCACTCCGTCCTGCAGCAAAATGTTATCGACGGGCATAGTCAAGCCTCCTCTCCAGCCAGCTGCCAAGCAAAGAAATAGGAACAAGGATAATCACATAGGCAATTACCAGCATAAAGAGGGCTTCTGTAGTGTCGTACTGCATGCCGATAATGTCCTTGGTTACGTACATCAAATCTGCAAGAGCAATGCCGGAAACAACGGAAGATTCCTTGATTAAGAAAATGATGTTAGCAACAAGGCCTGGAATTGCTACAGAAAGTGCCTGTGGAAGAATAACGTGCTGGAGCGCTTGAATCTTTGAGAGGCCCAAAACCTGTGCAGATTCAAACTGAATAGCTGCAACTGATTCAAAGCCTGCGCGAAACACCTCTGCCATATAGGAACCGCCAAGAAACGTAAGACCCACAACAGCAGCTACCTCTGCATCCATTTTGAGACCAACTTTAGTCAGACCAAAGTAGATAAGAAACAGCTGAATAAGCAGGGGAGTTCCTCTGGAAAGCTCAACATAAACAGCATTAAGCTGACTTAAAACAGGAATTTTTGTCAGCGAAATCTGAGCACTTATCAAACCAACGATAAGCGAGAAGAGAACTCCAAAGAAAGAGATAGTAAGCGTTATTTTTGCAGCTTCTGCATACAGTGGGAGGTGTTCCCCTATGAAGCTCCAGTCCATGCGAATAAATCCTCTCGGGATGTGCGAATACTCACACAAGAGTTACAAAATAGCTTTACGCCCGAGTCTGTACCAGGAAAATTTTGCTCAGCGACAATTACACCCTGGTCGTATGTGACCCGGGCACCAGACACATCGCGGTGCATGCACAAAGTGCAGTGTATGTCGTAGCCATAATTCGCATGTGCATAATCCTAGTCACAACTAGGATATTGTCAACTCACAATTGGTAAATTTTTTGATAATGGAAAATTCTTCCACTAAATCATCAACTGACATACGGGCATTAGCAGGACTTGTAGAGGGCAGTTGACGTGCGGAAATACCAGTTTGTTGCTCAGTATAACGTCTGTAAAATTTTGTTGCGGTACCGCCTAGCGTAAAAATAGCGCAGATTGATGAATCTTGAATTAGAGCGCCAATGTTGTGTGGAATCGGATTTGCAATAGAAGCGTCACTTGCACCCTTAATGTCACAAGCCTTAAGCACATCACAAAGAGCAAGATGATGTCTTTTGCAGAAGTCAATCTTTTCAGGTATGGACTTGAGGGGTTTCTCGCCATATAACGTGGCAACTACGCGCCAGAATCTATTCTGAGGATTGCCAAAGTAAAAGCCAATTTCTCGAGACTTAGGACTAGGCATTGATCCCAAGAGCAACACGCGAGAGTCCGGGAAAATAATGGGATCAAGCGTGTTCTCTACATGCGTAAGCGCAGTTTTGGCAGCATCGCTGGCAGGCTGTGGCGTCTTTACAGCCACAGCTACTCACCTTCTTGCAGCGGCTCAACAAACTCCTGCAAATCATCAAGGCGCAGTACAGTTACTTGGCCATAGCCGGCTCCACCTGTAGTGCCCGTGTCAATTCCCCACTTATCGCCATCTGACTGGACCCATTGCGCAAGGCCATCAGGAGTGGTGGCGCTGCGATTCAAGTTTTTTGCACCAAAGCTTGCTAACAAAGGAGTAGGTGTATGGCCGCAAATTACAACGGGATACGCTGCTTCTGACGTGCGGAAATCCGTTGGATATTGCCAAAACTCTTCACGAATCCACAAAAGATCATTTTCAGACTGCTTGCTTAAATACTGCTCCAAAGAAGCCTTATCCCAGGCGGTTGGCAAGGGAACGCCGTTAGACCTTATGCCCGCATGTACCAGAACAAAATCTCTGCCTTGGACCTCAACGGTGGCGTACAAAGGAAGCGCCTGCAGCCAGTCAATCAGCTCACTATATTCTTCTTCAGAAAGCGTCTTGAGCTCAGCAAGCGTTGCGTCTCCCCCGTTAATCTGCCACATAAACTGAGCTTCAATATCGGCTTCTGGGTCCAACGCTTGCAGCGCAAGCTGCTCATGATTGCCCATTAAAACCGTACAGTTAGGAAGCTCGCGAATTGTCTTTATAGTGGCAAGCGAGCTAGGACCACGGTCAATCATGTCGCCAAGACAATAGAACACGTCTGACTCAGTTGGATTAATACGCTCTAAAGCACGCCTAAGCGGCTCCACATGACCGTGAATATCAGAAAAAACGTACGTTGCCACAAAAACCTATTCTGTCGAACCTTCATTTGCAAGCGTCTGACCATCAAAGTTCAGATTTTGCGTAAGCTCTTTTGCAGTATCAAGATTAAAGTCTGGCGAGAAGAAAACGTCAAGTGCATACGGCACATTTGCCAGCGCATGGTCATACAAATCCCAGAAGCTCTCTTTGCGTACCTCTCCCGTAAAAGGATCAGTCCACTCATTTCCTGCTCTGTTATCAAAATCAGAATCGGAGGATTCCCTTGCCCCGTGAGAGAGCGCCTCAATCAAAGAGAACCTATTTGTACCAAAGGTGCGTTCAAGATGACCAAGTAGCTTTCTCTTCTTACCTGTTGGCGAATATGCTAGATGTTGGATAATCCTAAAATCAACGGCAGCTGACGAGAAAATCCTGGTATCGGTAGGTTTTTCATACGTCCATAGCAACGCAAAGAAAAACACCCTATCCAAAACGTAAAGCGTATGCAGCGATGCCTTCAAAACCTCGCTATAAGGCCTATAGGTAGCTACCGTTTTACCCAGGTGAGCGTAAAGAATTGCTTCATCAAGGTCCTTCTCGATTTCTGCATGTACTTGATTTTTAGCAGATTCATCCAAGCCCTCAACACCTTGAGAGGTAAGCATATTCTGCCAATAATAAACAAAAGGATGAGCAGTGGAATCAAGCATATAGTGGCAGAGAAATCCTGCAATATAGGCGCGAGCGACCGCAACGTCTTTGAGTGGCAGAGGTGCAATTGCGTCACGCATAGAAAGAAGAAGTTCGGGCGTTTTTTCTTTATGCATGATCGACGCATATTTAGCGTAGCGATGCAGCAGCGGATCTGCTGCTAAATAAAACAGCGGATCTGGACCTTGGTTGCCCAACAGAAAAGCTTCTCGCTCTTCCATCGTAGAAAAACCAAGTTTGCCTGCAGCTATATCAAAGGCATCCTTGCCAAAGAAGTCATGAGTCAAAATTGCGGGCATGTCCATTCCTTTCAGATTGCTACAAACCATTTTACCCAGCAATGGCTCAGTGCGTTAGAGAGAATATAAGACAGCATGTAGTCACTATTGTGAATAAGTTGCCTCTAAGCTCTCTTCAGCTACCGCCCGCCGATTAATAAGCCTTACCCCCTGTAGTAATACTTAAATATTTGATATCTTTAAACATACTTGGGGGAGATATTTTCTGTCTGAGCCATCTAGCTTGTATTGCGACTACAAGCTGGGAAAGTAAGGATTTAAGGAGTGAGGCATTCCTTACGGCACAGTAAAGAAAAAACCTGCAAAGACAGAGAATATCTAATTGAGGGGAGCAATCATGGCATGCTGCTATGAGAAGCTTATCTCTGCAGGTAACAAGAGTCTCTGCAGAGTCAAAACATCACATTCTTCTGGCATGAAGAAGCGTGAGTAACATGAACACGGCAAGAAAAATCAAACTCTATAGGATGCTTACGGCCCTTGCCTATGGCGACGCCTATGGCATGCCAACAGAGATGATGTCACCGCACCAAATTGATTTTGCATTTCCTGATGGAGTTCAAAGTCTTTCAAGTCCACCTAAAAATGACTTTTTTGGAAGACCTTTTACCGCAGGTCAAACCACAGATGACACCGCAAACGCAATCATTTTGACTAAAAACATCATTGATAACCAGGGGGTTTTTAACCAATCTCGCTACTTTGATGCGCTAGAAAATTATGTGGCAACAGAGCCAAACGCTGCCCAGGTAGTTGGCCCTTCCACAAGAGCTGCGTTAGCCAATCGACTTTCTGGCCACTCGCTTAAAACGTGTGGTCGCCTTGGAACCACTAACGGATGTGCCATGAAATGTGCGCCGATGGCTTCAATTGTGAGTTGGAAAGACAAACATGCGCTCATTAACAGCGTTACTGAGCTTGCACTTCCCACTCATGGAACCAACGTAGCTATCATGGGCGCATCAATGATTGTGGCCGCCATAAGCAGAGGTCTTTCTGAAAACTCGTTTACGGTAGAGGACGCTCTTGAAACTGCTTTAAGTTACGGACACCGAGCTCTCTACACAAAAATTGGTACACAAATGCCTATGCCTAGCATGTATCAAAAGTGCATCATGGCGCTGGAGTTTTGCGAGGGCGCCAAAAACCTTGAGGCTCCCCTAGCAGCATCAAGGGACATCTACGACTACTGTGGCTGTGGTTATGAAACCATAGAGACCATCCCTGCAGTTCTTGCGGTAGTTAAGCTCTCTCAAGGAAAAGTCTCTAAAGCAGCGAGAATAGCCGCGGAGATGGGTGGAGACACGGATACCATTGGATCTATTGCCTGCGCTATTTGCTCTCAGATTCACTATGATGTTTTGCCTGATGAAGTGCATCTGCTTGAGCGCGTCAATGGATACCAGTTTGAAAAACTTGCAAACGATTTGGAAAATGCCACTTCCCTACCGTATGATGTAGCTATCTAGTTTGCGCTCTTTGCGCCATAGCATACGTTTCTTGTAGGAGGCGCCATGAGCTCCTGTGCTCTTATCGATTTGCATGTCCACCTTGATGGATCAATCCCACTTCCTGCCGCAGCTCAACTTGCAGCAGATGCGGGACTTGATTTCTCTTTGGCTGAACTCCAAGAAAAGATGCAAGTCCCAGCTCATTGCCAGGATCTTAACCAGTATCTTGCTACATTTGAGCTGCCTCTCAAGCTTATGCAGTCAGCACAGGGCATTCGTACGGTTGCAAAGGCATTTCACGAGCAGCTTGACGCAGAGGGCATTCTCTATGCTGAACCTCGCTTTGCACCAGGAAGTCTTACTGCAGGAGGTCTTTCTCAGCAAGAAGTTCTTGAGGCTGCTCTTGCTGGTAGAGCTGACTTCTATGCAGAGCATCCACAGTCAGCGCTCCACACGGCATACATTATTTGCGCTATGCGTGGCACAGGTGAAGCGCTTAAGCACAAAAATGAAGAGTCAATTGATCTGGCTGCAGCGTACCTTGGAAATGGCGTCGTAGCAGCAGACTTAGCAGGAGCAGAAGCGCTCTTTGCCACAGAGAATTTCTCGTCACTTTTTGCTGAAGCACAAAGAAAAGATGTTCCTTTTACTATTCACGCGGGAGAAGCTGCTGGTCCAGAAAGCATCAAGGCTGCGCTTCGACTTGGCGCACAACGTATTGGCCACGGCGTTCGCTCCTTGGAGGACGCGGGTGTTATCCAGGACCTTAAAGCTGCAAATGTTGCGCTTGAGATTTGCCCTACCAGCAACCTTCAAACGCGCATCTTTGAGTCAATAGAGCGCTTCCCTCTTGAGCAACTGCTTGATGCTGGTCTGACGGTCACTATCAACACGGACAACATGACTGTCTCCAACACTACCCTCTCACGCGAGTTTGAGCTTTTACAACAGCACTGCGGTCTAGACAAAAATACCGCACGTGAGCTTGCTGAAAATGCTGCACGTGCGGTATTTAGTGATTCTAGCGAGAAGGACCGTCTACTTGCCCACCTTAGGCAATAGTAGCCTCATATCCTGCCTGAACAACAGCATCAACCAATGCGCTATCAGCGACATCAGAAGACAGCTCAACAACAGCGCTCTTCTCGTCAAGTGAAACGGTTGCCTTAGAGACACCCTCGACAGCCTCAAGAGCCTGTGTGACGTGTGCAACACAGTGCTGGCAAGACATGCCCTCTACGTTTAGTTTCTTCTCCATATAAGATTCCTCCTTCTGTGACGCGGATGCGTCGTTTGTGGACTTAGGTTGAACGTCAATGACTGGTTTTGTGTCATGAGCGTCTTGGCGAGTTGCTGAGCTGGTATTCTTTGGCTTCCAGGTACGCAGGCGCAGTGCATTGCATACAACAAAGACTGACGAGAAGCCCATGGCGGCTGCACCAATCATAGGGTTCAGCGAAATGCCAAATGGATACAACAGACCCATAGCAACAGGGATACAAATGGTGTTATAGAACAGAGCCCAGAACAGGTTTTCTTTAATGTTGGTCATGGTGGCGCGAGAAAGCTCAATTGAGGTAGCAACATCAGCTGGATCAGACTTCATCAAAACAATGTCAGCGGACTCAATAGCAACATCGGTACCTGCACCAATTGCAATTCCCACGTTTGCTCGCGCAAGTGCTGGAGCATCGTTGATGCCATCGCCAACCATAACAACATTTTCTCCAGCGTCTTGGAACTGCCTAATGTAGGACTCTTTTTGGCTTGGCAAGACATCAGAGATAACCTGGTCAACACCAAGCTCCTTACCTATGACGTTTGCTGTTGTTGCCTGATCGCCAGTAAGCATGACGGACTTAACGCCCATAGCACGAAGGCGAGCAATAGTGGATGCGCTGGTCTGCTTAACCTTATCGGCCACAGCAATAACACCAAGAAGTTTGCCCTCAAGTGCAAAGTACAGCGGTGTTTTTGCCTGTTCAGCTAGCTGCTGAGCCTGAGAAGTCAGCTCTTGTGTGCTGATGCCCTCCTGCTCCATAAGACGAGCGTTTCCTGCTACAAGGCGTTTCTCGCCAACCTTTGCCGTAAGGCCACCACCAGCAACCTGTGAGAACTCCTGTATGTCAACAAAGCTGCCTGCAGACTCTCCAAGCTTCTCTTGAGCGTACGTAACAATTGCCTGCGCAAGTGGATGTTCGCTCTTTTGCTCAAGCGCATATGCGTACTCAAGTAGCTGCTGCTCGGAAGTTCCACCTGCACAAAGTACGTCAGTTACGCTTGGCTTACCCTCAGTGAGCGTTCCCGTCTTATCAAGAACAACCACGGTTGCTCGGACCGCACCCTCAAGCGCCTCGGCAGACTTGACCAAAATGCCATTTGAAGCGCCCAGACCAGTGCCTACCATGATGGCGGTAGGTGTTGCCAGGCCAAGTGCACAAGGGCAGGAAATAACCAGAACAGCAACAGCGTGCGAGAGAGCAACCGCAAAGTCACCAGGAGCTACAAAGACAAACCATGCGGCAAACGTTACCAATGCAATTCCAATGA
>CALHDX010000034.1:0-3865 GCA_938023105.1 uncultured Atopobium sp.
ATAAAAACTTCATAGAAGAAACTGAAAAGACATCTCCAAATGAAGAATGGTTCAATAAAGAACTTACTGCCAACACTCACCCACTGGTAGATTTAGAGTCGGGAACAAATTTTGGTACTCAAATTCACGCCGCATTTGAAAACCTCATTAATGTTCGCAGGTCAAATCCATCAATAAGCTTTGATGAAGCTTGCTCATACGCAGCAAAACAAACGCTTACAGAAAAGAATTTAAACTCCAAAGACTACGAGCCTCTATCATTTGAAGAATCCCATGAAAGACTAACGCGAGCACTAAAGCAGGTCTTTAGCATTAGCCTAAATGGGCCATTTGAGGGCAAATCTTTTCTAGATATTAATCCTCAAAATATTCGCGCAGAACTCGAGTTTGATTTTAATTTAGACCCAAATAGTAAATCTATGCTTTGCTGTTGGAAAGAACATGTCCACTCTGATGAGCTATCAGACTTTGCTGAACGACTGGGCAATGCAATATCAATGAAAGGTATTCTTACAGGAAGCATTGACGTTCTTCTGCGTGATGATCAGGGAAATTACTTTATTGCTGACTGGAAAACAAACAACCTTACAAGGCTGTTTGGAAAAACTGAAGAGATTGAAGATCCAGATGATAAAGATTCAACAATAAAAATCCTCACGCCACGCCGTAATGACTATAGGCATGAATTTGTTGTAAAAAAAATGAAGGATGCAACTTACCTTTTACAAGCACTTATCTATGCAGTTGCCGTATATAGAATTACAGGAAAGGTCCCTAAAGGCGTTGCATATCTCTTTGTCAGAGGCATGGGAGATCAACCACTAAACAATACAGAAGAGGCTCCTGGAGTATTTACCTGGGCAATCCCTGAAGATCTAGTAATTGAAACAAATGCAATTCTTGAAGGAGATTCATCTCATGAATAGTTTTACCTATACAAAACCTCAAAGCTTTGAGATTGAAGACCCCGAAGAGAGAAAAATGGAATCATTCCGGATACTTGCTCGCCGTCTTCTTCGTCCATCAAACCACGATGTAAAAGAACTTAGCATCTTACATCCTGGGCAAGGTGATACTTTCTTAGTAGAAGAAGCAGCCGCCTACTGTTTCAAGGCAATTGATGAAGGCGCAACCTGTCTTAATCTTAATAAGGTTACATGGCCTGATTCCTTTTCAACAAAAAACGTCGTTGAAGCATTGATTAAGAGCCCATATTGCAATGTATCCAAAAATCAACAAACCACAACAGAAGACCAACAAAACATTCTTCCTCTTCAACTTGAAATTTCAAGTAGTGAAACACCATGGCTCTATCTAAACAAATATTGGTATGCAGAAAAGGTCATTGCTGAACAGATCATCTTGCGACAAACAAGAAGCCTTACTGGTGAAACTCCTTCCGTTGAGCAAATTAGCAATGCTATTCAATCTCATGATTTACTCAAAATTGGCGAGAAGGGTTGTTTAAGCCCTATGCAGGTCAGGGCACTCGGAGCAATAACTCAAAAGAACTTTATAGTGCTAACTGGTGGACCTGGTACGGGAAAAACAACAACAGTTGCACGAATGATTGAAATCCTTCGCCAAACCAACCCTGAAAAAAGGCTTGACATCAAACTTGCTGCGCCAACAGGAAAAGCAGCTAATCGCCTTAAAGAATCAATCCAAAACGAAGCCCTGTCTTCTGAGAATGACTTCTATAGCAACCTTAAAGCGGTTACGCTTCATAAGCTACTTGGAGCTAAACCTGGTGTTATTGAAGACTTCAAATATGATGCAAAGAATAAACTACTGGGAGATGTATTTATCATTGACGAGGCGTCAATGGTTTCCCTTCTTATGTTTAAAAAATTCCTAGAAGCAATTCCTCAAGACGCAAAGGTTATTGTAATCGGTGACCCAGACCAGCTTGCATCTGTAGAAGTTGGAACTGTCCTAGCAGATATCGTAAAGGGTATGCAAAACCAGGCGCGTTGTGACACCTCAATAGATTTATCCGCAAGTATCAAACTTGACGACACTCTGAAGAAATTATGGGAGAAGACAGCCACGTCCACAGAAGAACAGTGGCCAAATGATCATTCCGAAACTTCTTTTATTCAATTGCATAACGGCCTTGTAGCGCTTACTCAAGGTCATCGCAATACAGGTGGAGTTAGCACCTTAGTAAAGCTAATCAAAGATCAGGATACACAAAAGGCCATTGATCTACTTAAATCTGGCGAGAAAAACGTCACTCTGATTAATTCACTTAATTCAAGAAAAAATTCTTCTTATAAAGAGGAGCTCATACAACACTATAAGAACTTGAGTCAAAAAGTGAGTGAGCTTTATAAACAAGAGAAAGACGATCAAATTTCCCAAGAAGAACTTGATCAACAATACGCAACATTACTTGATGAAATGAATAATCTACGATTGCTCTGCGCCAAAAAACGCGGAACAAAAGTAGGCACTAACAGCGTACAAGAATGGAATACTGTTATATCTAAAGAAATTGAAAAAGACTTTGATTCAACAAAAAGTGATATTGATGCGTATGGAGAGCGTATTGGTTCAGTACTGGTAGTTAGAAAAAATCAAAATACTTTAGACATCCAAAATGGTGACACAGGTCTTTTAGTTAAACGAGTTACTCAAGAAGGAAGAAGTTCTTTTAAATTAGTTATCCCAGGAAACGAAAGGGGAACTGTCCGTTATATTTCTCGCCCTCAAATTGAAGCTGCAGAACTTGGTTATGCCATTACCATACATAAAAGCCAGGGATCCGAATATAAACATGCGTTGGTAATGCTTACAACAGAAGCTGACTCTCCTCTGAATCTACGAGAGTTGATTTATACGGGAGTATCAAGAGCAAAACAAAAAGTCACCGTAATTGGTTCTGAGGAAGTATTAGAACAGGGACTTACTCAACAAGTTGAGCGCGCATCAAGATTAGATGAGCTTCTTGGCCAGCAATAAATTAAATACAAATCTCAAGGCGTCGTACTAAATCATCTTAGTGAATATCGAGTGTACGCAATTAGTACGCTCGATATTTTTATATGCAACACTTGTTTCAGCATTTATAAAAGTATCTATGGAAAGCTATGCATTTTAAAATAGTAATAAGTATCATTTTGTTTTATTCTAAATCTGTAGTTTATGTAAAGCTCTTCTATTACCCCCCCTTTCTAATTCAATTTATGAAATACTTTTCTGGACAAATGACAGCTTATTTTTAATGAGTTGAGTTTGTCCAAAATAGAAGGGACTCTATAGAATAGCTTTTTCATGAATCGCCTGTACGCTTATGGCTAATAACACATTATGGAAACCATTAACAAAAAGGAAGAACATGGAAACACGTGAAGAGCTAATTAAAAAATTTACTCTTGCAAAAGAAATCATCGAAAAACGCGATTGTTTATTAGATCAAATAGAATCTTTCGAAGACGATATAGAAGAAGATGAAGAAAAGCTTTTTCCATCATCTACGATTGATGACCTTAAAGCAGAGCAGCAAAAATACTCTGAGCCATATAAAGATAATGGACTAGAAACTTATCTACCAATACTCGGCTGGACCCTTTTTGGATGGGCTGCACTTATAATTGCTGGATTTGCTTCAGAAAATGGTGCTCTTACTGTATTTCTTGTTGTGATTTATTTTTTATTTGACATTTTTGTAATATTTCCTTTCTTTAATATAAGGACAGATATACCTCATTCCGAATTTATGACTCTTATTTGTTTTTTTCTACCCGTAATACTAGTTTCTCTAATTTACATGTTAATAGTAAAGAAAGATACTCTTACGTTTAGTCAGAGGAAGCGCATTTATGATGATAAAAAAGCAGAAATAGATGCAACACTTCTAGAA
>CALHDX010000035.1:0-46154 GCA_938023105.1 uncultured Atopobium sp.
GGTGTGTTTTGAACTGCCTCCCATTTCTCGTGTCCAAGAAATGGGAGGCAGTTCAAAGTTGGCACACGCGATATGCAAAATCTTTTAGACATTGATTCGCACGTATTTTTTGGTGTGCGGTAGAATATTATTCGCAAGCGTTTTGTCTTGCACCTGTATGTAAAGTATTGCCAAAAACTTGGTGTTTACCACGTATGGTGCACAAAGTTTGACGCGTAGAAAGGAAGCCTAATGGCTGAAGATCAGTACATGCACCTTGTTATTGTTCGCCACGGTGAGTCTGAGTGGAACAAGCTCAACCTGTTCACTGGTTGGACTGACGTTGACCTTACCGAGACTGGTCACGAGGAGGCAGCAGCTGGCGGCCGTGCTCTCAAAGAGGCTGGCTATGACTTTGATGTTTGCTACACCTCTCTGCTCAAGCGTGCTATTCACACTCTGAATCATGTTCTTGATGAGCTTGACCGTAACTGGCTTCCTGTTCATAAGACCTGGCGTCTGAACGAGCGTCACTATGGTGCACTTCAGGGCCTCAACAAGGCTGATGCAGCTGCCGAGCACGGCGAGGAGCAGGTAAAGATTTGGCGTCGTTCCTTTGATGTCCAGCCACCAGCTCTTGAGCCAGGCGACGAGCGCGATCCTCACGTTCAGGAAATGTTCCGCGATGTTCCAGCAGAGGATCTTCCTTACACCGAGTGCCTGAAGGACACCATTGCACGCGCATGGCCTTACTTTGAGCAGGAGATTAAGCCACAGCTTGAGGCAGGTAAGCGTGTTCTTATTGCTGCACACGGCAACAGCCTTCGCGCTCTTGTTATGCAGTTTGAGCACCTCACTCCAGAAGAGATTCTTGAGGTTAACATCCCAACTGGCATTCCTTGCGCATACACCTTTGACAAGGATTGGAACATTGTAGACAAGCACTATATTGGTGATCCAGCTGTCATCGAGGCAAAGATTAACGCTGTTGCAAACCAGGGTAAAGCTAAATAAACAGCTTGCTAACACGCAATATTGCTAAGCAGAACGGGGTGGTTTAAGCCACCCCGTTCTTTTTTTGCCTACTTATAGAACCGTGATGAATACGCCCACAGTATTAAAACCTGCTTTGAATAGTGTTACGATGTACCGCCGAGAAAAGAAGGGATTAAATGTTTAAAAGAGAGCTCAATGCAAAACTTGTTCTTTCTGTAATTGCAACAGGAATTATGTCCTTCTCGGGAGTTGTCGTAGAAACCGCCATGAACGTGACGTTTCCAACGTTAATGGAGGAATTCTCTATTGGCACCTCAACAGTGCAATGGATGACCACCTCTTACCTTTTGATTCTTGCCATTATCATGCCTATGTCGTCGTATTTAAACAGACGATTCAAGACAAAAAGTATCTTTACCGTAGCCATGATCTTCTACATCAGTGGCATTCTCTGCGGATTTGCTGCTCCAACGTTTATGTTATTGCTGCTTGGCCGTATTTTAGAAGGCATTGGCACCGGTCTAGCGCTACCACTAATGTTCAACATCATCACCGAACAGGCCCCACTTAAAAACATGGGTGTCATGATGGGCATTGGCATGCTTGTTACCGCCGTTGCACCTGCAGTAGGACCTTCAGCTGGCGGTTGGATTGCAGAGCATCTTGGCTGGCGAATGATTTTTGCTGGTCTTCTCCCCTTCTTGATTGTGGCATTTGTACTGGGAATTAGTTCAATCCAACAGAGCCATGAGACTGAAGTAATTTCTTTTGACGTCTTTGGCTGGCTGCTGCTTACCGTAAGTTTTATTGCACTCATCTTTGTTATTGACGAGTCCAGTGCGTTTGGCCTGTTTAGCATTCCTGTTTTGCTCGCAATTATGATTTTTGTGGGCTCGCTTACGCTCTTTGTGCGTCACGAGAACTCCTTTAAGCACCAAGATCAATCTGAAGCATCTCCAATAATTCCTATCATTAACCTTGAGGTATTTAGCGAGAAGGGATTTGTGCTCTCGCTCTTTGCTATTGTTGCTCTGCAATTTATTATTCTTGGTCAGTCATATCTTCTGCCTAACTTCTCCCAGCTAGTACTGGGTGCAGGCGCTACCGCAGCAGGAGCTCAGATGCTTCCAGGATGTGCTATTGGAGCAGTTATGGCACCAATTTCTGGTCAGATTTTAGACAAGCTAGGAGCTAAAAAGCCTATTGTTACAGGCATTCTTTGCTGCCTTACCAGCATGCTCCTTTTACTGCTCTTTGTTCACGTGCTTACCGTAGAAATGATCACGTATATTTTTGCAATTTTCGCCATTGGTCAGGCGCTTCAGATGGGAAACAATTTTACGGTAGCTTTGGGACACTTATCGGAAGACCGCAAGGCAGATGGAAATGCTGTTATTAATACAATGCAGCAGCTCTTTGGCGCTATGGGCACCAGCGTTATTTCTGGTGTTGTAGCGGCTTCTCAGCTTGGAGCTACAGACTTAGCTACGAGCACCCTTGCAGGAGCTCAAAATGCACTCTTTGTGCTTGTGTGCGTAGCTTGTATTCCTCTTGTTACCATGGGAATCGTGCTCTTTGTACTGCCTAAGATGACAAAATAAAAAACGCGGCAACTACAATCGAAGGAAGCAAATTAAAAAGCTAGGTATCCAAAAGAAGGATATCTAGCTTTTAATTTAGACGATCGAATAATCAAGCTACGACACAACAGCTGATAATTTCAATCCAATAAACACAGCAGCCAGGCACGTTATAACATTAACTGCAATGTTCACACCTGCAGCAGTCCAATTACCTGCTTGAATAAAGGTCAACGTTTCATTTGAGAAGGTCGAGAAGGTCGAAAGTCCTCCGCAAAGGCCCACGGCTAAGAATAGCTTGACCTGTGGCTGAAGTGGACTTGCAAGATCAAGCCCTGTTACAAAGCCAATAATCAAACCTGCAACAACATTTGCAGCAAACGTACCAACTGGCAGGTTAGGAATCCACTGTTTAAAGAGGACTCCCAACTGCCAGCGACCTAAACTACCCAGAGCTCCACCAAGAGCCACAGCTAACGCTTCAAACATAAAGCACCCCTACTCCAGCTCGCGCGATCCCGTATACAGCTGGTAATACTCTCCATGCTTTGCAATAAGCTCATCGTGAGTACCACGCTCAATAATACGACCGTGCTCCAGAACCATAATGGCGTCCGAATTACGAACCGTAGACAGCCTATGAGCAATTACAAAAACAGTACGGCCTGCCATTAGGGCATCCATGCCCTTCTCGATAAGTGCCTCAGTACGCGTATCAATACTGGAAGTTGCCTCGTCCAAGATAAGCACGGGAGGATCAGCAATAGCAGCACGCGCAATTGCCAGAAGCTGCCTCTGACCTTGGGAAAGGTTGGCGCCGTCCGAGGTAAGCACGGTGTTGTAACCACGAGGCATACGGCGGATAAACTTATCTGCGTTTGCGATTTTTGCTGCAGCAATAACCTCGTCATCAGTAGCATTCAACTTACCAAAGCGAATATTGTCCGCGATGGTACCCGTGAACAGATGTGTGTCCTGCAAAACAATGCCCAGGGAGGACCTTAGTGCAGACTTCTTGATGTCATTGATTGGAATGCCGTCGTAGGTGATGGTTCCGCGGCGAACGTCATAGAAACGGTTGATGAGGTTGGTAATTGTTGTTTTACCAGCGCCGGTTGAGCCGACAAACGCAATCTTCTGGCCGGGTTTTGCAAACAGGGTGAGGTTTGCAAGAACCGTCTGATCATCGTCGTATCCAAAGGTCACGTCATCAAAGCGAACGTCTCCAGCAAGAGGGGTTTTCTCGCCAGATGGTGTGACCCATGCCCAGGATTCTTCTCCTGACTCATAACCACTAATACGGACCAGGTCAACCTTGCCCTCATCAACCTCGGGAGTCATTTCCATAACCGCAAAGATGCGCTCGGCACCGGCAAGAGCGGTAAGCAGGAAGTTGGAGAGCTGCGTGAACTGGTTGAACGGCATGGCTGCCTGGCGAACAAAGACCAGGTAGGATGCAAGGCTTGCAACATCTGCGTGTCCGTTTACGGCAAGCAGAGCACCAACCACGGTGACCACGGCGTAATTGATATACGTCAATGAAACCGTGATAGGGACCATAGTTGCTGCGTAGCCCTGAGCACTTGTTCCAGAGTGCCGTAACTCCTCATTGACCTTTAGAAAATCAGCAAAGTTGGCATCCTCGTGATTAAAAACTTTAACCACTTTAAGGCCAGAGATTGTTTCTTCTGCAAAACCGTTAAGAACACCAAGGCTCTTTTGCTGCACCGAGTAATGCTTGGCAGAGCGCTTACTTGCGTAGCGTGCATAAATCACAATCAAAACGTCAAAGAGAACAGTGATGAGCGTCAGCTGCCAGTTAAGGACAATGAGCAACACAAGCGTACCAACCATCTGAATAAACGCCAGAACAAGGTTGGCAAAGCTGTTGTTCAGTGCTTCCGAGATGGTATCCACGTCATTTGTGAAGAAACTCATAATATCGCCGCGGATGCGCTGGTCAAAGAATCTTAGGGGCAGCGATTCAATGTGCTCAAAGAGGTCTCGCCTAATATCAAAAACAATCCTCTGAGCAGCGCGAACCATAATTTGTGTGTAACCAACACTGGTAAGAGCGCCAATTGCATACACAACCGCTGTAAACACAATGAGGTTGGAAAATGCGTTTACATCTCCCCTGCCCACAGCTGCAACAACAGGCTTAATCATGTAGGTGCCAAGAAGCGCCGCCAAACCACTGATAGAAACAAGAAGTGCCACCAACATAAGGCGCTTCTTAGCATGCCCTAAGTACGAGACAAACACTCTGATGGTATGTCCGATGTTTTGAGGACGTGCTCCCCCTGCGCGATTAGCCATGTGACACCTCCTTACCAGCAGCGTCAATGTCCGATTGACTACCGCCAATCTGCGACTCATACAGCTCTCTATAGATAGGGCTCTTGGCGAGAAGTTCTGTGTGAGTGCCAGTCATATGGACCCTACCGTTATCAAGAACGACAATCTGATCTGAGTCCATAACCGAGTTAACACGCTGAGCAATGATGATCTTTGTCATGTCAGCAAGCTCAGCTAAGCCTGCGCGAATCTTTGCATCGGTTGCTGTATCAACTGCACTGGTAGAGTCATCAAAAATGATGATTTTAGGCTTCTTCAAAAGCGCGCGCGCAATACAAAGGCGCTGCTTCTGACCACCGGAAACATTGACACCGCCCTGGCCAAGGTCTCCGTCCAAGCCACCAATCCTGTCAAGAAACTCATCAACACATGCAATAGAGCATGCATGGAGCAGCTCCTCATCAGTTGCGTTAGGGTCACCCCAGAGCAGGTTGTCGCGGACGGTACCGCTGAACAGCACATTTTTCTGAAGGACAACAGATACTGCATCACGAAGTGAAACAAGATTGTAGGAGCGGACGTCATTCTCGCCAACAAACACAGCACCTTCAGTTGCATCGTACAAGCGCGCAATCAGCTGGATAAGGGTGGTTTTTCCGGAACCGGTGCCGCCGAGAATACCAACAGTAGAGCCTGGCGCAAACGAGAGATTAATGTCTTCAAGGACGTCCTCTTCAGCGCTCTGGCTGTACTTGAAAGATACGTTTTCAAAGCGTACTGCACCATTCTTAACGTCAGTCAAACCGTGCTCTGGAGACTCAATAGCAGGTTCCTCGGAAAGAATCTCTCCGATTCGGCGCACACTGGTAATGGCGCGAGCAGTAAGCAAGAACACACCAGAAATCATCATAAGTGAGTTCATAATAAGCAGCACGTAGCTCATGAAACCTGTGAGCTCACCAACACCCAGTCTGCCAGCCATAATCATCTGGCCACCAAACCAAAGAATAGCCACATTAGTGACATACATTGAAGCCTGGAAAATAGGCAGGTTTAAGACGGACGTGCCAAAGGTCTTTGTAGCAGTCTGCGCATACTGGGTATTAACTTTTTCAAAGCGCTCGGAGACATATCCTTCTCGGACATATGCCTTAATCGCTCGCACCGCGGCAAAGTCTTCCTGCAGTGCCTCGTTAAGCTTATCCATTGCGCCTTGCATAACGCGGTACAAAGGACCAACGCGCTTCACAATAAAGAAGAGTGCAATGGCCAAAAAAGGCAGCACGGCAAAATACACTACTGCCAGCTCCGGGCTCATGATAAACGCCATAACCAAGCCCATGACCAGCATAATTGGTCCGCGCATAAACGGGCGCGTGCCCATTGCAAAGGCGTTCTGAATAATGGTTACATCAGAGGTCAAACGCGTTACCAAAGAGGATGAATCGTATTTATCAAGATTTGCAAAAGCAAACTCTTCCATTCGGCGATATTCATCTTGTCTCAGTTGGGCGCCTAGTCCCATGGCTGCTTTTGCAGAGTAGCGCGCATAGCCAATACCAGCAAACATGGCGAGAAGAGCAAAGACAACCATAACGGTACCGTTTACAAAAACAGTCTGAAGGTTGCCTTGCAAAATACCCTGGTCAACAATTTGAGCCATGAGTACAGGAATCACTAATTCGAGTAGGGACTCTGCAAACACGCAGAGTCCCGACATAACAAAGTCCTTTTTATACGCGCCAAAGTGGTCCAAGATAACCTTTAACTCAGCGCGAGCAGATGGAGCCTTTTCTTCTACAGAAGCATCATTCATTGTTAAAACACCACGTACCTTACTGTCTTGCTTTGCTTGGTTTGCTTATGCCTCTTTTGGAAACGTCTGAAGCGAAACCTCCTTGAGCTGCTCATTAGAAACAGGCGAAGGAGCGCTCGACATCAAATCAGAGCCAGAAGTAGTCTTTGGGAATGCCATGACATCACGGATGGAATCGGCACCTGCAAGCAACATGCACACGCGGTCAAGACCAAGTGCAAAGCCGCCCATTGGAGGTGCACCAAACGTCAGAGCCTCCATCAAGAAGCCAAACTGAGCCTTTGCACGCTCTTCAGTAAAGCCGAGTTTCTCCAGAATCTTAAGCTGCAGGTCAGCGTTGTGAATACGCATTCCACCGCCGCCAGCCTCAAAGCCGTCCATAACAAAGTCGTACGTATACGAGCCCATAGCCAGAGGATCAGTGTCCAGAAGGTCAAGCTCATCCTCACGAGGAAGCGTAAAGGGCTGATGCTCAGAAGCATAGGACTGAGTTTCCTCATCCCAGTGGAACAGTGGGAAATTAACAACCCAGAGGAAATCATGACCTTCTCGCGGTACATCCAAGACCTTTGCCATATGCAGGCGCATACCACCAAGAATCTCATCTGTCTCCAGGCGGCCGCCCACAGCAAAGAGAATCAAGTCCCCTGCCTCAGCAGACATCTCTGCACGCAGTGCTTCAAGCTCTTCTGGCGAGAAGAACTTGGTAATAGGACCTCCCACGGAACCGTCCTCTTTGAAGGCGACCCATGCAAGTCCCTTGGCACCAAAGCCGGCAGCTACCTCGGCAAGCTTATCTACCTGAGAGCGTGGCCAGGTACCTGCACCCTTAACGTTGATTGCCTTGACGTACTGGCCTTCTGTTGTAGCAGCAGAGCTAAAGAGCTTAAAGCTGGACTGCTTGAAGACCTCAGAGACGTCGTGGAGCTCCATACCAATGCGGGTATCAGGCTTATCGGAGCCGTAAGTATCCATTGCGTCCCAGTACTGAATCTTGCGCAATGGAGCTGGGAACTCAATACCCATCTTTGCAAATGCATCGCCCAGAATATCCTCAAGCTCTGCCATGACATCTTCCTCGCGGACAAATGCCATCTCCATATCAACCTGCGTAAACTCAGGCTGACGATCTGCGCGAAGATCCTCGTCGCGGAAGCACTTAGTAATCTGGTAGTAGCGCTCAACGCCGCCAATCATCAGCAGCTGCTTCAGCAGCTGTGGAGACTGTGGTAGTGCGTAGAAGTTTCCACCCTGCATTCTAGATGGAACCAGGAAGTCACGAGCTCCCTCAGGGGTAGATTTGAACAGCGCTGGAGTTTCTACCTCGGTAAAGTCACGCTTATGGAATGCCTCACGAAGCGCAAACGCAAAATCAGAACGCATACGAAGATTCTGTGCCATCTGAGGACGGCGCAGGTCAACATAGCGATACCTCAGGCGAAGATCCTCGTTAACATCAATGTGGTTCTCAATCTGGAATGGTGGAACTGCACTGGTGTTAAGAACCTCAATCTTTGAAGCAAGTACCTCTACCTCACCGGTAGCAAGAGCCTCATTAGTCTGACCCTCAGAACGATGCTGAACCGTACCAGAAATCAAAACGGGCCACTCAGGACGAATAGTCTCTGCAGTTGCAAATGTTTCTGCATCAACATCTGGGTCAAATAGAATCTGGGTCAAACCCTCGCGATCACGAAGGTCAACAAAAATCAGGCCACCAAAGTCACGACGACGCCAAACCCAACCAGTGAGCGTAACGGTCTGGCCGATATGCTCTGCGCGAAGCTCTCCGCAGGTATGCGAATGCATGCTGTGAAAATCAACAGCTGCGTGAGCGGAATAATTCTGGGGGGTTTCTGAGGAACAATCCATTTTTATCCTTTCGTCTTTGCTTCCCTGTGCCAAATCGGAAAGCGCCTTCAAGACGGCAAAAACGTGTAGACGGCACGTTCATGCTCATAGATAGACTATTGTACTCTCCAACGTTTAGCTCAGCTTCCTCAATCTGAACTTAGAGCAGATTCACGAGGAATAAATAACTTACCGCCACACTTTTACGCTAGACTGAAATTGATACACATGAGCCCTCTTACAGGGCGAGAAGAACTTGGAGCTTTCATGGCCTATAAAGCCGCCGTTTTTGATCTTGATGGCACATTACTCAACACTATAGATGATCTTGCTTGGGCAACCAATTACGCCCTTGAACAGTTCAACATGCCTACCTATACCGTTGATGAGGTCCGTCAGATGGTTGGAAATGGCGTTGTAAAGCTTATCCGTGACGCTGTGCCAGAGGGTACCGATGATGCAACATACCAGCGCGTGCTCGCATGCTTTAAGGAGCACTACGCTGATCACAGCTTGGATAACACTGCGCCCTACCCTGGTATCCTTGATGCGGTAGATACGCTCAGAGCAGCGGGTGTTAAGTGCGCTGTTGTTTCCAACAAGCCAGACTTTGCTATTGCCGATTTAATGACCAATTTCTTCCCAGGTAGATTTGACTTTGCCCTGGGTCAGCGAGATGACCTTAAAAGAAAGCCTGATGCCGAGCCTGTCCATTACGCCCTTGCTCAAATTGGCGTTGATCCTCAAGATGCTGTCTACATTGGAGACTCCGAGGTTGATGTTGCAACAGCACACAACAGCGATATGCCTTGCATAAGTGTTACCTGGGGATTTAGGGATAAAGAAACGCTTCTAGCTGCAGGTGCTACCACGCTTTGCGATACCGCAGAAGAAATGGTGCAAGAAATTCTCAAATAGTAGCACTAAAAATTACAACCATTCATCATTGCCGTTGAGCGAGAAAAAACGTCCGCTTGCCTATGCCTCTCAATTCATCTGAATAAGCGTATTCGGAGGGCGGTATAGTCAATAAAAGTGCGTCCATAATTTGCGCGCAAGCGACGTGGAAAGGATTGCATCATGGGCAAGAAAAGTTCTGAGGTTCTCCAGATTTCTTACGAAGACCTGGTAGAGTACCTGCACAGTAATCACTCTGTGTACATGCAAGTCGGACACCAGGTTTATTACCTCACTGATGTCAACTTTGAGGCATGGAGAGCTCAAGACACCAGCATCAGAAACTCAAAGAACCACTTTGTAGATTGTTCTGAATTAGTTCCTACGGTAGACGAATTTCTCGCGCTTCCTTTTATTAATGGAAAAACAATTAAAGACGTTTTTGCGCATGCAACGTTCTATGCATCCATGAAAAACGAAAAATCTGAGTAATTCAAAATAATCAGCATTTTGTTGACTATCTCTCAGCTAAAACTTAAAGGACCTGTTAACGCAGGTCCTTTTTTACTAGGTAAATTACCTTAATAAGCTGCTTCTCATATAAAAACGCCGATGCAGTGCACCGGCGTTTTACGTTTAATTTGAGAGAGCGTGACTACTCAACAGGCTTCTGAACCTCAAGAACCTCGGCAATCTCAACCTCAGCAGAAACGGTGCCTGCAAGCTCTGAAATAAGATCGTTGTATTTATTCGCAGAAGCCAGCTCAGAAGAAGCGGTCTTTGCGTAACGCTTAACTGCTGCGGCTGCACGGTTAACGGCACTCAGGGTGCCAGCGCCACCAACGCATCCTCCTGGACAAGCCATACCCTCAAGAAGATAACCTGGATATTTACCCTTAACAGCATCCTTGAGCATGGCTCGGCACTCAGCAAGGCCATCAACAGCCATGATAGGTACTTCTTTATCAGGGTACTTCTGGTGGATGACGTTTACTACGGCACCTGCTACGCCGCCAGCAACTGCAAAGGCGCGACCGTCATGGGAGGCGTTTTCAAAATCGGAGTTGTCGTCATCGAGCTTGGTGTAGTCAATGCCCTTAGACTCCATCATTCCTGCCAGCTCCTCAAAGGTCAAAACAAAATCGACCTCAGACTTAACGGAGCGACGCAGTGCCTCGAGCTTCTTAGCAGTGCATGGTCCAATAAAGACAATCTTGGATTCGGGATTTTGTTTTCTTACTAGACGAGCAGTCAAAACCATTGGAGTAAGTGCCATAGAGATAGCATCAGCATGCTCTGGATGCTCTTTTTTAGCCATTGCAGACCAGGAAGGGCAGCAGCTTGTTCCCATAAAGGGAAGCTTCTCTGGGACTTCTTTGACAAAGTCTTCTGCTTCCTGAACAGTACAGAGGTCAGCACCGGTTGCTACCTCTTCTACCTCGGCGAATCCCATCTCCTTGAATGCCTCACGAAGACGACCAACGCTACCCTTGCCAAACTGACCAACAAACGAAGGAGCCACAATCGGAACAACGGTGTAACCCTCATTGATAGCCTGAATTACCTGGAAAATCTGGCTCTTATCGGCAATTGCGCCAAAGGGGCAGTTGACCAGGCACTGGCCACAAGATACGCACTTCTCGTAATCAATATCTGCACGACCATGCTCATCAGAACCAATAGCATCCATACCGCAAGCGGCTGCACAAGGACGTACGTGGTGATGAATTGCCTGGTAAGGGCAGACCTTGAAGCACATGCCACACTGAATGCACTTCTCCTGGTCAATGTATGCCTTTTTGTCTACGAAGCTAATTGCCTCTTTAGGACAAATCTCTCGACAAGGGTGCGCAAGACAACCTTGGCACGCGTTGGTAACGCGATACACGTTGTCCTCGCAGGCGTTACACGCAAACTTAACGATGTTAATCAGCGGTGGCTGGTAATAAACCTCAGGTCGAGAGGCCTCTTCTAGGCCGTCAGAAATTTTTTCTGGCTGATCCACGCCCTGCATAGGCATGCCCATAGTCATGCGAATGCGCTCGCCAACAATAGCGCGCTCCAAGAAGACGCTCTCACGATACGTAGCAATATCACCAGGAATAATCTTGTAAGGCAGCTCTTCCATCTGGCGAGCAATTTCATCAACGCTCTTATCTGCTTTTTCATACGCAAGCGTTGAAACTTCTTTAAATACCTTCCTGCGGATTTCAGTCAGGTTGGTATAGACACCTCGCATTGTGCCAGGCATTTCTCCCCCTCCTCGTTCACTTTATGCACGTCTGGGTAACGTATCCGCACAAAATGAATGTATGTCTCTATCACAAAGTATGTACTATAAGTCCACCTCGGTGACACCAAAATAAGAAAATCGCTCTGGAATGTCCGTTTTAATCACAATTTTTGCGCCCGTCACTGGATGAATAAATTCAACACGATATGCATGCAGCATTAACGGCTGCTGTTTATGCTTCTTTTTTGCTCCACGCTGCAAAGAAGACACGCCTCCATAGAGCGTATCTCCTATCAGGGGAAACCCAAGTGACGAGAGATGCACTCTAATTTGATGCTTTCTTCCCGTCAGCAAATTGACCAGTAACAAGCTGTGAGTTTGACCTTGTGCAGACGATGCAACCTTAATGAGGCGCACCTCTGTTTGAGAGGGCCTACCTGTGTCAGAGATTCTCATTTTCTGAGCATTATGCCGATCTTTTCCAATTGCCTTATCTATCAGCAGTTTATTTGGCTCAAATGCTCCCTTAACGGCAGCCAGATACTCTTTGGAAAGCTCCTTGGAAGCAATAAGCTGGTCAAACTGCGGCTGCGTTTCTTTTTTGAGCGAGAAAAGCACTATGCCTGTGGTCTCCCTATCAAGACGATTCAGAGCTTGGACCTGGGAAAAATCTATCTTGTTTAAGGTTTCATGTGCACAGAGTTTCTCGCAAACTAAATCGGTTAACGAGGGCTCGTTGGTTCCGTCCGTATGAACAATAATTCCCGCAGGTTTATTCACGGCAAGCAGATACTCATCTTGGTACAAAATCTCAAGGTTACCCTCAGTTTGAAGTTCATCCACACTACTCACCACGCTTAACCACGTAGCGCTGCTCAGAAAGAACCTGAGCAAATGACTCGATTGTGCTCCACACATGATCGGTGCGTCGCCACGCAACGCTAACCGAATACGACATCTCTTTTCCCAGCTCAATAATGTGAAGGCCAGAAGTTTCAAAGTCGTAGTAAGAAGAAGCAACCAGCTCTGATGGCAAGAAGCACGCACCAACCCCTCTCATAGCAAGGGCCAAAAGCGTCTCGGAGTTTCTGGACATAACTTTGATAGTGGGAGATATGCCAGATGCCGCAAACGCATGGCGAGCAAAACTACCTGCGATGTCTCGTTTACCAACCGTTAAGAAGGGGCAAGCCTCCAGAGCCGTGAGCTTTCCCGTCTTTTTTACTTGCGAGACAACTGAGTCAACCTTATCTGCATACAAAGACTCAAGAAGCGCTTGAGAGACAACAAGAACGATCTTCTCGTCAAACAGTTTTTTAACAACAAGGTCATATGATGTGGAATTGACGGTTGCAACAATCAAGTCAAGTTGGCCTTCGGACAGCCACTCAACCAGCTCGTCATTCTCGCCCTCGTCAAGCTCAATGGAGATGTTTGGGTGCAGTTTTTGGAAAGCAGCAATGGAGCGCGGCATGATGATGTGGCCTCGAGTGGCGGTGACACCAACACGCAGGCGACCCCGCTCATTGCCCGCAATATCAAGAAACTCTTGATCCATGGCGCGACGCTGTGCTTGGAATTTGCGCGCATACCGCAAGAACTCTTCTCCCGCAAACGTTAGAGACAGCGGGACGGTGCGTTCCAGCAGCTTAGAGCCAAGTTCTTTTTCTGCAGCCGCGATATTTGCCGAGAGTGTTTGCTGAGTCACGCTCAAGCGTTCGGCTGCCTTAGTGAAGCTTTTTTCTTCTGCAACAGCAACAAAATAATCCATGGTTTGAAAGTTCATTTTTGCTCCCACTGAATTACAAAATTTACTTGTAATTATAACCATTGAAAACAGTTGGACTTCAACTTTTTAGTTGCCTACCCTATTTACATAAGAAATTCGTTTGGAGTGGATGCATGATAGAGTTAATAGTACTTAGTGCCTTTGCAGTGATGCTTATCGTAGGCACAGCTCTATCTTTTCCTCTTACGTCTATTTTGACCATTGGTTTCTTCCTCTTTTTTGGTTATGGACTCTCCCAAAAAATTCCTGCAAAAAAGCTTCTTTTAGCAGCTTTTGAGTCCGTCTGGGAAGTAAAAACAATCATTGCGCTGTTTGCTGTGGTAGGCGCAATGAGTGCTGCATGGCGCGCAGCTGGAACTATTCCAGAGATTGTCAGCATTTCTGCTTCTCTTATTTCTCCGTCTATCTTTATTCTTGCAACATTCTTACTCTGCACCATGATGTCCATGCTTCTAGGTACCGCTTTTGGTACCGCAGCAACCATGGGAATCATCTGCATGTCTATTGGCAAGGCCATTGGAGCAAGCGAGTTCTTTATTGGCGGTGCTGTTCTTGCAGGCAGCTACTTTGGTGATCGTTGCTCCCCTATGTCTACCAGTGCAATCCTTGTTTCACAACTTACCGACACTAATCTGTCTAAGAATATCAACCGTATGCTTCGTACTAGCGTGGTACCTTTTATTGTTGCATGTGTCATCTATGTGGCCTGGGATTTCTTTATGGCAAACACAGGTACTATCCCAGATATCACCGGCCTTTTGAGCCGTTCCTTTAGACTTTCTTTAATTTCACTTACGCCGGCGCTTCTCGTAATTGTATTTTCAATTCTTAAAGTTGATGTCATTGTCACCATGACGTCCAGCTTGGTACTTGCTTGTATTCTCTGTGTCACCATCCAGCGCGTTCCTCTTACAGATCTACCAGTCATTCTGCTTTTTGGCCTCCGTGCACCAGGAGCTACCGTGGCAAACATGGTAAATGGTGGCGGCGTTTTTTCTATGATGAACGTTTTGACAATTGTTACCATTTCCTCAAGCTACGCTGGTCTTTTCCAAACAACTGGCCTGCTTCGCCGTATGTGCCAGCTGGTAGCTGACCTTTCCGATAACTCCACGCCTTTCTTTGGCGTTCTGATTACCAGCATGTTTACCTCAATGGTTTCTTGCAACCAGACGTTGGCTATTATGCTTACAAACGATTTATGCGAGAGCGCAGAAAACTCTTCCAGCGCTCTTGCCTTGGATATCGAGAATAGCGCTGTAATTCTTGCTCCACTGGTACCGTGGTCCATTTCAAACATCTCGGTACTCTCTGCAATTGGCGCACCTTCTATGAGCCTTCTGGCTGCAAGTTTCCTCTATTTGTTGCCTCTTTGGACCCTAGGAATTTCCCTGTGGCTCCATCGACGCCCAGCAAAAATTGATGGTCATCGTGCTCGTTGGCTTGGTCTTACCTCTGACGATGTTCGTAGCTGCGCATGCTCTAACGATGTTCGTAGCTGCGCATGGCCACGCGTGCAGGACGAAGATACAACAGATTCAACCGCAAACCTTCCTGCTGTAAAAGTTGCTTAAGACCACGCTATTTAACGCTCCTCATACACATTGCTAAGCTAGGCGTGTTTTACGCTGTTAATACTTCTATTGATGCTTTGGTAATTCAATAATTCGATCACAACGCTGGGCAATACCCATGTCATGTGTGACCATAAGAAGCGTTTTATGGTTTGCGTGAACGGAGCCTAGCAAACTGTCTATAACAATAGTAGCCATGGCCTTATCAAGTGATCCGGTTGGTTCATCAGCGAGGATTAAATTGCCTGGCTTTATCATTGCTCGAGCAATTGCTACTCTCTGCTTTTCTCCACCAGAAAGCTCATTTACAACTGCATCGAACTTCTCGCCGATCCCGTAGTTTTCCAAGGCGGTTCTAATAAGACGTTCCTGTTCCTGCTTTGAAAGCTTGGTGTATTGAAGCGCTAATAAGAGATTTTTGCTTACTTTCCAGTCATTAATGAGAGCAAAAGATTGGAATAGATAATTAATCTCTGTACGCCTCATAAGTGTTGCTTTTTTGCTATTGATTGAAGGATATGTTTTTCCCTCAAGGTTGATTGTGCCTGAATCTAATGTCTCGAGAAGACCGATGATATTAAGAAGTGTTGATTTTCCACACCCAGAAGGGCCCACGAGAGCCACTGACTCTCCACTTTCTATCTCAAATGAAATGTTATGAAGAACTGTGTTGCTTCCAAATGACTTATTAAGAGCATCTACCTGTAGAAATGTTTTCATAACTACTCCTTAGAGAGATTCTCTAGAACAATTCTCATGGTGCTTCTATTTGCAGAAATACTGATAGTCACATTGGAAATCAATAACATCAAGCAACCCATTATTATTCCAAGAGTTGAACCTATGACAATCATGCAAAGTGTTCCAACAAGTGCAATGAGATTCACTACGAGGAAAATATTTATGTATTGCTTGTGAATGCCAAATCCCAACATACATTCAACAGCAATTTTTCTCTCATGTAATCTCTGGACAATTGAAATCATACTTATTTGAATCACCGTTATAGCTGCAAACATAAGCACAATTACAACACCGAATAAGAGGAAGAGCTCCTGCAGAGATTTTCTGTAGTCCTTTATAAAGCTCTCTATCGAACTGAACTGTGTTCCAAAACCATCATCAGAGAGCTCTACAACACCGCTGGAATCCAACAAATTTGCAGCGGCCTCAGGTGATAACTTTATGTAACTATTATCAAGCCCCGTAGCCACTAAACTTTCTGATTCAGTAGGAACCATGTTATTTGACGTTACCACTTTGATTACAACATTTGTGCTTATAGAAGGGCTGTCTATATTTGTTGACCAGGTAAAAAATCCCCCACTAGCATCGTATTCAATAAATTCAGATGAAGGATTTTGCATATAGGGTGTGACGATATCTGACTCAAATATCTTGTCGCTTCTAGCCACAAGTTCTCTTAGCAGAGATTTTTGCTCTTCTGAATACGAGCTTGGAACGAGATAAATCCTTGTTCCATTCTCCGCTTTTTTAACTTGTTCATCAGTCAACGCTACCCCAATTTCTTTTAGATAAGATGGGGATGCAACCAGAACATCAAATGGCTTCAAAATCGATGAATTTACTTCATAGGCATTTAAAGTTGCTTCACCTATTTGATTTACATGAGCAATATAGACGCCTGTATCGTGCTCGTGGGTTTTATACCAATCAAATAATTCCTTACTTTTATCCATTGGTCGGCCGTTGAAAAAATTACCTTGAGAAACATGATTTCGGACAATATACCAATCTTTATATACAGACCAATTTTCTTGAGTGGATAGTAGATTTGAGTACATTGTTATAGGAGCATCCATATACGTAGAACCAGCAAAAACTACTACACAACAAAGTGCATAAATTATCGCCGTTAGAACGTATAGACCCTTTTGCGACAATCTTCCTAAAATTGCATCTACAGGGCGGATTGTTAGAAGTGGAGCAGCAGAAATTAGTACCGAAACCACAACTACAAGTATTGCTGGCATTGCCGAGGTAAACGTAAACAGTAAAAAACTGCCAGTAAAATCAAATCCGGAGCAATTAACCATTGTCCACATAAAGGCTAATGGCAGTAAAACAGCTGCTAAAGCACAATAGAAAAAATAATGATGAACGACGTAATCGCTCTTACTCCAACCAAGCATTACGTGAACACCGAGTTTCTTTAATTCTTGTAACGAGTTGTAATACGTCAGTAAACAAAACGATATGCTCAAGATTATAAAAGTTACTCCAGCAACGTAGTAGAAGAGTCCAATTTCAACCGCTGATCCTGAATAATTAGTAATAAATTTTTCTTTATGTAGGCCAGTAGCTTCTGAAATCTGACTAACCAATTCATCAAATTCTTCAGGAGAAAGGCCTAAAACAGCACAAGAATTTCCCAGATTATAGCCAGGAGTAATTTGATCTAATTTGAAATAAACTGAACCCAAAACGTACGGTAAGTCACCAACTTTATTATTGGTATCCATTCCGTAGCCAAGGTATGACTCTGGAGAATGTCCGAGAAGTTCATTGATTTTTTGCCTATTTATAACTTGAGTGCCAAGAATATCAAAGGAATCAAAGCTGTTAGCCTCACTACCTGGAGAAGACAACACGCCAACGGTCAATATCCTAGGCCCTTCAGTAATTGATTCAGTTTTCTTAGTTATAAGAATCATCTTGTGAGTTTGTGCGTAAGACCTAACAACCGACACAAACGTTTCCTTTGTCTCATCAGACATTTGTGAAGTATAAAATTGCGGCTGATTAGAGAGCCAAGAATCGAATTTTCGGGAAGTAAAAATTTCTAAAAACCCTTTTCCCACCAAAAATGAGGAAAGTGCAATTAAGACAACTATGATAGAAACAATGAAGCGGTACGCTCTTTTCATTTCTTCACCTACAACATATCTTTGCCTTATAAAGAATCAAATTATCACCGCAGTAAAACCTATCCTCTGCAATCCCAATACGCTTCAAGAGTATTAGAGCCGACCCATCCCCACGCTGTCGAGAGGACACCAGGGTCCTTCCATCCAGAAGAATATCCATTTACTGAGGAGCAGTGCTCATAGCTCTGAGAATTGCAATCAGAAAATCCCCAGGCTGCTGCATTACGACCATAATTCCAAAATACCGCACTACCCTTGTAATAAACCGTATATGCATACGCTGTTGCGGTAGCACCAAAACAAAGTAGGCATCCTAAGAGAACGGTTACAAGAAATTTCTTAAACCTCATGTCTCCTCCAATAACAGAGCGTACCTTACTTTGGATTCTGATACATATATATGGTTTTTTGATTGATAAAATCTAAATTATTTGTGAACGGTTCATTTTATATGGCGAAAGGTACTTTTAATTAAAAATATTATACAGTTTTCATAATAGAAGGATAAATAATCTCGTATTAAAAAGAGAGGAAATCGTCATCACGATTTCCTCTCATCATTATTGTATTCATTGAGATTAAATACGAGCTTTAACCTCAGCAACAAGCTGGTCGGCAGGCACCTGTACCTGCTCGTGAGACTCCATATCACGAAGAGTTACCGCACCAGCTTCAACCTCATCTGGACCAATAACCACACAAAGCGTTGCACCCATCTTATCTGCCTGCTTAAACTGAGCCTTCAGCGAACGACCAGTGCGATCAGCCTCACATCTAATGCCAGCCTCACGTAGCGCCAGCACAGCATCAAATACAACAGGAGCCTGCTCAGCACCTGCGCAGGCAACATAAACACAGCTTGGAGCTGCTGGCTCGGCTGCAACACCAAGAGCCTCCAGCGCAAGCATAATGCGCTCAAAACCAACAGCAAAACCGACACCTGGAGTTGGCTTTCCACCTTCAAGCTCAACAAGACCGTCATAACGACCACCGCCGCCAATGGCGCCAACACCAGCGTTTGGAATCTCTACCTCAAAGACGGTACGCGTGTAGTAATCCAGGCCACGAACAAGCGTTGGATCCTCAACATACGAAATACCAGCAGCGTCCAAATATGCCTTGACCTGATCATAGTGAGCACGGCAATCATCACACAGGTTGTCAGAAATCAGCGGAGCGTCCTTCATGACCGCGTGACAGCTCTCGTTTTTGCAGTCAAACGCACGAAGTGGATTGATCTCTGCACGCTCAAGACAGTCCTCACACATCTCATCTTTATGATCAAGAATGAACTGCTTGACCTTCTCGCGATATGCTGGGCGGCACTCCGCGTCACCCATGGAGTTAATCATGAGCTTCATATCAGCTGGCGAGAAACCCATCTGCTCGTAAAACTTCATCAACATGATGATGGACTCTGCATCGGCAGCTGGATCAGAAGCTCCAAGCCACTCAACACCTACCTGATGGAACTGGCGCAGACGGCCCTTCTGAGGGCGCTCTCCCCTGAACATTGACTCGGCATACCAAAGCTTCGCGGGAGTTCCTCCCTGTGGCACAAAGTTGTGCTCAACAGCAGCACGGACCACACCAGCAGTTCCCTCAGGACGCATAGCCATACGCTGACGAGGTTTAAGACCGGACTCATTGCCGGCAGCTAGCAAGTCATCAAGCAGTGCACCAGAAAAGACGCGGAACATCTCTTTACGTACCACATCGGTTGACTCACCAATGCCGTGAACAAAGGTATCTACCTGCTCAAGTGCAGGAGTCTCAATGCGGTCAAAGCCATAAGTACCAAACAGATGGCGGGCAACATCTTGCATATGCTCCCAAGAGCGCATATAGCCGCCATAAAGATCTTCGGTACCTTGAATTCTCTGACCCATGAATCCTCCTTGTTACAAACATAGATGTTTCTAGTTTACCCATGAGAGGCGGCTCTGGCGCAGAAAAGCTTTTATAACTTTTGAAACCTATGAAAAAATCCGATTATTTTCTAGAAAACGTGAAAAAGTGCGTATGTGAGGGTTGCTTTTTAATTCCTACCATTTAGTATGAATTAGCGGATTTTGGGGTATGACAAAGACATCGGTGACATTGGCGTTTGTCTTTGCCACAAAACCGCACTAGCACAAGGTTTTGCTCGCCCTAGAGCTGCCCAAACTTGCTAGTCACAAACGTATCACGTGCTTGCACGTAGAGATATTTGGAGAGAGATTTATGGCAACTGAGCTACTCCGTGTAAACGGAATTTCTGCAGGTACCGAGGAGAAATCCATCCTGCATTCAATTGATCTGAGCATTGGTGATGGCCAGGCTCACGTTCTGATGGGACCTAACGGCGCAGGTAAATCAACACTTGGCCGCGTCATTATGGGTGATCCTACCTATAAGATTACCGACGGTTCCCTTATCTTTAACGGCGAGGATGTAACTGAGCTTGCTGCAGATAAGCGCTCTCTTGCAGGCATCTTCCTCTCCTACCAGGCACCTGTTGAGGTTCCTGGCGTTCCTCTTTATTCATTCCTGCGTACCATTACACAGATGCGCCCTGAGCTTAAGATGACTGCTCGTCAGTTCCGTCAGCGTGTTGGCCAGATTTCTGATCAGCTTGAGCTTGATCAGGGCTTCTTGATGCGTGAGCTTAACGTTGGCTTCTCTGGTGGCGAGAAGAAAAAGGTTGAGATGCTCCAGCTTTTGCTGCTCCAGCCTAAACTTGCCATTCTCGACGAGACTGATTCTGGCCTGGACGTTGACGCGCTCTCTGTTGTTTCAAAGGGCATTCAGGCCTATCGCGAGACCTGCGACGGCTCGCTGCTCATCATTACTCACAACACCCGCATTCTTGAGCGCCTTGAGATTGACCGCACTCACGTTATGGTTAAGGGTCACCTGGTGGCAGATGGTCCTGCTGATCTCATCAACCAGATTGACCACGAGGGCTTTGAGCGTTTTGAGAGCCAAACTGATGAGGGCGGTGCTAACTAGTGAGCGAGAAGAAGCGATCTGAGGTCGCTGACGTAGACCGCTCGCTCTACGACTTCACCAAGTCCGAAGAGGGTTACGAGCGCTACGATGATGGCCTTACGCCAGAAATTGTGCGTGCTATTTCCGAGAAAAAAGAAGAACCCGAGTGGATGCTCCAGATGAGGTTGTCGGCCCTGGAAACCTATCACCAGCGCCAGATGGCTACCAACTGGGGACCTTCTATTGCAGGTCTGGATTTGAATCATATCTCCACGTATGTCTCGCCAAAGACTCAGCAGGCAAATAGCTGGGACGACGTACCTGAGGATATTAGGGATACCTTTGATCGTCTGGGCATTCCACAGGCAGAGGCAGAAAGCCTTGCTGGTGTTGGTGCTCAGTACGATTCTGAGATTGTCTATCACAACATGCGTGAGGAAGTTGCTGAGCAGGGCGTTATTTACACTACCATTGAGGATGCTTTGCATGATCCGCAGTGGGAGCCTGTTGTTAAAGAGTACTTTGGCAAGCTGATTCCTCCTTCAGACCACAAGTTTGCGGCTCTGCACTATGCCGTGTGGTCTGGCGGTTCTTTTGTTTATGTTCCTAAGAATGTCACTCTGGACTACCCGCTTCAGAGCTACTTTAGGCTGAACGCTCAGGGTGCTGGCCAGTTTGAGCACACGCTTATTATTGTTGAGGAAGGTGCTGACCTGCACTTTATTGAGGGCTGCTCCGCACCTAAGTACTATGCAGCAAACCTCCATGCAGGAGCTGTTGAGCTCTTTGTTAAGGACGGCGCTCGTCTGCGTTACTCGACCATCGAAAACTGGTCAAAGAACATGTACAACCTCAACACTAAGCGCGCCATCATTGGTAGCAATGCAAAGATGGAGTGGGTCTCGGGTTCTTTTGGTAGCCACGTTTCCTACCTCTACCCTTCTACAATCATGAATGGCGATTCTTCTAACTGCGAGTTCACCGGTATTACGTTTGCAGGCGCTACGCAGGACCTGGATACAGGCTGCAAGGTGATTATCAACGGCTCCAATAACTCGGCAAACGTTGACACTAAATCCATCTCCAAGGACGGTGGCGTCAACACTTTCCGCTCAGCCGTGACCGTTGGACGTAAGGCAAAAAACGCTCGCGTGGCGTTCTCGTGCCAGTCTCTGATGCTGGATAACATTAGCCGCTCCGACACCATCCCAGAGATGGATGTTCGCAATGCGACTGCTCAGATTGGCCACGAGGCAACTATTGGCCGCATTTCTGACGACACCGTTTTGTACCTGATGAGCCGTGGTTGCTCTGAGGCTGAAGCTCGCACCATGGTAGTAAACGGATTTGCAAACCCTGTCTCAAAGGAGCTCCCAATGGAGTACGCCGTTGAGATGAACAACCTGATTAAACTTGAGATGGAAGGAGCGATTGGCTAATGGATAACGTTTTGATTAATCGCGCCAACGTTCCTGCAGCTCAGACATGGAACCGTCTACGCGCTAACTCACTGTCAGTTACCGTCCCCAATCACGCTGATGCAGGCACAGTATACCTGCCTCTACCTCGTCTTTTTGAGCGTATTGAGTGTGGAATGGGCCAAGAGGTTACCGACTACGTAGAGTCTCAGGCATTCAAGTCCGATTTCTACAACGTTCCCGCTCATACCAAGCGAGAAGAGCCTATTGTTGTTGCTGTTTCTGCAGCTCAAAATCAGTGTGCTAACACCGGCATCATTGTGCGCAAAGGTGCCGAGGCTACCGTAGTTATCGCTGCGTTTGCAGGCGATGCGAGCGACGGCGGCGACGCGCCTGCAGGCAGCGACGCGAACGGCAGCGACGCGCTGCCAACCAGCGCTGCGCTCACCCGCATTGTGGTTGAGGCTGGTGCCAAGCTGCACCTTATTGAGATGCTTGGCGTCAATGAGGACCAGCAGCACCTTGAAAGTGTTGGCCTTGAGATTCACCAAGACGCGGCTGTTGACGTTAAGCAATACGCTCTGGGTGGATCAACCATTGGTCTTGGACTCACCGCTAACTTAGTTGGCGCTCGAGCTCGCCTTGACCTCAACAATCGCTATCACGCTACTCACGAAGAGACGCTTGATATCAATCACCTGGTACGCATGCGTGGTACCTCTACGCGCGCGCAGCTCACCGAGTCTGGCGTCCTTAACGAGGCAGCCAAGAAGACGCTTCGCGCAACCATCGATCTTGTCCGCGGCGCAAAGGATGCCCAGGGCAACGAGATTGAAACGGTCATGATTCTTGGTGACGACGTTGTCAACAAGACCATGCCTGCTATTCTCTGTGATGAAGACGACGTTGCTGGTAACCACGGCGCTACTATCGGATCCGTCTCCCCTGAGCAGCTTGATTACCTTGCGGCTCGAGGACTTTCTCACCAGGCTGCTGAGCAGATGTTTATACGCGCTCTTTTTGAAGACGCCATCATCAACGCGCCTGAGGAGATTTCCCACCGCGTGGCTGTTGAGCGTTGCGAGGCTGAGCTGGGCGCAGAAATTGCTCACGACTATGACGGATCTGCAGCTAGTGACGACGCAGCTGGCAACTCCCTGGCTGCCAGTGATGGCAGGAATTCCGACGCTGAAGCCGATTCCAGCAAAGGTGGTGTCGCGTAATGACCGACGCAGAAGTTGCTCAGATTACCGATAACCCCTACAAGGCAGATTTTCCGCTGCTGGCAGCAAATCCCGAGGTAGCTTACTTGGACAGCGCTGCTACTTCTCAGCGTCCACGCGCTGTTATTGAGGCGCAGTCTCGCTTCTACGAGACCATGAACGCAAATGCCCTGCGTGGATTGTATCGTTGGAGTGTTGAAGCAACCGCAGCTATCGAGGGTGCTCGTACTTCGATTGCAAAGTTTATTGGTGCTGTCGATAAAAACGGCAAGCCAGAAGACCGTCAGATTATCTTTACGCGCAACACTTCCGAAGCACTCAACCTGGTTGCTTCAAGCCTTGGCCGCTATGCACTCAAGCCAGGTGATGACGTAGTCATTTCCATCATGGAGCACCACTCCAATATCATTCCTTGGCAGCAGATTTGTAAAGCTACCGGCGCTAACCTGGTGTACCTGCGTATGAACTCGCAGTACCAGATTACGCCTGAAGAGATTGCGTCAAAGATTACTGAGCGCGCCAAAATTGTGTCTGTCACACACGTCTCCAACGTACTGGGCACTCGCAATGACATCAAGGCCATTGCCAAACGCGCTCACACTATGGGCGCCTACATGGTTGTCGACGCCGCCCAATCCGCACCTCACATCCCTATTGACGTGCATGATCTTGACTGCGACCTGTTGGCTTTCTCAGCACACAAGATGTGTGGACCTATGGGCATTGGCGTGCTTTGGGGCCGCGCTGAGCTGCTTGATGCCATGCCACCGTTCCTCACCGGCGGCGAGATGATTGATTCCGTCACCGAGACCAGCGCTGTTTGGGCTCCTGTTCCCGAGAAGTTCGAGGCAGGCACGCAGGATGCCGCAGGTATCTATTCTACCGGTGCCGCTATCGAATACCTCAACGGCTTGGATATGGCAAAGATCGAGAAGCGAGAAGAACTTCTCGCCAGGTACTTGGTGCAGCAACTGTGCACGCTGGACTTTGTTGACATCGTTGGCTCTAAGCTGGGACAAAACCACGTGGGCGCTGTGGCGTTTAACGTGCGCGGCGTTCATCCACACGACGTCTCGAGCATCCTAGACATGAACAACGTTTGCATTCGCGCTGGTCATCACTGCGCCGAGCCGCTTCTGATTGAGTTGCACGAGTCCAGTACCTGCCGCGCATCTGTTGCGTTCTACAACGATAAACACGACATTGACCAGCTCATCGAGGGTCTTAACCAGGTATGGAAGATCTTTGGCAGCGCGGTCAGCAACAAATAAAACAAGGAGTTGAAATAAGTGGCAGCAAACGACCTGTATAACGCTGAGTTTATGGACCACGTTTCTCACCCCGATTACAAATATCAGATGGACAACCCAACCGTCTCCCACGAGGGCGTTAACCCTTCTTGTGGCGATGAGCTGACGTTTTCTGTACGCATTGAGGAGGGAAAGATTGCCGAAGCTGCTTTTGTGGGAAGTGGTTGCGCCATCTCTCAGGCTTCAGCCGACATCATGAGCGATCTGATGATAGACCGTACCCCAGAAGAGGCCATTGAGCTCTGCAAACTCTTTGGACGCATGATTCGCGGAGAAGAGAGTGACGAGGCTGTACTTGACCAACTGGAAGACGCCAACATTCTGCATGACATTGCTCACATGCCCGCACGCGTTAAGTGCGCCGAGCTGGCATGGCATACGCTTGAGGAGATGCTTGAGGCCCACAGCAGTGGTTCTGCCGCCGCCGGTGCGTCTACCACCGAGGACGGTACCGAGAGTAAGCGCGCTGAGGACGGCGCCGAGAGCAAGCACGCCGAGGACGGCGAGTAGCCGTGGCCGGAATGTTCTCTACAAAGGGAATGTACGCGCTCCGCGCAATGGCTGACCTGGCCGTTCACGAGGGATGGGTCTCGCTGGGCGACGTTTCCGAGCGCCAGAACATCTCGCGCAAGTACCTTGAGCAGGTCATTGCCCTAATGCACAAGGCTGGATACGTCGAGAGCCTGCGCGGAAAGGGCGGCGGTTATCGCCTCACGCGCAAGCCCGAGGACTACACGCTGGGTGAGATTCTTCGTGCAGCCGAAGGCAATCTTGCGCCCGCTAGCTGCTTGAACTGCACAAACACCACCCTCTGTCCCCAGATGGAGTCCTGCACCACCATCAACATTTGGCGCGACCTTGGCCGCATGACCTCCAGTTTCCTGGACAGCAAGACGCTCGCGGACATCGCCCGCAACGAAGGCAACATGCACGTCTCCCCCGCCGACAACCCTACCGCTGAGTAAAAGTTTAAGCTGCGGTTTTATTGTCGTGTGCGGTGGTGCTTCATGACAAGAGGGCTCTGAAGTGCACCGGGTTTCTCGCGAGAAGGACGCGCTGGGTGCGCATCAGACTCGCAGCAGATGCGCCAGGTGACAGCTTATTACACCCCAAACAAAAAACGGACCTGGAGAAAATCCAGGTCCGTTGCTTTAACTAGCAGCAAGAACGCGCCGTCGCATCGCACTACGCGCCGACGCCCGCGCTCAGCGCATGCCGAAGGTTAGTTCCAAGCCTTACCGTCGGAACCAAACTCGCGGATGAGCTCCTTGGTGCGCTCAACGATTGCCTCACGACCAGGCTTTAGGAGCTTACGAGGATCGTAGCCCTTGCCGTTGTCAACAAGGCCAGCCTCAACGTACTTCTTGGTTGCCTCAGCAAAGACAAGCTGAAGATCGGTGTTGACGTTAATCTTGGAGATGCCCATAGAGATAGCCTTCTGAACCTGCTCTACAGGAATGCCGGTGCCACCGTGAAGAACAAGTGGAAGATCACCAACGCGCTCCTTGATAGCCTTGAGCTGGTCGAAGGAGAGGCCCTCCCAGTTAGCTGGGTAGATACCGTGAATGTTGCCGATGCCGCAAGCAAGGAAGTCAACGCCAAGAGAAGCAATCTTTGCGCACTCCTCAGGATCAGCAAGCTCACCCTTAGCGGTAACGCCGTCCTCGGTGCCGCCAATGCCGCCGACCTCAGCCTCAACAGAAATGCCCTTTGCGTGAGCTGCCTTTACGACCTCTTCGGTGCGCTTAAGGTTGGTCTCAAAATCAGGCTCGTGAGAACCATCGTACATAATGGAAGTAAATCCAGCCTCGATGCACTTGAATGCATCCTCGTATGAACCGTGGTCAAGGTGGAGAGCAACTGGAACAGTGATGTTCTTGTCCTCAACAAGACGACGAACCATATCTGCGACAACGCGGTAGCTTACCTGCCACTTTGCTGCGCCGCTGGTGCACTGAATGATGACAGGAGACTGAAGCTCTTCTGCTGCATCAAGGATTGCTGCGGTCCACTCAAGGTTGTTCTCGTTGAATGCGCCGATGCCATAGTGACCCTTCTCGGCACTCTGGAGCATGGCTTTTGCGCTTACAAGCATGCTAAACCTCCGTTTGACGGAAAACTGATACATATAAATGATACCTTGTTTCATCACCTTTGATACGGTCGTTTTTAACAAATACATGGCGAGAAACACGCGCATAAGAAAATCGCTTAGTTACTCACAGAACTTCTCGCCATTTCCGACACTGAAGTTGTATGTTGGATGAAACTTAATGCCCTCTGATGTTGCGATTTAGCGACGAAACATTACATCTTCACAAAAATGAGGTAGGCTATCAGTTCGAAGAAAGGAGCATCTTGTGAGCTATAAGCACTTTGATGCAGACAAAACTCGATTAGCTTCGCCTGCTCAGCCTACAGATGAGGCAACAAACGAGAAGCCCAGCCTTCTTAAGGACGTCTCAATTACCCAAATTTTGGCAACATCGCTTGCTGCGGTGACTGCGTTTGTACTGTCAAACCAGATTGGTATTGCCGGCTCGATTATTGGAGTGGCTGTTGGTGCCGCCGCCTCGGCGCTTGCTTCGCAGATTTACCAGAACGTTATCAGGCGCTCCACGCATAAATTCCGCGCTGGCGACAACGATGAATATAACCAGCAGGCATATCCAAACAGCAGCCAAACAACGCTTGAAGGCACACAATATATGCCTCGAGCACAATATGCACCTTCCCGCGATTATTATCCCAACGCTGACTCTGGTACAGGACAGTCGTCGCAGGTAAATCGCACGCCAACGCTGTCTCGCAAGCGTGTAAGAGCGCTGACTATCGTGACCATTATTTCAATTATCTTTACCATTTCTGCCGTCATTCTTTATGCAATGTTCCTCAGCTATATCACCGACGGATCTGGCTTGGGACCTAAGGTCAGCACAACCCCAGTTGTGACGGAAAAAACTACGAATACCAGCAATTCGACGGATAAGAAAGATGATTCCAGCTCTTCTAGCGAGAAGACCGACGAGTCAAGCAAGTCCACTGATTCCAAGGATTCCTCTTCGGAGAGCACTGACTCCAAGAAATCAGAGACCACCAGCCCCGACAGCTCGTCTAGTTCGGAAAAGACCAGCGACTCTAGCAGCTCAAGCAGCTCGTCTGAGAGTAATTCTTCTAGTAACAACTCCGGAACGGGCAGCTCAAACAGCAATTCTGGTTCCAATCAGAACTCTGGCTCTGGTAATAGTTCTGACAGTGGCTCCAGCGGTTCTGGCTCAAACAGCTCCAACGGAGGCAACTAAGTCGCGGTCGCAGCAACTAACTCGCAGTCGCGGCAACTACCGTCGCAGCCGCCGCCTCCGCGGCGCAACTAACAGCAACAATAAGCAGCAGCTCACACTGAGCTTGCTACAGAAAGGATAGGTATGGAAACCACAAACGCATGGAAAAAGTACACCTCGGAGGACCTGGACAAACTCCAGTCGTTTACCGAGGGTTACAGAAAGTTTATCTCAGAGAACAAGACTGAACGCGAGTGCGCCGCAAGCGCCATCAAGCTTGCCGAAGCGGCAGGTTACGTTAAGCTTTCTGACGCCATCGCTGCAGGTAAAACTCTCAAGGCTGGCGACAAAGTCTATGCAGACATTCGCGGCAAGTCTGTCATCTTTGTCCAAATTGGTACCAAGTCCCTGGAAGAGGGCCTGAACATCCTTGGCGCTCACATCGACTCCCCTCGCCTGGACGTCAAGCAGAACCCACTTGAGGAGCGCAATGAGCTTGCCACCTTTGACACCCACTACTATGGCGGCGTCAAGAAGTACCAGTGGGTCACCATTCCTCTGGCAATTCACGGCGTTCTTGCACTTAAAGACGGTAGCGTCGTAAACGTTTGCGTTGGTGAGGACCCAACCGATCCTGTTTTCTGCATCTCCGACCTTCTCATCCACTTGAGCGCAGAGCAGCTTGGAAAGACCGCTTCCAAGGTCATCGAGGGCGAGATGCTCGACCTCATTGTTGGCAATCGTCCACTCGTTTGGGGACAGAATGGCGAGAAACCCGCTGATGCAGAAGGTGACGAGCCAAAGGAAGCTGTTAAGGCTAACGTCATCAACATCCTGAAGGACCTCTACGGCATTGAGGAAGCAGACCTTCTCTCCGCTGAGCTTGAGATTGTTCCTGCAGGTCCCGCTCGCGACATGGGCTTTGATCGCTCCATGATCTTGGGCTACGGTCACGACGACCGCAGCTGCTCCTACCCTTCCTTGATTGCACAGCTTGAGTGCGACACTCCTGCTCGCACCTCGGTCACTATCCTGACCGATAAGGAAGAGATTGGCTCCGTTGGCGCTACTGGCATGAACTCTCTCTTCTTTGAAAACATCATGGCAGAGGTTCTGGCGCTTGCTGGTTTTGAGTCTCCACTTTCCCTGCGCCGCTGCATGGCTAACTCCTACATGCTCTCTAGCGACGTTTCTGCTGGTTATGACCCAAGCTTTGCTGGTAGCTTTGAAATCAAGAACTCCGCCATCATGGGTCACGGTCTTGCTTTTAACAAGTTCACTGGTAGCGGCGGCAAGGTTGGCTCTAACGATGCCGATGCCGAGTACGTTGCACTGATTCGTCGCATTATGGACAACGCTGGCGTCCAGTTCCAGACCGCTGAGCTTGGCCGCGTTGACGCTGGTGGCGGCGGAACTATCGCATACATGCTGGCAAAATACGGCATGCACGTCATCGACTGCGGCGTCCCTGTTCTCTCCATGCACGCACCTTGGGAGATTGCAAACAAGGCCGACATCTTTGAGGCATATCGTGGATATCGCGCATTCCTGGAGTTCAGCGAGTAAGCAGGCTGCATAATTACCTGCACAAACAAAATTGTGCGTACGCAAATCGAGCTAACAAGAAAGACGTGAGAGGCAAACTCTCATGTCTTTTTCTGTATCAAATTCTAGAGCGAGAAACCCATCCAGCCCGCAGTGAACTGCCTCCCATTTCTTAGACACGAGAAATGGGAGGCAGTTCAAAACACACCTAAGTCGGATAATCTGTCAAAAAGACGTATACATGACGCTGAAAATACCTCAATCATGCAGATTATCGTCATTAGATGTGTAAAATGCCCGCAATTGAGCAGATTATCCGACTTAGGTGTGTTCCGTAGATACAGAATTTATCGATAGTTAAATTTCTTATATAAGTCTATTCATGTTTAAGCATATTAGATGAAGTTTATGCATAGAGATGCATATCAGGTAGTGCGACCGCCTAGCTGCCTGCTATCTTGATTAAGAACATGTCGATTCTTCATCGAGACATATTAAAGCTGCACTATTTTGTGCGCCAGACCTAAAAGCCGACGCTAACATGCTGCAGAAAAAAGCTGGTAATCCTTACGGATTACCAGCTCAAGGTCAGTGTATTTCTCGCCACATGAGAAAGCCACGTGTTCGCGCGTGTTCGCGCTTGGCGCGCGTTCATACCTGCAGCAACGCCGTGCTTGGAGGTCGCGTGGACCTGCGCCCGCCACGCTACCGCACCGTGCGCTCTTAGTGGGTTGCGTCCTCGAAGAACTCCCATGCCTGAGCGTCGGTTGCGCCCTCGTGAACGATCATGCGGACAGCCTCAGCCATCTGCAGAGGATGGGTGCTCTGGAAGATGTTGCGGCCCATGTCAACGCCGCGTGCACCCTTGCGGATTACGTCGTATGCAAGGTGCAGAGCGTCGCGCTCAGCAAGCTTCTTGCCGCCAGCGACAACAATTGGAACTGGGCATGCTGCAACGACTTCCTCGAAGTCCTCGCAGTCGTAAGTCTTAACAATCTGGCAGCCCATCTCAGCGATGATACGGGTTGCAAGCTTGAAGAAGCGACCGGTGCGCTCCATGTCCTTACCAACAGCGCAAACGCCAAGGGTAGGAATGCTGTAGCGGAAGCCAGCGTTAATGACCTGGCTGAGGTTATCAATACTGGAGAGCTGGCCATCAGCGCCGATGAAGGTCTGAACAGCCATGCAGTCTGCGTTCATGCGGATAGCGTCCTCGATGTCAACAGCAACAACCTCGTGCGAGAGGTCGGACTGCAGCATAGAAGAACCAGAAGAAACGCGAAGAGCAATGCCCTTAGAGACCTCAGGAGAAACGCAGGTCCTGATTGCGCCACGGGTGCCCATGAAGCAGTCAACATAAGGAGCAAGCTGTGGAAGCAGCAGGTCAAGACGCTCAAGACCAGCGGTCGAACCCATGAAGTAACCGTGGTCAAATGCGAACATTACAGTGTTGCCGCTCTTTGGATCAAAAATGTTGGAGAGGTGCTTCTGCATACCCCAGTCGAGGTTGTTTGCACCCTTTACATAAAATCCCTGATTGTTAGCAAAAGGAGTGTCTACGTGATAATCCTTAGCTACTTTCAATCCGTCCAGATCTGCCATGAAAATCCTTTCAATAAAACCTTAAAGCGCGCAGAGGCTGCTTTTTGAGTGACATGCGTCCAAGAAGTCCGCTTCTTTGAGTAACATACGTCCATGAAGGTCGCATCTTTGAGCGATATACGTCCAAGAACGCCTCTTCTTTGAGCAACACACGCCCTAGAGGACCGCTATCCTCTGCGGCTGAATTACCTCATAAGCTGGCGAGAAGATCGGTCTTCTCGCCAGCCGTGAACTTACGCCTTGATTAGAAGGAGTAGTTGTTCATGTTCTCCTTGGTGAAGACAAGGCGCTCAGGAAGCAGGACAACGCCGTTGTTCTTCTCGCCAGTCTTTGCACCCTCGGCGATGGAGTCGTTAGCCTCAACCTTGACATCGCCAATGCTTGGGATGGAGATGGTGTCGCCAACCTTGACCTCGTTACCAGCTGCAAGGAATGCTGCAACGTAGCAGCCCATAGCGCCCTGAACTGCGCAGTCCCAGAGGCCCCAGTTGTAGATGGTGCCGTGCTCGCAGTAGGACTTGATGGACTGTGGAGAAGCAAAACCGGTGATGGTAATCTTCTTTGCGTCGTAGCCCTTGTTCTCTGCAGCCTGGAGCTGGCCAGGAAGAGCGGTGGAGTCGTTGCAGATGATCAGGTCAATCTCTGGGTAAGCGTCAAGGATTGCCTCACCAATGGTGATTGCCTGCTCTGCGTCCTGGTTGGAGTAGTAGTTCTCGTGGACGTTCTTCCACTTAGGATACTTCTCCTTGATGATCTTCTGTGCAGCTACCTGCCAGGAGTTCTGGTCGGTAACAGTTGCCTGGGAGTAGTGCCAGACGTAGGTAATCTCGTCCTTCTCTGGATCCTTGCCGCGCTCCTTGAGACCAGCAACGCCCATGTCAACAAGCATCTGACCAAGGATCTCTGGGGTACCCTGAGAAACCATGAGGGTACGATCCTCTGGGTTAGCGTCGGAGTCCCAAGTGGTAACTACGATACCAGCAGCGGTTGCCTTCTTCAGTGCGTCAGAAACGCCCTTTGCGTCAACGGTGGAGATGCTGATTGCGTCTACGCCGTTAGCAACTGCCTGGTTGATGACGGAAACCTGAGCGGAAACGGATGCGGTTGCGTCGCCGATGTAGTCAACGGTGAAGCCCCACTCCTTGGACTTGTCCTGTGCGCCCTTGTTTGCGGACTCGAAGAATGCGTTACCGGTAACCTTAGGAATAAATGCTACGGTCTTACCCTTGACGTCTTTACCACCCTCGGACTTCTTGGTCTCTTCTTTCTTCTCGCCACCACCATTATTGCAGCCTGCCAGAGCGAGGCCAGCGCTAACTGCGGTGATACCAGCGGCACCAATAAAACCACGACGAGTAATCTCTTGCATAGGTAACCTCCCTTGTCTGTGCCTAAGGCACAATTTCCCCAAAGCTTATGCCTTGGCTTTACTGCTGCTTGAAAGCAGCGATTTCAAAAACGTACCGATATTTGTTCCGCTTGCTGCCGATCGAGCAACGATGACAACAACCAGCAGGACACCAACAGGAATATCCAGATACTGTGGGCTTACCTTGAAGCACAGTGGCAAGCCGAAGCGCAAGAACGCAATAACAAACGATGCAAGTGCAGTACCAACAATGGAGCCCTTACCACCAGTGGAGAGCGTACCGCCCAAAACAACTGCGGTGATGATGTCCATGGTAAGGTCAGCGCCAAGATCGGACTTAGCGGTGCCCAGGTAAGCGGTCAGGACAACACCTGCAATAACTGCGGAGACTGCAGTGAGCATGTAGGTGGACATGATGACTGCTCGGCTGTTGATACCAGAAAACTCAGCTGCACTCTGATTAACACCAACCAGGGTCACTCGACGACCATACTTGGTCTTATGCAGCAGAATAAATGCAATCACCAACATCAGGATGTAAATAAGAAGCTGGAATGGGATGACGCCAAAGAGCTGGAAGTTAGATACAAACTTGAAGTCCTCGGGGAAACCACCAATTCCCTGGTAGCTCTCAGTCTTGGAAAGCGTAGAGATGAGCAGCGCCAGACCGGAGTACAGGAAGCTGCCGCCCAGGGTAACAACCATTGCTTGCACTCGGCAGTACGCAATCAAGAAGCCCGAAAGCGCACCACAGGCAACAACCAAAACAAAGGCAACGCCCACGGCGCCCCAGATAGGAAGACCAAAGTCCTGCCAGCCAACGCCAATAGTGATGGACGTCAGACCAACCAGAGATGCAACCTGAATGTCAATGCCGCCGGTAACCATAACAAGCGTTACAAAGAGCGAGATCATAAAGACTGGCAGGTTATCGTTAATGCTGGTAAACAGCAGTGCTGGACGCAAGAACTTGCCGTTTGCAGCACCAAAAATCACAAACTCAAGCACAAGGAGACCGATGAGGATCATGTTCCAGCTTGTCTGACCCTTGGACAAGAATCCCTTAAGTGTCTTCACCATTAGCGAACACCGCCCTTCTTACCCAAAGGGCTCATAGCTGCCTCACCAAAGTCTGCGATCTGCTCTGCAAGAACCTCAGAAGTTGCCTTTGGAGAAACACGAGCGTTCAGACGAGCGTGTCTGTTCTGAACAATAGAGCGATGCTGAAGCAAAGCATCAACAACGACGATCACGATCAGGATAACGCCAGTAATTGCGTTGTCGTAATTTGACGAGAAGCCCATGAAGACCAACAGGTAGCTGATGGATGCCATGATGACGGAACCGACAGCTGCACCAAGGACGGAACCAACGCCGCCAAGCAGGCTAACGCCGCCAAGAACGCAAGCTGCAATGGCCTTCATCTCGTAGCCGTTACCGCTCATTGGGGTAACAAAACCAATGCGGCTGCAGAAGATGATGCCGCCGATAGCTGCCATAACACCGCAGATGACGTATGCCAGAATCTTAGTCTGAAGAGCTGGAATACCAACCAGAGTTGCACCGTTAGCGTTATCGCCAACTGCTGCAAACCAGCGACCACGACGAGTCTGGGTTAGTGCAAAGTGAATCAAGATAACCAGCGCGATAACTGCGCAATAGTAAACCGTGAAGTCGCCAATACCAGTTACTGCCGAGAAGTCCTTGAACTCCTTAGGAAGGTTCTCAACCCACTGACCATTGGTGTAGACGTAGACAATACCACGGAGCACTCCATTAGTACCAAGGGTAAAGATAAGCGATGGAGCCTTCATAACGGCAACGCCCCAGGCGTTTACCAGGCCAATTGCTACACCAATAAGAATACCTACCAGGCAAGCAACGGGAAGTGGAGTTCCATCTCTCAGCATGCTGCCAACTACCACAGCAACAAGGCCCAAGTTAGAACCAACAGAAACGTCAATCTCACCAATGAACAGAGTAAAAGCCACACCAACAGCGACCAATGTGTAGACAACGGACGTGTTAAAGCAGGCAGCAATTGTTGCTGGCGTCAAGAATGCAGGATTCATTGCACCAACAATAATAAAGAGAGCAATCAGAAATGCGAGGCTGCTCAGTCCCCTAGCCTTGAGAAGGCGCTTTACAAGATCCATACGTCACCTCCTACAATCCAAATGCAGCGGACATGAGGTTGTCCTGCGTAATTTCTTCTTTTTTGAACTCGTGATTAATGCGTCCCTGGTACATGGTGAACGCGCGGTCAGCAAGCTCGATAATCTCTTCCATGTCGGAAGAAATCAGAAGAATAGAAACACCTTGTTTACGGAGCTCCTGCAAAACAGCGTATACATCGCCACGAGCAGCAGCGTCAATACCACGAGTTGGCTCGTCCAAAATAACAACCTTTGGAGCAACCGAGAATGCGCGGCCAATAACAATCTTCTGCTGGTTTCCACCAGAAAGGCCGCCTACCTCCTGATCAAGGCCTGTGACCTTGGTGCGGAAGTTATCAACGTAGTTCTGAGAAACCCTGTCTTCTTCTTTACGGTTAAGCAGCAACTTACCTAAGGAAGAGTTTGCAAGCAAAGCACTTGTGGTGTTCTCAGCAACGTCACGAATTCTAAACAGGCCGTCATTGAAGCGATCCTCTGGAACATAGCTCAGGCCTGCAGCAATGACATCCTTGGTGGATTTACCAGTGATATCTTTGCCGTCAACAAATACCTTGCCGCCCAAAACCTTATCCATACCGTAAATGGTGGTAGCCATCTCTGATCTACCTGCACCAACGATACCTGCAAGACCAACAATCTCGCCTGGATAAATATTGAGGTTTACGTCAGCAAAGCCATAGCCCGTAAACTCAGCAAGTTCAAAAATAGGCTCTGCGTCGTAATCAATGTTTGCGCTCTCGGCAATTTCTTTCTTAATCTCTGCTGCGTCTGGTGGAAGAAGTCCGCGTACAAGATCTTCTCGCGTAAAGTCCTCTACCTTGCCGCGCATAGCCATAACGCCGTCGCGCAGAATACCGATGCTGGTAGAAATCTCAAAGACCTCTGCCAGGCGGTGTGTGATGTAAATGATGCCAATGTTCTTCTGCTTGAGCTCCTGGACCACCTTGAAGAGGCTCTGTACCTCGTCAAAGGTAAGTGCAGAAGTTGGCTCGTCCAGAATAAGAATCTCGGAATGACGCATAAGACCGCGGAGAATCTCAACCATGCCCTGCTCAGCAATGGAAAGCGTCATTGCCTTGCGGTCCAGATCAAGCTCCCAGCCAATCTCTTTCATAGTATCTTCGAGCATCTTGTTGAGCTCGGCTTTTGGAGCCTCAAAGCCAATGGTGATGTTCTCTCTAACGGTCATGTTAGGGAACAGCATTGGCTCCTGAGGAACCATATAGATACTGTGTGCAAGTGCGGCCTTAGGGTTGGAGATATCAACCTTTTGACGATCGATAGAAATTTCTCCCTCATCGGCAGAGTAAATACCCATGATGATCTTCATGAGGGTAGATTTACCGGAACCGTTGCCACCAATAAGAGAGATGACCTCTCCTGGCGCCAAATCTAAGTTAATGCCTTTTAATACCTCGTTGGAACCAAATGACTTTCTGATTCCGCGGACGGAAAGAAGTGTGTCGCACTGCTCACACGCATCTTTTCCTTCAGGCGACTTTGGGTCAGTGGCATCGATATCGATGTCAAAAGATTCACCCATAGTACCTCCTACCAAAAATAACAAACGGCCGTACAAAATCTCACACTTTGAAGATATCTATAAATAGACATTCTTCAAAGCACCGTCACGGCAAACGGTATTATTACTGCCGTGAATGGTATTTTTGATTGTATCATGAACAATAGTCCGCAATACCTCTATACGCAATTATGGTATTTGTAGTATATCTTACTGTTAATAGGGAGAATAATTACTATAATGAAGTCTAGTATGTTAGATACAAATGTTTTATTATTAAACAAAAGTATCAACTGGAGGACGGATGGACGAGCAAACATATGCACTAGCCACCAAGGCTGCGTGGTATTACTACATGGAAGATAACACCCAGGCTCAGATTGCTGAGGTCATGGGCGTTTCTCGTGCAAAAGTTATTCGTCTACTTGAAGAAGCTCGTGCTCAAGGGATTGTTCAGTTCAGCTTCAGAAAGAACGACAGCCAGCGCGTTTCCGCAGAACAGCTCCTTATTGACCGCTTTGGCCTCAAGGACGCTTTTGTGGTCCCAACTCCCCTGGACAGCTCTACAATCAACCAATCTATTGCTCAGGGCGCAGCTCACTACGTCTCTGACCACCTGCGTGAGGACGGCTACCTCAACATTGGCTACGGCGATACCGTCAGCCGTATGCTGGGAGTTCTTGCCAAGAACCGCGAAGAGTCACTTAACGTTGTAAGCCTTACGGGCGGCGTGAGCTACTACCTGCCAACCGTTGGCACCACCGCCTACTCCATGCACCTGTTCCTGACACCGTCTCCACTTGTTGTGTCTTCTCGCCAAGTGCGCGATGCACTTCTTGACGAGAAAAGCCTGCAAGACGTGTCCACTATGACGGAATATGCAGACATGAGTGTGGTCGGCATCGGCGCCGCAGTTGAGGGTGCCACCGTTTTGCGCAACGGCATCCTTAACGAAGGCGAGCTGACCGTGCTTAAGATGCAGGGAGCCGTCGGCGACGTTTTGAATCACTTTATGGATAAAGACGGCAATCTTATTCAGACAGAAATTGAAGATCGAGTCATTAGTACCGATCTAGACAAGCTTCGCCAGCTTAAGAACGTTGTTGGCGTTGCTGGTGGCAAAGATAAAGTTACGGCAATTAAAGCAGTACTTAACGGCGGCTATCTGAACGTGTTAATCACAGATTCAGACACTGCTGCTGAGCTGCTTCTTTCGTAAACAAGGAGGATCTGATGAGCAAGTATCTTCTTGCACTAGACGCGGGAACAGGAAGTATTCGCGCCGTTCTCTTTAGTGTTGACGGTGAGCAGGTTGGGGTTGCTCAGCGCGAGTGGGAGCACCATGAGGACCCTCGTTGGCCTGGCAGCATGGACTTTGACTGGGCTGCTGACTGGCAGCTTGCCTTGGACTGCATCAAAGAGGTTCTGGCAAAGACCTCCATTGATCCTAAAGAAATCGCTGGTATTTCCACTACCTGTATGCGCGAGGGTATCCTCCTGTATGACCAGGACGGCAATGAGATTTGGGCGTGCGCTAACGTTGACGCTCGAAGCGTTGACGAGGTCAAGCAGCTCATTGATATGGACCCAGAGCTTGAGAAGAAGATTTACCAGAAGAGTGGTCAGACCTACGCACTAGGTGCCCTACCTCGTCTTCTTTGGGTCAAAAACAAGATGCCAGAGATCTACAACAAGGCAGCCAAGATTGGCATGTTCAACGACTGGCTTGCCTACAAGCTCACCGGCGTTCTGGCAGTTGAGCCATCAAACGGCAGCACCACCGGCATCATGAGCCTGGAAGAGCGCGCTTGGGATCCAGAGATTGCAAAAGAGTGCGGCCTGCGTGATGACCTGTTTGGTCAGGTTGTTGAGTGCGGAGAAGTTCTTGGCTCTGTAACTGCAGACGCTGCAGCAGAGACGGGCCTTGCTGAGGGTACACCTGTTGTTGTCGGTGGTGGCGATTGCCAGCTGGGCATGATTGGTGTTGGCGCTTGCGAGCCTGGTCAGGCTGGTGTTTTTGGTGGCAGCTTCTGGCAGTACGAGTTCAACACCGATAAGAGCACTCCAGACCCAGATTATCGTGTCCGTGTAAACTGCCACGCTATTCCACAGATTTGGCAGTACGAGGCTCTGGCATTCAAGCCTGGTCTGGTTATGCGCTGGTATCGCGACGGCTTCTGCCAGGCAGAAAAGGCCGAAGCAAAAGAGCGTGGCATTGACGTGTACGACGTCATGAACGAGCACGCGGCAGAGATTCCTGCTGGTAGCCACGGTATGCTCTGCTGCTTCAGTGACGTTATGAACTACATCCACTGGACCCACGCAAGCCCAACATTCACCAACTTTGAGCTCGATTCAGAGCGTTTCAATAAGTACACCTTCTATCGCGCAATTTTGGAGAACACCGCCCTTCTCGTTCGTGGCCATATTGACCTGGTCAAAGAGGCTACCGGCAATGAGCCAGACGAGCTCATCTTTGCAGGCGGCGCTTCCAAGAGCCCTCTGTGGGCACAGATTGTTGCCGACATTACCGGAAAGAACGTTCGCATTCCAGAGGTCAAAGAGGCAACTGCTCTGGGCGCCGCTGTTCTTGCAGGCTACGGTGTTGGCATCTACCCAAGCATTGCCGAGGGCTCAAAGCGCGTTGTTAAATGGGATAAGACATTCTCCCCCAACCCAGACAACAAGGCTGTTTACGACCAGCTCTATGTCCAGTGGAAGGATGTTTACAAGAGTCAGCTTGAGCTTGCAGAAGAGGGCAAGGTCAAGAGCATGTGGAGAGCACCTGGTCTATAAGCACCGGGATTCCGCTGCGCCGCAGATACGCGTGGCGCGCAAGAAGAACGTTTGGTCGCATTACAAGTTGCGCCTGAAAGGAAAGCAAGATGTTTATTGTCAACGAGAACGATTTTGAGTATAGGTGCGGAGATCACGGTCCTAAGTACCTGATGAAGGGCCCTCGCATGAACTATGCCATGGTCCAGTTCCAGCCAGGTCAGGATTTCCAGGCTCACTACCACAATGTTATGGAGGAGAACTTCCACATTCTTCAGGGCAAGATTGACATTGTGGTTGATGGCGAGGTGCACACCCTCTCGGCTGGCGACTTCATCCACATTGAGCCCGGCGAGGTCCACTACGTCAACAACCCTTATGACGAGCCCATCGTCATGGTCTCAACTCTTGCTCCTTTCCAGGAGGTTGACAAGGTTGAGGTAGAGAACCCTACCTACTAAGATCAACATCTAGCAAGAAACTCAACATTTAGCGAGAAGGTCGTTCAGTCGCGACGCTATTCTCGCCAGCGCAAACTAAAAGAGGACTATCTGGTGGTAGTCCTCTTTTTTTGAATCTCTAGACGGCATGATGTCAGACCACAACCAGATAACACAGCTCATGTGTCCTGTTAAAGAGCATGTTTAGCACCAAATAATGGGATGTTTTGTTTCTATAGATGCTACAAGAAGGTTCCTAATTTTATTTAGCCTCCAAAAATGACTAGTTTCTTTGAAGTCTAAAGTTGTCTTTTGAACAGAAAAGCTTCTTAAAACAGAATTGTCTAATTTAATATCAATTGGACCTCGTAAAGTCATTCTAAAATTTGATTCACAGTTATTTGAGTCATCGCAATAAACAACTACCTTCTGCGTTTGTTCGTAATCATCAGCTGGAATCTGGTAAAAATGGTCCGCATAAAAATGTTGTGAAAGCTTATTTTGATCGAAATACATTTTGTCTTTCGCGAATCCATAATTAATATAGCCATCACAGTACATACAAAAACCATCATCAAACGCGCGAGAAAAAATAACTTTATGCGTTTCTTCGTCAATGAGCTGATATCCCTGAACCTTTGCATGCTCTTCTATAAATCTATCAAGTTCATTAAGGGTAGGCTGTGCTTTTTCAACAGGATAGAGACCATCATTGATACTAGGAAGCATGTTATTTAATAACGGATACTTTGATTCACCCTCATCTGAACTTAAAGCGGCGTAAATATTTAATACGCCGCAAAAATTACCAACACTTTCAGAACAAATTTCTCCATATTCATGCTCGCAGGCATTATCAATCCAATCGAGAAAATCGCTCTCTAGGTCTCCATAGCGTTCCCAAAACAGGTCAGAGCCAAGCTCCTCGAGCTTTTGATCTAAAAACTTTGAACAAATATGATCTTCATCATCAATGTAAAGATCTTCAAAGGGTATTGGACCGGGTTTAAGTTTTCCCTCTTCAAAGCACCTGCAACGAACAAAAGCATCAAGGCCCATTACAACTCCTTTCTCTGTTGCAACAAATCTAGATACTCATAAGATTTCATGTGTACAACAAAATGGACACTAAGGGTATTTTTTGCTTTGAGCAACTCTTCGAATTTGTCCTATCAAAAAGCAAGCCTCTATTTCTTGGCGCTCAAGAAATAGAGGCTGTATCAAACTCAAAAATACCTCTTGTTACTACTAAATAGTTAAAGATAAAAATGACCCCTCTGACATGACTCAAAAGGGTCATTAGCGCTCTATGGAAGAAATTTTATTAGTGCTTACGCCTGCGGATAAAACCTGCAGCAGCGAGAATAGATCCTGCGCTTGCTAAAAGACCAGTAGCTGATACAGCATCACCAGTTTCTGGAAGTACAGATTTCTTTGAACGACGTCCAGAAGAAGCCTGTTCCTGCGCGGTGCCATTTGATTGCTCCTGTGCATTCTGTCCTTGAGTCTCGGAATCTGCAGGAGCTGATGGGTCTGTAGGAGTGGTTGGTGTTGCTGGCGTTACAGGGATTGCAGTATTTGGTCTCCAAATAGCATAGAGAGTATAGATTTCATCAGTCTTACTTGGAAGCGCACCATTAGTAGTGTGACCTGGAATATGCTCTGCATCACGAATACTTATTGGTGATGTTAGCGTGCTGGCTGGAGCAGTAATATCGTTTTTATTTCTCGAAAAACCAACAAGAGTATAGCCGTCACGAACTACTTTACTAACAGCCTGAACGTTGTGCATCTCTGCTGGAAGATAGTCATGGCGCTCAAGCATAGTAGAAACGCCACCCTCAAAATGGCCACCGTTTGCATCAATCACAAGACGATACTGAACATCGTCATTGCCGTCTTTTGGCTGCCAGACTGCATGGAAAGTCAGTCCATTAATGTACTGGAGTTCAAACAACTCGCCAGGTTCCATCACAGTACCGTCATCTGCCACCCATTTAACAATTGCATGACCGTCTGGGTCAGTTAGACCAGAAGGAGTGTATGCATGTCCCTCAAAATCTCCAACAACCTTATAACCTTGAAGAGATACCTCAGACACAAACTGGACTGCCATTTCGTCATCAGGAACATCCTGTCGTACTGGAGGTATATTGCCCTGTGTAAAGGTAAAAGAGCTTTCAGTTGGAATTGATGCTACTGATGTTAAGGTAGTAGTAGCAGTATTTGATGAAGTCTCAGCAAATACAGGAGTTACTACAGTAATAAGTGATGCAGTTGCAATAGTTGCTGCTGTCACACAAACAGCAATGCGCCTTTTTGTTTCTTCACGAATAAACGTTGACACACCCGTTCCTTTCTATTAGAGCAAATCTCCTGCTCTTATCTATCTTCTATGGTTTGCTTATATTGCAAACGATTACACGCAGATACCAATTCACAAGTTATTTATGCATCTAATTACTAATTCTAGTACCTCATGACAATTAATTATTTTTTTAGTATATATACCTGATGTGAAAATATATGTATTCACCTAATTCACATATTTGTTCAAATTACAAATATGTCTAACTGCTCTGTATTCAGATGAATATTTTCATAAGTTTAAAATCACTTTAACCATGGATTTGGTGTCCGCTCAATGGAACTTATCGCTAAGCGATATAACGGAAACATCCACGTTGGCGTTAATGATGATGTCTTCTATCTCAATACGTTCTTCCCTCTTCCAAAACAGGGAAACTAGAATCGCTTAATTACAAAAGAGAGCCACTTTATGGTGGCTCTCTTGAAGTAACTACCTAGTCATGATGACGCACTTACTGCAGACTAAATGTCTGAGCTGCAAGCTTATCCTTACCAAAGAGCGGATACACCTCTACCTCAACATCGGACGAGCTAATGAGCTTGTATGCCTGTTCAACATCAAGACTTGTGCCAGTCTTGATCTTTGTCATGGAACTTTCCCAATTAACATCACTGGAAACAGCATTTTCAAGTTGCTGACCGTCCTGATACGCCTCTACGCGCACTGAGCTCATAAATGCAGCGGTCTCATCAGAGTTATTTGTAAAACTGAACGTGATCTTTGCAGCTGGGTCACCGTTGTAATCAGCGATTTGTGTGAGAGTGCCAATGGTCACCTCATACTTTTCTGGCTGCTTCTCCTCTGACTTCTTTGGCTCTTCCTTCTGCGCATCAGAAGTAGATGTGGATGTTGTGCCGCTGTTTCCGCAACCCGCCAAGCCAAGAGCGAACAAACTAGAAGCACCTGCATAAATGAACTCGCGACGTGTTAAAGACATAATTCCTCCTATGTTTGATGTGTCTTTTGCCTGTTAAACGCCTTTTCGAACAAGAACACTTACTACAGTGCAGATAGTAGTCATTGAAATACGGTCATGTGTCCACCACGTTGGACAGTTGGTCTGGTTGTGGAGCGCCTTGTAGATTTTCCAGTGTCGATTAATCCAAAACCCGGGTAATTATGTGTCTATCTGATCAAAACTGTTCTTCTCGGCACATGCTTGCATCATTTTTTGAATCAAACAAGCTACAAAAAAAGCCGCCGGGAGCTCGGCGACATTTTCAGTTCATAAGGGAAAGAAAGAAACACAAGGTTTAGCCGGTCGTTGGAACCACCTGCATGATTTTTGCTATTGCAGTCGACCTGCACTCGTCTTTTTGACAAAACGGTTAAATCACACGGGTTTCTCGCCAAAGGGTTATGAAAAGAAGGCAAAATCAGCGCAATCAAATTTTTAGCGTTCTTTTGCAAGGAGCCACATGACCAAGATTCCCCAGGGCTACCGTTCAAGCCTTTCACTCTACGATACACAGAAGGCCATTGAGCAGGTCAAGAACGTATTTCTAACCAAGTTGTGCGCTGCGCTGAAGCTGTCGCGCGTCACTGCTCCGCTGATTGTTGACCCGCTTACCGGCATGAACGACAACCTCAATGGTGTCGAGCATCCGGTTGCCTTTGACCTGCCACACGTAGGCAAGAACGCCGAGGTAGTTCAGTCGCTCGCAAAATGGAAGCGCTATGCACTCTGGCGCTACAACTTTGCCGTCGGTCGTGGTCTGGTCTGCGATATGAACGCTATCCGTCGCGACGAACAGCCCGATAACCTGCACTCCATTTACGTGGACCAGTGGGACTGGGAACGCATTATCACGCAGGACGAGCGCAATACCGATACGCTGGAAGACGCCGTTTGTCGCATTGTCGAGGCAATCTGCGGAACCCTTGACGAGCTCAAATGGCACTATCCTCAGCTCAATACGCAGCTCAGCCGAGAGGTTACCTTTGTGACCTCGCAGGAGCTTGAGGACCTCTACCCTACTCAGACGCCTAAGCAGCGAGAAAATCTGTTTGTTCGCGAGCATCCAACCACCTTTATCGTGGGTATTGGCGGCGCTCTAAACTCCGGCCAGCCTCACGACTTCAGGTCTCCCGACTACGACGACTGGTCGCTCAATGGTGACCTGTTGTTCTGGGATGAGACCTTGGACTCTGCGATTGAGATTAGCAGTATGGGCATTCGCGTTGACGCTGAGGCGCTTAAGTCACAGCTAGCAATCGCTGGATGTGAAGACCGCCTTGAACTGCCGTTCCACAAGATGCTCATTGATGGTGAGCTGCCCTTTACCATTGGCGGCGGCATTGGCCAAAGTCGTCTTTGCATGCTGCTGCTAGAAAAAGCGCACGTCGGAGAGGTGCAGGCATCTATCTGGGACAAGCAGACCGAAGACCGCTGTGCAGAAGCAGGCGTATCTCTGCTCTAAACAGCGGACCTGAACACGCAAAGCGGATCTACATCGCGTGTCACTAAACGCGCGTAGCCGCCTTCAAAACTAAAAACATTTTGGTGTTTCTCCTGTTAACGCTACAATAGTAAGCCAGTGTAATTAAAAGCCACTGAGTCTAACTGGCGATTTAAGGAGCGACTCTATGAATTGCCCCAACTGCGGAGCTGAAATTAGCAAGCACGCAAAGTTCTGTTCTAACTGCGGACAGATGCTTTCTGACGTCACGGACGCCGCAGATGTCGAGAAACCCGATGCGCTCGCTGAGTCCACAGAACCCACACCAGAAACCGCACCCGACAACTCCACCACAGCCACCGAGGTTATCGCACCAGCAGAAGCTGATGAGCCAGCTGAAACCGTAACTGATCCAGACGCAACTGTCCTGGCAGAGTATCCAGTCGATGACGAAGACACAACTGCTGCAGAAACCTCACTCCTAGAGGTATCGGCAGACGACTCCTACATCGCCCCAGATGAGGCGCCTACCGCTATCACCGACTCGGACTCCGTTGCAGACACTGACGCAGATGCTGACGCAGACCCCACCGTAATCGCAAACTCCAACGCTGCTGACGAGGAGCCTACAACCTTCATTAATGACCCAGATCGCATCGACGTCTTCACCTCTGACGACGTAGATTCAACTGCTATTTCGCACTTTGACCCTTCGCAGTTCACCGTTGTTTCAAGCGGACCTAGTTCCGTTGAGCGCAAGCAAACCAAGGACGGCTCGGACACACTCCGCAAAGTGGCATTTGGCCTGCTTGCGGCTGTTCTGGTTGTGGGTGTACTGGCCATTGCTTGGGTCATTCAGTCCCACCAAGACGACGCAGCCAAGCGCAGCGCCGTCCAGCAGCGCATTGCAACCTATCAGGAGCAGATTGAGAGCGTTGGCGTTGATCCTCGCAGTGACAGCAGTCGTGTTGAGCTTCTTAACCAATACGAAAAACTCAACGAAATCCAAGAGCAGATTCAAACTGACCAAAAGAACGGCCAGTTCCACCTTCCTAACGGCACCGATGATTCGGGAGTCAACATTCTAAACAGCACAATCTCTGATCGACAGAAGAGCATTCGCGACTGGTTTGAGGCTGACTACAAGCGCAGACTAACCGCAAACAGCTTCAACGACACAGATACCGCAAATACTATGGACCAAAAATCTGTAGCAAATAAGCTTGTTGAGCTGCAAGCTCTTCTCGGAGATATTGAACACGAAAAAGTAATCTGGGGCGACGATACTGGCAACAATTCAACCTATGATTCATACCACTCTCGCGTATCTGACCAGATAAAGAAAGGTGAAACTCTTAAATCTGGCGTGGCCGAGAAGACCAAAAAAGAGCAAGAGCAGAAGGATAAAGACAAGAAATCCGAGGAAGACCGCAAGAAAGCTCAAAAGTGGGTTGGTACCTACAGCGGTACCGGCACTGACGGCAAGCCTATGGAGGTTGTCATCCAGAAGGACGGCACGGTCATTTGGCGTATTGGTGGTCAACCTGAGGTTCATGGTACCTGGACTGGCGACGAATCCAAGCTTGAGCTTGACTTCAACGGCCAGGTAAGCCAGAGGAGCGAGCCATTCACCCTCTCTTCCACCAACGGTGGAAGAACCGTAACCATCAGCTCTCAGAGTAGTACTTGGAATACTGACACACTTTCTAGGAAGTAGCGCTGACTAGAAAACCCCACGTTACAGACACAAAATAAGGCGAGAAGACCGATTGATCTTCTCGCCATTTTTTGCGTGTGGACAACACAGACTTACTCACCAAGGATTACGTGCCTAAACTCGCCATCCTCATA
>CALHDX010000036.1:0-1499 GCA_938023105.1 uncultured Atopobium sp.
CCGACTATCGGAATCAAGTATTCATCGCGATGACGTTCAGCCAGTCGCTGAACAAGATGTATGCCTTCTGCGATCGAGTTCGCTCGTGAGAGTGGAAGGGCATTTCTGGTAAGCCTATCAAGACGGTTGTAAGCATTGGCATTGGTGGCTCTGATCTTGGTCCTGTTATGGTTTACGAGGCTTTGAAGCCTTTTGCAGACGCAGGTATTACTGCTCGCTTTGTCTCCAACATTGACCCTGTTGACCTTGGCGAGAAAACCGAGGATCTTGATCCAGAAACAACACTCTTCGTTATTGTTTCCAAGACCTTTACTACGCTTGAGACTCTTACCAATGCCCGTTGTGCTCGCACATGGCTTTTGGAAAAGCTGGCTGAACAGGGTGTTATTGATGGTTCAGACGCTCAGAACGCAGAAGCTATTCGTAAGCATTTTGTTGCTGTCTCCACTGCACTTGATCTGGTAGAAGACTTTGGTATTGACCCAGAGAATGCCTTTGGTTTCTGGAACTGGGTTGGCGGCCGTTATTCGGTTGATTCTGCAGTTGGTCTGGTGCTGGCACTTGTTTTTGGCCCACAGCGCTTTGCAGAGTTCCTGAGCGGCTTTAACGCAGTTGATGAATACTTCAAGACAACCCCTCTGAGGCAAAATGTTGTTGCTCTCATGGGTCTTTTAAACGTTTGGTACGTTAATTTCTTTGGCGCAGCATCTCATGCCGTACTTCCATACAGCCAGTACCTGCATAGATTCCCTGCATATCTCCAGCAGCTCACCATGGAATCCAACGGTAAGTCTACTCGTTGGGATGGTACGGCGGTTACTTCAAAGACAGGCGAAATCTTCTGGGGAGAGGCTGGAACTAATGGTCAACATGCGTTCTACCAGCTTATCCATCAGGGAACCCAGATTATTCCTGCTGACTTTATTGCGTTTGTAAATACCGCTTTTGCCACAAAAGACGCAGACCTAGATGTCCATGAACTCTTCCTCTCCAATTTCTTTGCGCAGACTAAAGCGCTTGCTTTTGGCAAGACCGCTGATGAAGTCCGTGCTGAGGGAACACCAGAGTGGATGGTTTCTGCACGCGTCTTTGAAGGAAATAGGCCAACTACCTCTATCTTTGGTAAAGAGCTTAATCCTCGTGCTATTGGTACGCTTATTGCACTCTACGAGCATATTACCTTTGTTGAAGGTGTCGTGTGGGGCATTGATTCCTTTGATCAGTGGGGCGTTGAGCTTGGCAAACAGCTTGCTAAACAGATTTTCCCTGCAATTCATAACGACGAAGAGTTGGCAAAACAGGACGCTTCCACTCAGTCCCTTGTTGATTTCTACCGCAGAAACAGAACATAACACGTTGCGTAAAAGAAAATATTTTTTTGAATTTAGTTTAGGAAGGCCATCTTTCATGGCCTTCTTTTTGTATTTCTAGAACTTAGTTTTGCGGAGTGTTGAGCGGACATTTCTTTATCTAATATTTGTAATACTGCTATGTATATG
>CALHDX010000037.1:0-2398 GCA_938023105.1 uncultured Atopobium sp.
CAGACGTTGCGCCTGCCGGAGCGTCCATCGCCGCACCTTGAGATGGACCGCCAGCGCCGCCGCCAATCATCACCTCAGTACCGTCTTCAATACCAGCACCTTCAATGACGGCCGTCGTAGAACTTTGCGCCTTTACAGTCACTGGCACGCGCTTTACCTGCGGATAACCCTTCTCGTCACGAGAAGTAACCACGTTGACGTAAGCACCATCGCCGTCATCCATAACGGCAACAAGAGGCACGGTCAGCACGTTGTCCATGTGCTGAATCATGATGTCCACGTTGGCGGTCATACCCGGCTTGATGGAGGCGTCGGGACTGCTAATAAGCAGGTCAACGGTGTAGGAAACAATGGATCGACCAGGGTTATCGTAACTTGCGCTCGCATCGGCACCGTTGGACGAAACAGCAGAAACGTGAGTGACCACTGCGTCGCAATACAGATCTCTTAGAGCCGTAAAGCTAACCTGCGCCTTCTGATCAACGGCAATGCGAGAAATGTCTACCTCGTTTATCTGGACGTTTACCTTCATCTGGGAAAGGTCCGCGATAGTAATCAGAGGACCAGCGTTGCTAGTACCCGGCGCGGACGAACCAACAGAAGCGCCGTTTACCGCATTCATCACAATAACCGTGCCGTCGCATGGAGCGGTGACTACACGCTTATCTGCCTGGGCAATTGCGTCGTTGTAGGCGGAGCGAGCCTCCTCAAGCGCAATCTGAGCGCTCTCCAGATTTGCCTCCGCTGCCTCAACAGCAGCAGCAACAGACGCAGCGTTTGCCTCCTGTCCGTCCTCGCCCGCCTCGGAGACACCGTTGCGTGCGGACGCTAGGGCTGAACGAGCCTTACTGACCTCGTTCTCAGCAGCTTTTACCTGCTGAGACGCCTTACGAACAGCCTTGTCCAGTTCATCATTCTTGATGGTAAAGAGCTTATCGCCCTTATGAACGTACGTGCCCTCGGAAACCTGAACATCCTGAATAATGCCATCTACCTCGGGAGTTACCACGGTTGACGACACGGGCTTGATGGATCCAGACGCGGAAACAGAATCGCTGAACTCGCCGCGCGTGACAAACGTAGTACTTGGCATCACGGTAGTGTTCTGGTTCTGGCCGCCCTGGCACATAGGCAAAATAAACAATGTGACGAGAAGAACAAAAACTCCAGCGATTATTCCTGCTTTAATAAGCTTCTTTTTACGACGAGCTTTGCGGTGACGTGCAAGACTCTCGTACGCCTCACGAGCCTCAGCGTCTTCCTCACTTTCACCTGGAGAAATAACGCCAATCTGGGAGCCTAAGTTAGCCGTCTGATCAGCAACCGTTGGCAGCGTGGATGCGAATGCTGCCTGCTGATATCCCTCGGGCGGCGTGGGAATGTTAGGGACCCCGGCGCCCGCGCCTGCGTTGCCGGCGGCACCCGCACCTGTAGCGCCTGTAGTGCCCGGCGCACCTGTGGAGCCCGCATCGCCAGCAGCGCCCGTGCCTGCAGCACCCGTAGCGCTTGCATTTCCCTCGTTGGTTTCTTGTTTTGAACCGTGGTTGAAGTGAAGCATAGGTCCCTCCGAAATCCATGCTTAAAACACGAGAAATCCCAGAAGAAATCAGTTTGACCTTTCAGTTTATATAAAATTTTTCAGCAAAAGTTAGTTTGCTTAAACAACTACGGCGAGCGGTATAAAAGCAGCGGTCTGTGTCAGCGAGCTACTCAAACACAAACGCGCAACCACCGTAACTATCCAACGTGTTTCTCGCCCCTATTGCACCACAAGCTCAAAGTTGTTATTTAATCGCTGAATGCTCCATTTTATCGATGTAGCAGAATCAATCAGCGAGAGATCATGTGAGACCAACAACAAAGCTCCTGGATATTCAGACAGTAAACGTTCAAGCGCTACGGTTGAACCAAGGTCCAAATAGTTAGTTGGTTCATCCATTACGATAAGCTCTGGTGATTCGAGCATTCCCTGCGCAAGCATAAGCTTTCTCATTTCACCTGGACTGGTTGACTCACCAGCAAGAACATAATCGGGATCTGAATTGAGCTGTGCCACAATAGACAGCACTCTTCCACGCTGGGAATTTGATAGCCCTTTGATTTTTCTTAGCGTCTCTGTTTTTTGCAGTTCAGTTGGCTCCTGAGGAATATACAACATCCGCACATCATCAAAAATGCTTGAAATGATTTCCTTTATCAGCGTTGTTTTACCACAGCCGTTATCGCCGACAATACCAATATGATCCGTGTTGCCAATAAATAGCGGTGGTGTTTGTAGATAGCAATCTCCCATGAGAATGTTATTAGGCTCCATCCTCAATAAAACTTTTCTATTACTTGCTTCACTATCCAACCAGATGTTGGAATCGTATTGTTTCTCAACCTGAATATCTGTGGC
>CALHDX010000038.1:0-3414 GCA_938023105.1 uncultured Atopobium sp.
GTTGAGATTGCATCTCCTTTGCCAGTTCCTGTGTGTTATTCGGGATTCTTGCTCGACGATATTAATAAAGACCAGGTAGTTAAAGACTTACTTCGCCGAGATGAACAAGAGGAGTTTGCTAAACACTTTAGCGAGCATCTTTTCTTCTCACATCTTGCGTATAGAAGTAAGGCGGAAGTACTTAACTTTTTGGTCAGTCAATTATGTAACGTTGAGAAATCAAACATCTCTGTTTCTGAAGATGAGTTCAGAGCTCTGGTTTTTGACCGCGAAACTTTAGCAATGACTGCCTTTGGAAACTTGGTTGCACTTCCGCATCCTTCGCGCCCGGTATCTGAACGTACTTGTGTAGCAGTCGGCTTATTAGACAACCCAATTGACTGGGACGGTCATGACGTAGCTGCTGTGTTTTTAATCTCAGTTTCTTGTTCAGAAGACGAGAAGACCCGTTTATTTAACAAGAACATGGCGTCCCTTCTTATGGATAAAGAGGCAATTTGTTCACTGGTAAAGCATCAAAGTTTTTCAACTTTTGTTGGTCAGATTACATCGTCAGGTGATGGTTTGAGAAAGAGGGGATAGAAATGGATGAAAGAGAGGTAGAGGCTATTGTCACCAACTTGGTTGTGCATGGTGGGGATGCAAAAAGTTATGCAATACAAGCAATCAAGTGCGCTCGTTTAGGAAAGTTTGACCAGGCAGATGAGTTGTTGAAACAGAGTTCAGAATCGTTAAATCGAGCGCATGAGTTTCAGATGGAACGGATTCAGCAGGAAATTATTGGACAGGATAACAAACCACTGTCTTTGCTGATGGTCCATGGGCAAGATCACTTGATGTGTGCACTTACAACACACGATTTGGCAGTGCAAATTGTTGAGCTTTGTAAGCAAGTAACTGTTGGTAATGGTCAGTGAAAGGAAGTAGGTATGAAAAAGATTGATTTGTTTTGTAGTGCAGGTATGTCCACAAGTATGCTTGCAAACAAGATGCAAGAGGTTGCTGATGCCCATGGAATTCAAGTAAAGGTTGAAGCATTTTCTTCTACCTCGATTGATTTCCAGGTAGAGCACGACACTCCCGATTGCATTTTACTGGGACCTCAGGTTCGTTTTAGCTTTGACGATGTAAACGCAAAATACGGAGCAAAAATTCCTGTTGGCGTTATTGAGTCAGCGGATTACGGCAACTTGAACGGCGAGCGTGTACTTAAGATGGCCATTTCTTTGATTAAGCGCGGTTCTACTGCATAGGGTTTCTCGCTATATGTTTTACCTGTGATTTTATAAAAAATGGAGAGATGTTAGTTTGGAGGGTTCTATGAAAACGATGGATGTGTTTGAAAAGCGACTTATGCCGCTAGCTGAAATGATTGGTAAAAATAAATACCTTTTGACCATGCGAGATTCGTTTGCAATGGTCATGCCAATTCTGATTATTGGCTCTATGTTTACTTTGCTTCGCAACTTCCCAATTCCTGCGTGGATTGATTTTTTGAAGACTACGATGGTTCAGCCAGATAAATCGCTGTTTGCTCTGCTGGCTATTCCTTCCGCATGTACTGTTTCGCTCATGGCAATCTTCCTTGCTTTTAATATTGGCTATAACTTTGCCGAGCACATTGGTATTAAAGACCGTGCGTCAGCGGGTATTGTTTCTTTGGTAAGTTGGTTCATTCTTATGCCTCAGGTAACTGAGTTTTCACCTGAAGAGGGCGTGGAGCCATTCCTGGTAGATAGTATTCCGCTTGCTTGGACTGGTGCAAAAGGCGTCTTTATTGCCATGATTGTAGGATTCTTTGCAGTAGGTGTATTTAGCTACATCATTAAAAAAGACTGGACCATTAAGATGCCAGAGGGTGTTCCTCCTACTGTTGCTCGTGCATTTAGCGCTCTTATTCCTATGACTGTTGCGTTTACCGCCGTATGGCTGGTTGGTATTGTCTTTATCATTTCCCCATGGGGCAATGCCTTTAGCTTCATTTATGCAATTCTTCAGGCTCCTCTAACTTCACTTGGTGGAACTGTTTGGGCATTGGCATTTAGTTATGTTTTGGCAAGTGGATTTTGGTTTATTGGTATCCACGGCTCCAGCGTCACTGGTTCAATTTACACACCAATTCTTACCGCACTTTCGCTTGAGAATCAGGCCGCATTTGCTGCTGGTGCAGCACTTCCTAACATTGTTAATCGTGAGTTCGAAACCTTCTTTGCAACTTTTGGCGGTGGCGGTTCTACACTCTCTCTGCTAATTGCGATGCTTCTGTTCTGCAATTCCAAGCGTATTAAGGATCTGGCAAAGATTTCTGTTGCTCCTGGTATCTTTGGTATCAACGAGCCAATTATCTTTGGTCTTCCTATTGTTCTTAACCCAGTTATGCTGATTCCTTTTATCCTTACTCCAGTGGTCAACATCATCATTGCGTACTTCATCATGGATCTTGGTCTAGTACCTCTGTGCAACGGCGTTATGCTTCCTTGGACTACTCCTCCTCTGGTTTCTGGTTTCCTGCTGAGTGGTTGGCAAGGCGCTGTCCTGCAGCTCTTCTTGATTATTCTGGGAATCTTTATTTATCTGCCTTTCATCAAGACATTGGACAAGGAATATCTGAAGGAAGAAGCCGCAGCTTCCGAGGAACCTTCTACTGAGCTGGAAGACTTTGACTCTATCGACCTTGATTCTGTCGTGCTGTAAAACTTTTGTATTTGAGCTGTACCTGGTACAACGCTGAGACGTTGTGCCAGGTACCAACCTGTACGCTTGATTGGAGGAAGTGATGCATAGGCTTGGAATTTCTCTTTATCCAGAGCACTCAACACCTGAAGCCGATGATGCCTACATGGCATTAGCAAGTAGCTATGGTTTCTCGCGCATTTTTACGTGCTTACTATCTGTGGATAAGTCACCAGAAGAGACAGTAGCTGAGTTTTCGCAGTTTATGGATCGCGCTCATGGGTATGGGTTTACTGTTGCAGTGGATACTAACCCGCGCGTATTTCAGCACTTAGGGGCAACGGCAACTGATATTTCTGTTTTTGCCAAGATGGGCGTAGATATTATTCGTCTTGATGGGCATTTGGGAGATCGTCAGGACATTGCTCTGACAAGAAATCCTTACGGCATTGCAGTCGAGTTCAACGCCAGTCAGATGCTGTCGCTTGATCTACTTATTGAGCGTGGCGCATATCGTCGCAATATGTGCGTTTGTCACAATTTTTATCCACAGAGATTTTCTGGCTTGAGCGAGAAACGCTTCATTGAATTCTCCGAGCATTATTTTGGTATGGGTCTAACTCAGGCAGCATTTGTGACGAGTCAGCAGGAGAACACGTTTGGTCCATGGCCGGTTTATGACGGTCTTCCTACCTGCGAAGATGATCGTACTCGTTCAATTGATTTGCAGGCAAGACACCT
>CALHDX010000039.1:0-3145 GCA_938023105.1 uncultured Atopobium sp.
CACCGCTTCTTCCCTGTAATAGGTAACGCCGGAGCAACAAAGAGCACATGATAATCGCACGTTAGGACTCTGTCAGAAATGGCAGAGTCTTTTTGTGCAGATAAAAAATAAAAATTTTTAAAATTTCTCGTTGACATATTCCACAAGTGGAACTACTATCATTATAAGATATTCAACAAGTGGAATATAAGGAGATGAGAGATTTGCTCAAGCAGGGAATTCTTGGTCTCTTGAATTATGGAGATATGTCCGGCTACGAGATTAAAACCATCTTTCAACAGTCGCTTAATTACTTCTGGACCGCTCAGACAAGCCAGATTTATAGAGAGCTGCAGTCGCTAGAAAAAGACGGCTGGGTTACCTCAACACTGGTTGCTCAAAAAGGAAAACCGGACAAGAAGGTTTTCTCGATAACTGAAGCTGGTAAAGAGGAGCTTCAAAAGTGGCTAAGAGAAGATTCGCAGCCTTCAGCGCAGCGTATTCCGCTGTTGATGCAAACGTTCTTTAGAGGCGAGTGCTCCTACGAGGAAAACCTTGCGTTCTTTAAACGTATCGCAGATAACGCCTCGTCATTTCCAGGTGGAAGTGAGCTGGCAACAGCTGCGTTTACTGCTTATGCAGCTCAAATGGGTGACCCAGAGAAGGCGTTGTTCTGGAAATTTACTATAGAGTACGGCAAGATGCACGAGGAAATGCTCAGAGCATGGAGCGAGAAGTGCATGAAGGAGCTGGAGGCGCACCATGAACATTCTGCTCATTAATGGCAGCCCCAAGGGCAAAGCTAGCAACTCTCTGCGTCTTGCTAAGAGTTTTATCGAGGGCGTCTCTGAGCAGCACGCCAATGAAGATGTGACTGTTGAGCAGCTCAACGTTGCCACTATGGACATCAAGCCTTGCAAGGGTTGCTTTCACTGCTGGAAGAACACGCCTGGCAAGTGCATTATGTTGGACGATGAAGAAACCGTCATCCAAAAGCAGCTCTGGGCTGACCTGGTTATTTGGAGTTTTCCGCTCTACTACTTCAACGTACCTGGACTGCTGAAGAACCTTATTGATCGTCAGCTCCCCATGAGTTTGCCCTTTATGAGCGACGCAAACAGGGGATATGGAAGTGGCGCTCATGAGTCTCGCTACGACATGTCCGGCAAGAAGCACGTTCTCGTTTCTACCTGCGGATTCTATTCGTCAGAGGGCAACTACGATAGCGTTACCAAGATGTTTGACCACATTCTTGGTCAGGGCAACTACGAGAGCATTTTCTGCGGTCAAGGCGAGCTCTTCCGCGTAAAAGAGCTTTCCGCACGCACCAACCAGTACCTCGAGCTTGTCAAAAAGGCTGGTACAGAATACGCTCAGGGCGGCATTTCTGACCAGACAAAAGCCGAACTCAAAGTCTTGCTGTATCCAAAAGAGATGTTTGAGCAGATGGCGGATGCAAGCTGGGGAATTTCTCGCGATATAAGCGCTCAGGGCAGCAAAAACGCTGGCGAGAAACCCGTTGAGCAGGTACCTTTTGACCATATCTTCACCTCGCAGATGGCGGCCCTGTATGATAAGACGGCTTACGACGGAAAAGATCGCGTGCTTGAGATGAACTACACCGATCTTGGGCGTAGCTACCAGATTCTGCTGGGCAAAGACGGCAGCAGGGTCTTTACTGATGGCAGTCTTACTACCACCACAAAGCTTAACACTCCGTTTGAGGTCTGGCAGTCCATTTCTCGTGGCGAGATAAGCGGACCAGAGGCGCTGGGTAAGCACCTGTATACCGTTGAGGGCGATTTTTCCTTCATGATTGATTGGGATAAGTATTTTGGTCCCACTCCTGGCGGCGCATCTGGAGGTGCGCAGGATGCGCCAGCTAAAGAAGCTGGTAACGCGCAGAAAAATCCGCAGATGATTACAATGCTGCTCCCTTGGATTACCTTCTGGACTGCAACATCGTTTGATTCTCAGGTTGGCGCCATGATTGTGCTGCTTGTTACTGCTTTAATGCCGCTTATTATGAGGAACTTCAAGTTTACCATCTGGGACAGAATCTCATTTGCCCTGGTTGGAGCATTGTCTGCAGGCGTTTTTATGAGCGGAAATGGCGACGGGAATCTTATTGTCAATTTGGGTTACCTGGCTTTTGGTCTTATGTGGCTTGCATCATGCCTTACTAAGGAGCCTCTCTGCGCTGCATATGTTAAGTACAGCTACGGCGGAGATAATGCCTACAACAATCCGCTGTTCATGAAGACAAATTATATTTTGGCTGCATGTTGGGGTGCTATGTACGTGTTAACGGCCATTTGGAGCTGGTTTGCAGTTCAAAATGGTGTGGGTGGTATTTTGGTTATTGTGAATAACCTGGTTCCTATTGGAATGGGCCTGTTTACGGCGTGGTTCCAAAAGTGGTATCCAGCTAAGATGGCGAGCGGAAAGTAAGCAGCTCGATCCATTTCAAAACACCTACACGTCAAAAGAGAGCCAGTATGCTGGCTCTCTTTTGGGTTTCTCGCCATTTTGCTTTACCATAACCACATAAGGAGATGATGCGACATGAACAAAGCGGCTCAAGTAATCAAGAACCTTTCACAGGGCTTTTTAATTTCAGGTATTTTAAGTGCGCTCATGGGTGCATACTACCTATTCGCTAAAGCTGGACTTCCTCTGCAAGATCCTCCGCTGGCGCTCAAAATTCAATACGAGATTAACTTTGGCGTTGGTGAGAAAATGTTTATGTTAGGTCTAACCTGCCTGTTTATCGGCTGCGTTGGCTATACCGTTGCATGGATTTGCTCCAAGACAGAGAAAGTTCAAGAGCCAGATAAACACAAAGCTGGTAGACCTTCTCGCCCTGGCGGAGCAAACTAAGGCGAGTGAGCAGAGGCGCGCGGACTGAAGCTGCGGATTGGCTGCGGCGTCTTGAAGCGCGATGGCTCAATTCATGTTCATCCGCAGCAGATGCGGTGCGAATACAAAAATTTGAACTATTTTCAAAACAGTACTGTCCATGTGAACTGTACTATTTATCAGCCAAATTCACTTTTTATGTGAATACTAAATTCTCCTATGATTTGGCTATCAATTTGTAAGAAAATATAGATGTAATATGCACATCTTTTTGAGGGGCCATCATGAAAAAAGGTTTTCTTAAGAG
>CALHDX010000040.1:0-6755 GCA_938023105.1 uncultured Atopobium sp.
GTATTTGTGACAGTTAACGGTAAACCTTACAAGAACTTCTCGTTGGATGATGCAGGTGAACAGACACTTTCTATTCATCTAGAAACAGAGAGACCTCAGGATGACCTTGCTAGACTTCCAGGTTTTAATGACACGCATCACGTGAGTGTTTACTTGCCCTGTTTACAGAGCGCTTCCGTTAAAAATCTCCGTGGCAACGGCACGTTTTTCTCGCCCGATGAGCCTAAGAAAAAATTGGTGGTGTTTGGCGATTCTATTGCGCAGGGTTTTGTTGTGGAACAGCCAGATAAAACTTGGCCACGCTGTCTTGCTAAACGCATGAAGCTTGAGGTAGTTAACCAGGGAATTGGTGGACAAGTTTATCAGCCTGGCTCATATACGTTTATTGAGGATGCTTCTTTAGTGGTTGTTGCGCTTGGAGCAAATTATCGATACGAGAAATGCTCAAAGTCACAGGTAACATACGATATTCAAAATTCGCTCTGGCAGATTTCTCAGATGTATACAGATACGCGCGTGGTGGTTCTGACACCTACGCCTTATTTTGAGGATACGTATCCCACGCACCCTTATTCTTGTTATGCTGAGGTTCCTCAAATTATTGAAGAAGTTGCTGGTAAGTTTGGTTTGCAGTGTATTTCTGGAGAAAAACTATTGCCGCAGGAGAAGAAATATTTTGCTGACGATGTGCATCCAAATTCTAAGGGTGCGGCACTTTTGGCAAAAAACCTGCTTGAGGCCTTAAAACAACCACCTCAGGATAGTTTTTTTAGACGTTAAGCCTCCCTAGAAGCTCTCTCAAAATTCATCATGAGTTTTTGTCCGGTGAAACTTCTACACTAGAGGTGAAAAACATCTAGAGAGGATACACATGAATACTATTAATCCTTTTGCACCTCATTTGACCGGGCAACTTACAGAAGAAACTCAAGCCCTTGTGGCTGAGCAAATTGCTAAGGGCACCTTAAGTCCTTACGCGTGCAAAAATGAAGATATCATTCGCCGAGATTCCACCCATGATCAGGCATCACTTTTGCGTCCCGCTTTTATGCGAGATGTCGAGAAGATCATGCATACCCCTGCGTATAACAGGCTAAACGGCAAAACACAGGTTTTTTCGTTCCGTGCGCACGATGACATTACGCGCCGCGGCCTTCATGAGCAGCTTGTTTGTAGGGTTGCTAAAGATATTGGACGTGCCCTTGGCCTTAACCTTGATTTGATCGAGGCAATTGCTCTTGGTCATGACGTTGGACATACTCCTTTTGGTCATGCAGGGGAGTATTTCCTCAATGATATTTATCACGAGCAAACGGGACGTTGGTTTTTCCACAACGTACAGAGCGTGCGCGTGCTTGACGGCCTCTATGCAAGAAACCTTTCTTTGCAGACACTTGATGGAGTAATTTGCCACAACGGCGAGTTTGAACAGCAGATACTTCAAATGAGTGATCTTTCAACTTTTGATGAGTTTGATAAGGTGGTAGAAGATTGCTGGGAGAGAGGTCCTCAGGCTATTGCACACCTGCGTCCTATGACGCTTGAAGGTTGCGTCATGCGTATCTCCGACATCATTGCGTATGTTGGAAAAGACAGACAGGATGCGCTTCGTGCTGGCGCTGCAACAGAAGAAACGTTTGATGATGGCCTTGGTGGCGCCTATAACGCATGGGCTACCTCTGCTTTTGTTGCAGACATTGTTCAGAATAGCTTTGGTAAGCCTCAGATTTCTCTTTCTGAAGAGGCGTTTAAAGAGATGAAACGAGCAAAGCGCGAGAATTACCAGAAGATTTATGGTGCATCAGAAGCCAATGGTGATTTCTCTAAAGACATTAAGCACCTGTTTGAGAAGTTGTACGAATACGAGTTGTCTTCGCTTAAATCTGGCGATCAGAGCCTTGCAATCTTTAAGCATCATATTGAGCCAGTAAGCAGGCATCTTTCTAGGTATGGTCATGTGTATGACTGGAAGAGTGATGCGCATCGCACTGTTGTTGATTTTATTTCTGCAATGACTGATGACTACTTTGTGGCTACCTGCGAAGCACTCTTCCCAGAAGCTCAGGAGCTCTTTCCAAAGAGGAGCTACTTTGCAGAAGGGGTACGTGCGTAAGATTTACAAGTCAGTCACGATGTAGCAAACAGGCACGTAAAGAGCATTTGTGTTGAGCGGGCTTCTCGCCAAGCTTTTGTGTTTGAGACGGGGTAAAATAGCTGCATGGATACTTTATTTTCTGGCATGGAACGTGCCGCTAAAAAAGCTAATGCACCACTTGCTGCCCGCATGCGTCCTACCACGCTTGATGGATACGTGGGTCAGGAAGATGCGGTTGGTCCAGGCTCATGGCTGCGTAAGGCCATTGAGCACGATACGCTTTCGTCTGTCTTGTTGTACGGCCCGGCCGGTACCGGTAAGACCACGCTTGCACGCATCATCGCTCATACAACGCACGCAGAGTTTGTGGAAGTATCCGCAATTACGGGTACTGTTAAAGACCTTCGCAGAGAGATTGAAGCTGCGGAATCAAGGCTTTTAACAGCAGGTAGAAGAACTATTCTGTTCATTGATGAGATTCATCGTTTTACACGCTCTCAGCAAGATGCTCTGCTTCATGCGGTAGAAGATAGAATAGTTGTACTTATTGGTGCTACTACAGAAAACCCTTACTTTGAGGTTAATAGCGCTCTGATTTCTCGCTCTCGTGTAGTGGAATTGCATGCATTGTCAGATGCAGCAATCGATGAGCTCATTCAGCGAGCACTTGAGTCAGAAGACGGCCTAGCTGGCGCATTTGTCTTGGAAGAAGATGCTCGCAAAGAGATTGTGACACTTGCGGGCGGAGATGGTCGTGCAGCTTTAACCTCTCTTGAGCTTGCTTCTCAGATGGTTGACGTTCCAGAATCTGCTGATGGCAAAGCATCTGAGCCGCTTGTTATTACCAAGCAGAACGTTCTTGAGGCAAATCCTCGTCGCGGACTTCCCTACGATAAAGCAGGGGATATGCACTATGACATTATCTCTGCGTTTATTAAGTCCATGCGAGGCTCAGACCCTGATGCAGCGCTGTATTGGCTTGCGCGCATGATTGATGCAGGTGAAGATCCTAAATTTATTGCTCGACGCATTATGATTTTGGCCTCAGAGGATATTGGCAATGCCGATCCTCAGGCGTTGCTCATTGCACATGCAGCGTTTAGGTCAGCCGAGGTCATTGGTTACCCTGAGTGCAGAATTAACCTTGCGCAAGCGGTTATTTATATGGCACTGGCACCAAAATCTAATGCTGCAGAAGCAGGTATTGATGCGGCACTTCACGAGGTCAGAACAGGTCCAAGGCGAGAAGTTCCAAGTTACTTAAGAGACCGTACGCGCCCCGGTTCTGAAGAGTACGGCAATTACCTCTATCCTCACAATTATCCTGGCGGGTGGATTGAGCAGCGTTATCTTCCAGAAGGACTTGAACGCGGTGCGTTCTTCTCGCCATCTCCAAGAGGTTGGGAAGCGTGGAGAATTGCAGCTACAGAGCGTGATCGTCACGAGGAAGCTTAGGATTTTGAATTAGTTAAGTGGGAGCATTAAGAAGTCGCTCCTCGGGTAGAATAGAAAGAACTGTAACCGTTAGCTTTGAGGGATGGCATAGATGGATTACTTACAGATTGCCCTTGTAGTCTTAGCCGTAGCTGGTGTTTGGGCTATTGTCGAGGTTGCTCTGACCCTAAGAACAACAAGAAAGTCAATAACTGAGATTACACTCTCAGCTAACAACACTATTGAGCAGATTCAGCCTGTTATTTCAAAGATTGATGGCATGGTTGATGAGCTTGATCCAACTATCAAGCAGTTACCTGCACTCATGCAGAAGGTTGATGAGGCTGCAGAGAACGCTAATACCTCCCTTGAGAGCCTCAATGTAGTTCTCGGTGATGTAGCAACCGTTTCTGGTGCAGCATCAGCCGTAACTGCCACTGTCAGCAAAGCTGCAAGTGATGCTGTCACAGGTGTTGTTGAGTCTGTTTCAAAGCTGGGAACTGGCCTCGGTGGATCTTTGAATCCTTCCAAGCTTGCAGAGGCTGCTCAGGCTCGCTTGAGTGGTGCAACCGCAACTGCTCAGCAGAGTGCCCAGCGTGCTCAAGAGTACCTTGAAGAGCTCCCTTTGCTTTCTCAGGATAAGACAAAGCATTCTAAGCCTGCTCGTACTGAGCAGTTCTACATCGAGTACGGTTCTGAGTCTTCTCAGAAGACTGAGGAGTAGATTGTTATGGCACAAAAAATTGTTGAGCTTTCCGCTCCAGCAGATCCAACATTTGCTCGTTCAGTCAGAATGATGGCTGCTAATCTTGCTGTTTTGTGTAAGATGAACGTTGATGAGCTTGAAGATGTCAAAATGGCCGCAGAAGAAGGATTTGTCTTTGCTTGTGGCACTCAGAAAGAATCTGTAGATATTACGTTTACCCTCGAAGACAATACTATGGTTATTGATTTTGACTTGGGTGATGAGGATCCAGTTGAGTCTGAGACAGATAATTCTCAGCCACTTGAGCTTGTAGAGCTACTGCTCTCTGCTATTTGTGACCAGTTTGAGCTCAGTGACGACGGTTACACACTTCATCTTGTAAAGATTTCTGGCGGTGCACATGCCTAAACCTGAAGCTAACGAGGCAGTACAGGCATCTGCAGAAGAGCAGAAAGCCGCAAGAAGAGCTGCTCGTCGTGCTTCTAAAGGTACCCCGGCCTGGGATAAAGATAGAACACGCCAGCTCTTTGCCCAATATAAAGAAACAAAAGATCCTGAGGTAAGAGACCAGCTTATTGTGAGTCACTTAAACCTCGTGCGCTTTTTAGCTTCTAAGTTCAAAAACCGTGGAGAACCCCTTGATGATTTGATTCAGGTGGGAACCATTGGACTTATCAAGGCAATTGATAGGTTTGAGCCTGATCGTGGTCTTGAATTTACAACATATGCAACGCCAACCATCATGGGAGAAATTAAGCGTCACTTCCGTGATAAGGGCTGGTCAGTACGCGTTCCTCGACGTCTGCAGGAGCTTTCGTCCAAGATTAATCAGGTTACTGATGACTTGACTAAAGAGCTGCAAAGAAGCCCTTCAATTGAAGAGATTGCCCAGCGCCTTGATACTAACGTTGAAGAGGTTCTTGAGGCTATGGAGTCTTCTAGCGCTTATAGCTCTGTTCCTCTTGAGGGAGGCGGTTCTGGCGCTGATGGCGACGAGACTCCTTCAATCATTGATCAGTATGTGACCGAAGATGAGGATCTTGCTGGTTCTGATGACCGCATTGTTCTTGAAGAGGCTATCAGGGATTTCTCTCCACGAGAGCAAGAGATTATCCGCATGCGTTTTGTTGAAGGCCTTACCCAGGTTGAGATTGCGGAGAAACTCAACATCTCTCAGGTGCAGGTTTCAAGGCTGCTTCGTCGCACCTTAAAGCGTATTCAAGAAAAGATTGACCCAGAAAGCGTGAACCGTTAATGGATCAAAAGCATCAAAACTTTTCCGATTCAGCTCAAAAATGGAAACAACGTGGCTTAATGGTGTGGACAGTCATTGGTCTGACTGCATTGTTTGCACTTGCACTGTATGTTCTTGGTATCCTGGGACAAGCTGTTGAGCTGCTAGCCATTGGCGCTATTGTTGCGTTTGTCTGTAGTCCTGTTACCAATTGGCTTGAAGACAGGGGAGTGCCTCGTGGCATTTCCGCTCTTATCGCGCTTGTTCTTACGCTCATTGTGCTGGTAGGATTTTTGATTTTGATTGCGCAACCATTGGTATTTGAGCTTACTACGCTACTCAGAAACGCTCCTTCGTATGCAAGTCAGATAGGAGCAATGGCAAGGGAGTTTTGGCAGAGCTTTGACACTCAAAGTAACCCTGCTGTTAGACAGACGGTAGAACTTGCAATTGAACAGGCATCAAGTATTGGAATATCAGTTGCTTCTGGTATTTTGAGTTGGCTTTCCACATCTGCATTAGGCAACATCTCTTCTATGGCAAACCAACTCATGGTCTTCTTCTTAGGCCTAGTGCTTGCCTATTGGTTGGCTAAAGATTATCCAGTTATTGTCCGTGAGATGGCTATTATTGCTGGTCCTCAAAAAGAGAATGAGTTCAGACTTATTCTTGCAATCTTAAGTAGATCTACCAGTGGATATATGCGAGGCACTATCATTACCTCTGCGGTTAATGGCATTCTTGTGTACTTTGGGTGTCTGATTTTAGGCAACCCTTATGCCGCTCTTATTGGCATGGTTACAGGAATCTTCCATATTATTCCTGTAGTTGGACCGGTTTTCTCGGCAGGTATTGCTCTTATTTTGAGCATCTTGGTTGACCCTGTCATGACCGTATGGACTATCGTTATCTTGATGGTTGCACAAAACGTTGTTGATAACGTGCTTTCACCTTTGGTTATGGCAACGAGCGTTAAAGTTCACCCGGGTCTTTCGCTCGTCGGCATTGTTATTGGTAGCGCTCTTGGCGGAGTGACTGGAACTATTCTTGCCATTCCTTTGACTGCAGCTCTAAGAGGTATTTTTGTGTACTTCTTTGAGAAGTATTCAGGCAGACAGATTGTCTCGCCAAATGGCGCGCTTTTTAACTCTACGCAGTATGTGGATGAGACAGGCGCCATCCTTCCAGAATATGATGCTCTGGACGATCCAAAGTTCTTTGAGGAGTCTCGTCTTGTTGATCAAGACACTACGGCTCATGTGCACAGCAAGTCTTCAGCTCCCGCA
>CALHDX010000041.1:0-9768 GCA_938023105.1 uncultured Atopobium sp.
AGCCTGAAAAGTGCATGAAGTCTGAGTAAATTTACTCAGACATGACGAGAAAAACCGGCAAATAGCTCAGACTTGGTGCACTTTTCCGGCAAATCGTTCAGACATGGCGAGAAAATCAGGCGCGCATAATGTCGTGCGCATAACGTCGCGGGCATAACGTCTCACTCGAAGCGCCGTCGTGCGAAAACGCTCGCGACCTTTCCGCAGTTAATCAGTAGCACCCGCGGTTTTCCTGCGGTTGCATTCGAGCTTCCAGCCAATCATCCAACCAACTGCAAGAACGTAATTCTCGATAGCGCCCACCAAATTTACCGACTCGTGAGCACTCAAAAAATGGATGAAGTGATTGGTTCCAATTCCAATGCCGCCCAGAATCAGCGCGAGCAAAATTGCACGTAGATAGACCCAATCGTAGTGGAAACAAGTGGTGACCAAAATGATGAGCACCGCGAGATTCCAAAAACCAATCTCTCGCTGCCATCCGGTCGAAATGCCATAAGCGGCGTTGCTTCCCATGTACTCGGGGGCGACGATCTGCAGAATTGCCGCACCAGTCATCGCAACGATAACCAGCGCAAACATTACCTTCAAAAACCTGTTCATCGGTGTCTTCAAAACAAACTCTTTTCGTATCAATTTGTGGTTCCTGCACAGGCAACGTGAGCGTCGCTCGCGTCCCTACTCGATAAAACTTTTAATCTCTTCGAGGCGCTCAAGTGCAACTTGGCGACCTGTCAGGTATAGAGACAGCAGGGCCTCACCGGACTTCTCGTTAACTTTAACTTCAACAGGCTCGGGAGGCTCAAGCACCAGCACTCTGCCCTCTTCCTCCAGCTCAAAGAGCTGTTTGCGCTGATCCATGTAGCGCTCAGCGCGAGAAGCCAGCGCAGCTTCAAAGTACGGATACGCGGAGTAAAGCTGCGAGCGAATGGCAATCTGCTCGTTGACGTCGGTTTTTACGAAACCCCTATCCTGCGTGATAATGACCAGCGCTTTCTTTGCCGGCTTGTGGTCGGGAATGTCAACCGCGCGTTCCGCTTTGCCGTCGGGCAGACCAAGCGCGGCCGCAAACGGAATTGAATCGGTAGTTCCGCCATCCAAATAACGATGTCCATCCAGCTCAACCATGCGAGAAACCGTTGGCATCGACGCAGACGCTCGGACCATGGTCACATCTTCCGGAAACTTTTTTACGTGTAGATACGCCGGCGTGCCAAACGTAACGTCGGACGCCACCGCGTACATCTGCATGGGATTTTGATTGAACGCCTCGTTATCGCAGGGGTCCAAATGGTTTTGGATCTCATCGAACATAAAATCCGCACCCGCAATATCACCAGTAGTTATCAGCGAACGGAGCGAAAGAAAGCGAGGATCGTCCCTAAAGGCCAGCATAATGCGCATGGCGCGACCCATTTGCTTGGACCTGAAGCTCACGGCGTTGATGGCACCCGCGGAAACTCCCCACACGCTCTCAAAGTTAGTGACGCCCTTCTCGCGAAGCACATCAAGGATTCCAGCAGTAAAAATGCCTCGATAGCTGCCACCTTCTAGCACAAGTGCAGTCGATGATGAGTGCACGGGTGTCTGTTCCACGCCATCTATCTGCGAGAATTTCTGCTGCTGGTCTTCCATAACAACCTCCGAACTTTGTTATTCAGAGTGTACCCAATTTCTGCTCGGACGCCCAACTGGTTTTCCACACAAAAAAAGTGCCCGAATATCAGGCACTTTAGTGATGCAATATGCGTGCTACGCGCAGCAAAGCCGCGGATTCTTTTTACTTGCGAACCTTACGAGAAGAAGCAACAAAACCAAGACCGCTTACAGCAAGTACAGAAGCTGGAACTACAACATCTGCAATACCAGTTGCAGGAAGTACGGACTTCTTCGCTGGTGTTGATGCAGGTGCTGGTGCAGGCTCTGGCTCTGGTGCTGGAGTTGGATCGGGGGTTGGAGTTGGAGTTGGATCGGGGGTTGGAGTTGGAGTTGGATCTGGATTAGGAGCTGGGTCAGGGATACGCACAAAGTAGACAGAAATAACCTCATCGAATGGCTCTGCTGTAACCCAGTGGCCCTTAACGGTAACAGTGCCATCGCCGTTATCAATGATGGTCTCACCGTCAGCGTTACCAACCATAAATCCGTCTGGAATTGGGTTAGTGATATCAGGAAGGAAGTATGCTTCCTCAGGAGCATATGGATTATTCGTTGGATCCATGAGCTCCTCTCTGGTTGGTGCAGGAATAGGAGTTATGCCAGTAGTAGCAGTAGCACCGGTGGTGCTTGTAGGAGCAAGCGTTGTGCCCTCTGCCAGCGCAGATGCTGGAGCAAGTGCCAGCGCGGCTACAAGAGCAGACGAAGCAATGCATACCTTCAAATTCTTCATGTGACTTTTGCGCAAAAATGTATGCTCTAGACGGATGGTCAGGCACACAGAAATTTTTAGCGCTTTCCTTTCTGATATGGACTATTTATCACTAGCCGTTTTGTAAATAGTATCATACGAATATCGGACAAATGTATTAGTGAGTCGACATATTCCGTAAACGTACAATTTAATTTATAGGATTCTTTAAATTATTTATCTAAAGTCTGATAGCATTTCTGCAGGTAAACTATAACGCAACTGAGAGTTGACAAATTTCCAACTCAACTTGGTGGTGTGCAATCGATGCAGTTTTTAGAGTAATAGCCATCACATGTGAATCCCACCACATCACCAACAGAAAGGAACAACCATGTTACTGAGCGAGAAAATCATGAGCCTCAGAAAGCGTAATGGTTGGTCACAAGAAGAGCTTGCACAGCAGCTTGGCGTTTCAAGACAGTCAGTTTCTAAATGGGAGTCTATGGCTTCTATACCGGATATTCAAAAGATTATGGCCATGAGCGAGCTTTTTGGTGTTTCCACAGACTACCTGCTCAAAGACGAGCTTGAAGAGCTTCCAACTACTGCTACCGCCGCTGATTATGTAGCGCCAGCAGAGCAGAACAATTTTTCAGCCCCCACAGGCTCCAGTAACTCCGATGTTGCGAGCGCTTCCACGAGTACTCCCACCAACACCGACGCATCTACCAGCAAAAACGTTCGACCACAGCTCAGTATATCTCTTGAGACTGCTACCGAGTACCTGGATACAGTCGCACGCACTTCTCGCCCCACTGCGTTTGCAATTACCCTCTTTATTCTGGGCCCCGCGCTTCTTGTTTCGCTTGCTACATACAGCGAAGATGCAATCTATTTTGATCCAACACGCATTTCTCCAGATGTATTGAGCATCACGGGTGTTTGCATTATGGTGCTCTTTATTGCCGCCGGAGTTGGCCTGTTAATTCTCCAGGATATGAAACTTGCAAAGTTTAAGCAGTTCAAAGAAGCATCTCTCGAGCTGCAATACGGTGTCGAAGCGGCTATTCGTAGGCGCGCCGAATCCACCGAATCGCTGCGCTACATGCAGCAGGCTGCAGGCGTCTGCCTCACTATTCTGAGCGCCATCCCCTTCCTGATTGCTTCGTACTTTGGAGCGGGACTCACCTTTGCCCTTGGCTTCTTTGTTGCAGCAGTCCTAGTTTCACTTGGTGTTTACCTGCTCATTTACTCTGGCATTCTCAAAGACAGCTATAGGATTCTTCTCCAGGAAGGTGAGTTCTCCCATGACGAGAAGGACGGCAAACTGGGATATAAGAAAGCAGTATCGAAGTATAGACCAGTTTCAAAGGCATACTTTAGTGCAGTTTCTCTGGTGTATTTTGGATATAGTTTTATAACCAAAGACTGGGGAAGATCTTGGATTATCTGGCCGCTCTCCGCATTTCTCTATCACGTTGTTGTGAGCATTTTAGCTGCTATGAAGAAGCAGTAAACGCTCACTTGGCCACGCTTGCAGAAGCACTGGTCAGACACATGCAAGTCTTAAACCAAAGGCTCGATCTTCTCGCAAGGTCGAGCCTTTTGTGTGATTGATCGCCAAGCTCCTAGTAAGTTACATAGCTCACTCTCTATAAAATCTTTGTTTTGCCGTCAGTTAAAAAGGACTGACTCCAGAAGAACCCTGGAATCAGTCCCTTATTGTGACGTAAATACTAATAAGCTTAGAAGCTAAGTTTATCTACTTGCTATCGCTGACTTCTTGTAGAGATAAAGCGCTGCACAGATAGATGCAAGTAGCAAAAGCACGGCACCTGCACTAATAAATGGCGTAATTCCCATACCGTCTGTACTTGGGAGGATGCTGAGCACGTGGTTGTCCACATCAATCTGGAACCAGTGGCCATTTGCTGGATCAACTCCCTGATGATCGGCGCTAATTGCCCTACCATCTAAGGTGATGTTGCCTGAAATATCAACAACAAGTGTCAAGTCATTGCCAAGCTTTTGATGACCCGATGGGACCTTAGTCTCTCGGATGATATATGTTCCTGGCTTAAGGTTAGAGAATGTAGCTTTTCCATTACTGCCAGTTGCGGTAGCAGCTGAAACAACTGTTTCTCCATCTGCAGCAAAGACCGTAAATTCTGCCCCTGAAAGAGGTGTCTTTACGTTGCTATCATTACTTGCTGTTTTATAAATAACCAAGTCATATGTTCTAAATGTGTTGGTAATGGTGTTTACCCCGTCAACACTACCAGTGAGATTTCCAGATCTATATGAGCTATATACAATTGGTGCGCTGTATGACGTGTCATATCCTTGGATTGCACTAATCTCAGCAACTGACCAGGTAGCGTCTCCAGCAAGGTTTCCTGGAACAATAACGCTCTTTTTCCAGTTATTGCTCGCGTCCAGTATGATTGGATCACCATAATCTTCTTCAGTTGGATTTCCATTTACCATCACAGTTTTTTTAACCTGTACGGTAACAACTTTATCCGCGTGATCAGCCGGTTCATCTCCAACCCATTTTTTCTCGATTGTAATCTTAGAAACAGGAACCTTCAAAGTAGGACGCTCATAAGGCGATTTTCCTTTTTCTTCTGAAACAACGGTTCCGTTAACTGTTTTCTGCTGAGTAAAATCAACGGACGCTGTTGTATTTGAATACACAGAATATGATCCGTCTGAATTCTCAACAACGTTTTGATCTTTTTCTTTTCCGTTAGCAGCATCGGCTACTGAATCCAGAGCTTTTTGCGTAGGAGTAACCGTGAAACTTACTGTATAGGTAACATCAGGCTCAAGCTGACCAACACTAGAAAGATCCCAATCAACTGTATCTCCCGTAATTGTTGCCTCTGGAGCGCCGGTCCACTCAGTAACTACTCCGTCTTTATCAGTCTTTGTATAGGTAAAAGTAGTTGGATTACCGTTGATATCTACAGGAGATACCATATCAGTAAGGCCGTCTTTGATAGAGACATTCGTGTAATAAGTCTGCTTCTTAATATCGGCGACAATAGCTGCAAACGCTCTATTTAAAGCATCTTTGTCCGTTGCAGAGTGATAGTAATTTCCTGCCGGTGCATCATAAGCATACTCAACAAGACTCTGCATACGAGTAACATTGCCAAAAGCGCCTACTGCATATAATTTGTTTCCCTGATCAACAACTGCTCTTGCATCATCAGTGGCGGCATTATAAGAATTGCTAATATTAGTTTCTGATCCCGTTCCGTAATCATAGCCGGTTCCAAGAATATAGCGCGAACTAGCAATGTATGTGTAATTTGTTGAAGTGCCGTTATAAAACGTAGGGTTACCGTCTGAAACAAAAATAACGTACGTTGGATCGCTATCGGCACTTTGCGCAACTTCCAATGCAACCTTCATTGCATCTTCCCAGTTAGTGCCGCCATATGGCATATTATAACGTTGACTAAGCGGCGTAACAATGCTATTGATTTTGCTCTTAAAGTTAGACGAATCTGATGTCCAATTGCTTCCGCCAAAGCTTACTTTGTTTGCAGTGGAATCAAACGTAACTAAAGACATCTGAATTCGATTAGGATCATCAGAGCTATTAACGCTCATCAATTCATCAGTCAAAGCATTTACAGCCTCTTGAGCAACCGCGAGACGTGACCGGCCATCAGACCTCAAATCCATACTGTTCGACTTATCAAATACAACGACAACGTTAGCTCGAGTTCTTTCTACGCTAGATTCAGATTTGCCAGTTACCGTCAAAGAAAGTTTATAGGAGCCATCGCCATTAGGTGTAAGTGTTTTTGTATGTGCAGGAGGCTCAACCGCTAAAGCAGGGGTTGAAAATACTACACAAAAATATCCAATAAAGACTATAGCAAATACAGCTAAAGCCCTTAGAAAACTATTTCTCTTTTGACGCAAACTTACCATTGAATCTCCTATAAGCAAATGATCTATGTTTATAGCTAAGAAACACTCACTTCAATGAAATACGCATAGTTCTACGTAACGATTATAATAGATTTATAGCTATATACACACCATTTCTGTCCATATAGCACCTCTATTCCACAATATTTTCTTATTTGATACAAGCTATTCTAAAAAAATTTTATTTCTTCTTTCTTGATAAAACCTTTGTACGTTTAGCAATTAAGGCTACGATACTGACAATTGCACCAGCAAAAACGACTCCTAAAAGAGCGAAAAATATTGAATTTTTATTTAAATCTACCGAAGAATCAATAGAATGATTAGCCAATCTATTTTGGTCCACCCACTCAGAAGGGACTTCCGTACGTTCTGCATGCACCAATAGTCTATGTGTATTAACTCCATAAGGGGTGCATGTTACAAGCGTTACTTGGTCTTTTCCTGGCTCAATAGAAAGGCTATTCACCTGATTAGGTAGAACTACTTCTGTAGAAGTTACTCTATACGCACAATCCTCTCCAAGTACGCGAATAATAAACCAATCGCCTACTTGAAGCTCCTCAAGTCGATCAAATATTTGAGCGGTGGGAAGACCAGTATGACCTGCTAAGACAACATGTGTTGATTCTCCACCTATTGGTACAGAAGTATTCACAACATGCCCAACACCATGCTGAAGCACATCATCAGTGGTAAAGTGATATATAGGAAGATCTACTGAAATTTTAGGGATTATCAGCTCCCCCATAACACCATCGTTTGCAACATTCAGTACTTCTCTATATTCATTTACCCCTGGCATAGACGCTTTACTGTCAAAGGGGTCAATAACCCTAGAAACCCCATCACGAAGACGCTTATTGTATTCTCTTGCTCTTTCTTTTTCTGCAGAAAGATCAGTGCTTGTCATTGTAACCACAGTGTTTTCTTGCGTAGCACTTACCTTATTTTGAGCAAGCTGATTAAGCCAGCTGCTTACAAACGGATAGCTAATTAGCACAATTCCAGCAATTAGAACAATGATTGACATAATAAGCCACGTACGTGCATGCTTCTTTTTTGTGCGAGCTTCATGTAAAGAATCAAGAGAAGCAGGAGAATCATTTGATTCTCCTGCTTTCATTACAGCCATCATGTGTTTTGGTTTAGCCATAGTTAAAAGTGATGGTAGAACTTTTATGCGCGCAACTTCCTGGAGTACACAATGGCGCCTACACCAGCAATAAGCAGAACAGTTCCAATAGCGGTAAACATAAAGGTTCCTGCATCACCGGTTACTGGCAGAGCAATCTGCTTGTTGTCGACAACGTTTGTTTCATTAACAAGATAGTTATTCTCGACAACAGTTGTAGCTGGGTTATCAGCAGTAGCAGTATCGTCACTCAAGTCAAACTCAATATCAGCAACCTTGACGTATCCAGCAGGGACGCCAGTCTCTGAAATCTTGTAGTGACCTGCTGCAAGACCAGAGAAGTAAACATAGCCGTTTGCGTCGGAAGTAGAAGTGAGCACGGTGCCGTTATCAAGCGTAAGGGTAAAGGTGGCGCCTGGAAGTGGATTGCCATCTGGATCAGTCTTCTTAAAGACATAACCATAGGTCTTTACCGTAGTTTTACTATTTGGCTTAGCAGTTCCGCCATCATAAGGGTTAGGGTTAAAGGTAACAGTAGCGGTGTTACCGGTCACATCAGTAGCGCTATGAGAGAACGCATCAGAGGTAAGCTCTGCCTCATAAGTAATCTCAATTGCCTCACCAGGATGAGCAAGAACATAATTTTTAGAGAACTCAAAGGTATAGCCAGTAGCAGTTGCTGTCAAAGTATAGTCAGCTCCTGATGCAGCTACCTGACCGTTAATCTTAATAGTATCTGTCTTGATTTTAAGACCAGCGGAAGGAGTATCGCCAATGATGAAAGTTGCGTTCTCAGAGTCTGCTGGATAGTTAGGAACAGCGGTATTGACCTTAAATGGAACGCTGTCGCCAACACTATACTTATCAGTAGACTCCTTATATTGAGAACCGACAGTCTTCTTAATAGTTACTTCGGTCTTCTTAACGGCGATAGGAGCAACAGTACGAGGCTTATATGTGCCAGCGTCAACCTTAGGAGTTACGTCAACTACCATATTCTGGTAAACGTGAGTCTTACCGCTTGTTGAAGTAACGCGAACAAGATAGTAGCCACTTCCAAGAGTCAGCTCTGCGGTACCGTTGGCGCCTGCTGTTGCGGTAGCAGTGGCTGTACCTGCGGTAACTGCGCTAGCAATTGCTGCTGCAGCATTTTGCATATCAGTTCCCTGAGTAAAGGTATAGCCATCAGTAGCAACAGCTGAAATCTCAGCGATAGTATCGTAAGCGGCTGGCAGGTTATTGGCCATCGTATACGTTAAGTTGTTTGAGGCATCAACGTCTGCATCAGCGATTAGATACGCACTTACAACATCTCCAGGCTCCAGACTAGTAATGGTGACCTTGCTGTCAGCGACATCATTAGCGCTTGTTGGAGCAGCATAAGCTTGAACTGGAACCAGTGAGTAAATTAGAAGAGCCGCTGTAAAAAGACAGCAAATCTTACTAAAAATACCCTTAGCTAGTGACTTCATTCTTTTCCCTTCTGTGATCTAAATCTAAATAGAACACAATTCAAAATAATATTAGCTTATCCTTGTACAAAATTTTAGATATCAGTCTAGAACATAAAAACTACTTAATTTTTTCAGTATTCGTTCTTTAAAAATTTTAGTTTTTAGAATTGTTGGGTGTCTCTTCGCTTTTCTCGCCTGAAAAATGCAAAGAGTCTGTGTTTCTCACACAGACTCTTTAAGAAAATCAGGCAGAATCCACCGATTCTTTTATGTTTTCAGGCAAACGTTACAGATTCTTTGCAGAAATCAGGCGCGCGGCGGACAATCCAGAATCAGCTGAAACTTTATGCGCGACGAGATGCCTGGTACTTCTCGAAAGCAGCCTTATATTTCTGCTCCTCTTTCTTGAAAATAGCATTGAAGACTAAGGTTGTAATCAGCAGAATGACCAGGTATAGTGCGGTAAATGACATCCACGCCTGAGCCATATTAGGAACCCATCCTCCAATGAGTGCCATCGCAACAAGCGTTGGGAACAGGCAGACGTTAAAGCCGAGGAACCTTTGGAGGTAGCTGAGCTTGGTAATCAATGGCTGATAGTTGAACCAAATCTGCTGGTAAACACCTGAACACACACCCGCGGCAATCAACGTAAGAAGAATGATGTTATCCTGCCTGTTTCCATAATTGGTTGCCAGCGCAATGACTCCATACACGAGCGAGATGCCGGTAAAGCATATTGCACCAGAAGAAATGCCCTTGAATGCAATTTGACCAGCTGTTTTATTGAGTCCCTCGTCAAATTCTTGATTAGAATCTTGTCCGGTTTCTTTCCAATTTTGTAATTCGTTGCGTTCCATGATGATCCCTTCTCTGGGCAA
>CALHDX010000042.1:0-6271 GCA_938023105.1 uncultured Atopobium sp.
CTCAAAAAAGCTATGAGTTTTTGAAAAGCCTAAGAAGAGGCCGTAAAGATTCATTGCCTAAAGACGCCAAAACTCCGGGTCCTAAAGTATCTAGAATTGTTCTTGTTCCATTTAGCAAAGAAGAAATTAATAAAGTCACTGATAAAGAGCTATATTCTATTGGCCTTTCTCATGCACAACTTGATAAGTTGAGGCAGAAGCTTTTTCCAGAAGAATCTGATTTAATCAAAGGAACAAATATAGACGCCGTTCAAAGAAACACTTCATCAAAAAGGAATTACAAAAATAATTCTTCTAAAGTTCATGTAACAAAAATTGCAGTTACACCCGATACTACCTCAAAAGAAGAATCTGCCGAATACAAAATCAAGTCCATGGATCTAGATTTTCAATTTTCTGTAACGGCTACAACCAATAAACAAGACTGCGAATATTTATATACAGCATTAAAACAATATGCTGAAGATATTCGAACTGAAATCAAAAATCTTTGGTTTTCTCCAGGTATTTCAGCAAGAATTTCCAAAGAAATAAACCATCATAAAGAACGTTATTCGATGATTTCACAATACAACAAAATTGAACGAAAACTATATGCCTTATATAACATTTCAGTCCATAAACAAGATGACATTATTGAGTCCTTGTTAAAAAAAGCACATCTATTTATTTGTACCGATAATGAGCTTTGGTTTACAGCGCTTGAGTTCAAGAAAGAATTGACAGAGCTCCCTTATGAAGTATGTCTTGTAGAAAATGTTATTTTTTGCCGAAATGAAAAATCTTTTGATATATATCCCCTTGCAGAAACTGCAAACATAGATCGCGCAAAGAAGCTTTTATCTTTTATAGTTAATAAATCAACTCAGGTTGTATATGAAAATCAAAATGATTACTTTGAAAATAATAGTTCAAGTAAATCTTTTTCCGAACATTACCCACAAGATCAAAACCTAGTATCCTACGTAATATTAAAAGATAAAGCTAAAGATACTAAACATATTATTAGATCTACACGCAAACATAAGCTTACTCACAGTTTTTCTCGAAGAGGCCATTGGCGAAATCAGGCATGCGGTGAAGGGCGAAAAAATCATAAGCGTGTGTGGATATCAGAAACGATTGTTACACCCTCAGGTGAGAAATATAAAATTTCTGATTTAAACAGAGTCCATGAAGTTCGATATATTGACTCTATGGACTCATTGTAAAATTTAAATTCTTTATATAAGCGCCAAACCAAAACAGCCTCGCCCATATGAACTGCCTCCCATTTCTTGGACATAAGAAATGGGAGGCTTTTTATGCGTATGGATTGTAGGGTAAAGTACGATGTAGAGGTGAGGAGAAAGGCAGCAGAGCTCTTTGCTTCCGGTATGGGATCTTGTACGGTTGCAAGTACTCTTTCTGTTTCACTCTCAGCTGTAAAAACATGGCACTATATATACCACGCGTTTGGAAGCGAGGTGCTACTGACCATGGATGGCAAGCAAGCTCCCTATACCTACGAGCAAAAAGTTGCTGCAGCAAGAGCTGTCGTTGAGGGTGGCATGACAAGGACTGAGGCAATGGCCAAGTTTAAGATTATGTCGCTGGCACCACTTAAGAGCTGGTGCAAGCTCTATCGTACAGGTGGCGCAGAGGCTCTTAAGCCAAAACCAAAAGGAAGACCTAAAGGTTCTAAGTCCAAGCCACAGAAACGCACCCGCGAGCAGGAACTTGAGGAGCGCTGCCGCAGGCTCGAGACCGAGGTAGCCTACTTAAAAAAATTGCGCGCCCTGGTCGAGAAAGACGAGCTCTGACCGGGGTAAAGGCTGAGGTTGTGAGTGCCCTGCGGGTCAAGGGATACTCTTTGTGCTATTTGCTGGAGTGCTCAGGGCTTTCGAGGTCCACCTACTACTACGCACGAGCTCACCCAGTAAAGCTGACACGCCCAGAGCTACACCGCGCGGTTGCAGAGATTTTCTCGCGTACTACAAACGGCTGTGGTCACAGACAGATAGCCATGTGTCTGCGCGCTGAGCTGGGTGTAAGAATCGCCGACAAGACTGTTCTTAAAATCATGCGTGAGATGGGTATTTACTGTAAGATACGGCGTGAGACAGACTATCACCGCTATAGCTCCTATAAAGGCGTTGTCGGCAAGACCTTCAAAAACGTCATAGGACGCGACTTTTCTGCTGATGGACCATGGAAGAAGATGGGTACCGACGTCACAGAGTTTAAGCAGGCGTGGGGTAAGGCATACTTTGCTCCCGTCTATGACTTTGGAAGCAAAGAGATTGTCGCATGGAGTGTGTCGAGGGGTCCAAACATGGTCCAGCAAAAAGCTCTTCTCGATCAACTTTTAAAGAAGTTGCCTAAAGGCGTAACTCCAATTCTGCATAGCGACATGGGCTGGCAATACCAGCACAGCGCATGGTGCAAGCGACTAAAAGATGCAGGAGTTGTCCAGAGCATGTCCAGAAAGGGTAACTGCATAGACAACGGTGCTACCGAGCAGGTCTTTGGTCATCTGAAAGACGAGTTCTTCCGAGGAAGAACGTGGCCTAACTTTGAGTCTTTCAAAGCTGATTTGGACGCATATGTTATGTACTGGAACACACAAAGACGTCAGGTTAAACTAAAAGGACTGACCCCGGAGGAGTTCCGGAATCAGTCCTTGGTGGCCTAGCTCTTTATTAAATTCGTCCAAGAAATGGGAGGCAGTTCAATACAGGAGAGGCTGTTGTTAGTTCAAACGATTGCAAAAAGCGTTGAGGCTCAATCCTCGCTATGCACGCTTACGAAGACGAATACCAGAAGCTATTGCGCCTGCAGCAGCAATCATACTGACAGAAGACAGAACAGCGGAAGCGTCAGAGGTATCGGGCAGTACGCCCTTCTTGTGCGACTTGTGCCTCTTCTGCGATTTGTTCGTGCCGTTATTGGTGCTGTTGTTGGTGCTGTTGTTGGTACCGTTGCTGGTGCTGTTGTTAGAACTGCTGTTAGATGGGTCGCTTGCAGTATCGGTCACGGTAAGAGTTCCAGAAACGTAGGTGAACTCATAGTCGTCAGCTGAACCACCTACAGGAGTCAGCTCATGCGCACCAACGATCAGGTCAGTTGCGCTGAGGGTAGGAGCGCTGTAGTTGCGAGCGGTATCAGCAGTCTCACCGTTTACAAAACCGGTAACAGTAAGCTTAAGCTGAGGAGCAACGCCCTTATGAACAGTCTCGCCAGCATAGGTCACAACAAGCTGAGCCTTATTGATTGTCCAAGTTGCATCCTTAGTGGCAGTGGTGCCATCTTCCCAGGTGTAATTCATAGGGTCAGCCAGATCAAGTTCAACTTCATACGTACCAGGATAAGTTGCTGAAACCTGACCACTAACAACTACCTGTGGGTTAGCGGTGGCATCAAAACCACGCTGATTATGACCGTTATAGGTGTAGTTAGTTGCGGTTGGAACAGCAACAGTGCCCTTCTGAACGCTCATCTTCATAGGAATGGTGAAGTCGTACAGACTTCCGTTCTTGATGGTGATGCGCGTATAACCATTGCTTGCAGCAGTTGGAGTACCGGAAATAGTTGCAGTGCTTCTACGAGCAGTTGCGTCATTCTCCATTGGACTAAGCGTAAGACCAGCAGGCAGATTGTCTACGGTAAAGGTGTCATAACCCATAGTGGACGCTGCCCAAGGAATGGTAATTGGCTCGTTGTAGGCCTCGCCGACCTTTGCAGGAGTGATCTTGTTAGAAGGAAGCACTACGCCAGCGGTATTGTTGGAATTCTGGAACCTGGTATTCTCGATAGTCAAATCACCGCCATTGGTGGTAGTAAGATCAATCTGAACAACCGTGGAGTTCTTAACAGTTGAAGTACCCCTGTTATCAAGACCGTTATAGAACGTAACATTATCAAAGGTTACGTTTGCACCAGCCTCAACAATAACATCGCCCTCAAACTTCATATTTGAAACAGTTCCGTTAAAGCCTGCTGGGAAAATAATGCGAGAACCCCTAGGACTCAGACCAGCGTAAACCTGAACACGAGTACCATTGCCCAGGTACGTACTCTGATAGGTACTGGTAATGTTAGTTACTGTGGTAGGAACAGTGAAGTCCTGAATAGAAGAACCGCTATTGGCACCAATAGTCACCCTTGAACCAGAGAAAGACCATGTGGATGCAGCATCCATTGCAGCCTTGTTGTTGCTGTAGATGTATTGCAAACTACTAGAACCATATCCCGAGAGCCAGTCAGTAATCTCAAATGTTCCATCTGCATAAGCCTTTGTTACAAATGGCGAGAAAAACAAGCAAGCAGCAATTGCCATCACAACAACAAGCTGAGCACGAAGCCTACTTGACACATGCTTAACGTACATAGAGCTTCCCCCAATCTAACTGTTTTACGTGAATTCTCCAAGTGAGCCACAACAGTTTTGCCCATATATAATTCGTATCTTATCAGATAAGTTAGCCTTAGGTAACAAAAAAGACCCAAGTATTTGACCTTGGGTCTTATCAACGCTTTAACTAATTTACGAAGCAACTAATTTACTTAGCTTCTTACTTACTTAAGCACTTCTTAATTTCTTGCTTAAAAACAATAAATCGAACAAAGAGTGTGGCAGCTACAGGAATGACCAATAGTGGCGCAACCACAAGAATACCCGCTACAGCCACTCCCTGGGCTGTAACTCTTCTACCAGGTCTTGATAGTATGCTGTTTAAGATATCAGTCATAGTGAATACAAATGAGCCGTCGGTAAGCACATACGCAAGTATCAACTCAAGCAAAAAGAGAATAACAAAGACAAGTGCCATGGTATTTCCGGTCTTTTTGCAAATAGCGAGTCTCTGGTCAAATGAAAGGTCATCTGCCTCAGGGACCTTCTCAAACCATTTAACTGCGCGTTCTTCTGGCGTCATTACGAGTTCTCAATCTCATTAAGCTCTGCATCAACTAATGTTGCACCAAGCGTATTTTTGAAGTGCGCAAGCGCAAACTGATGATTCTCGGGCGTCAGTGATGCAACCGCTGGCTCAACAACCTCAATGTGATAACCCAGGTTGTAAGCATCTACTGCCGTATGCAGCACACAAATATCGGTAAGAACGCCGGTTAGAATAACCGTGTTAATGCCGCGCTCCCTCAGACGAATATCAAGATCAGTTCCCGAGAAGGACGAGTAATGGCGCTTGTCCATCCAGAACACGTGGCTATCGTCTTTGTGATGTTGATAAAAATCATTCAGAGGACCAAACAAGTCTCTACCACTTGTGCCAATAATATTGTGAGGTGGGAAAAGCTTAGTCTCTGGATGGAAGGTATCCCCTGGATCGTGAGCATCAATAGCAAAGAAAATATAATCGCCACGATCAAAAGCGCACTTTGTAGCCTCATAAATAGTATCTGAAATAGCCTGAGCTGGCTTACCTGCTGTGAGCTTTCCGTCATCTGCTACAAAATCATAGGTGTAATCAATCGAAATCAAAGCTTTCTGCATGTTTGGTCACGCTTCTTTCTTGAGTTTAAAAGAGCAATCAGTAAAAGAATAGACGCCACCCATTGTACAGGTGACGTCTCTGTATTCCACGTTTAACACGTAAATGTTTTATGTGTATGTACTTGTCTCATTGCCAGCAGCCCGCTTACTTCTTCTGAGAAATAATAAGGTCGACGTTTTCTGTCTTATTGTCTTCCATGCTCTTACCGCCTTTGATGTGGTAGTACTCAACAACTGCATTTACCTCAGTCTGATCAGCAAGAGGCTTTTTCTGATTTGTACTATTAATTACAAATGCAAAGACCCTCTCGCCGCTCTCAAGATAGTTGGAATCGTTAGCCCATACGGAATCCTCAGAATTATCTAACTTAAAGGTGCAATTAACCCAGTTTTCAGACCTATTGATGATCTCAAAGACGTAGCCTTCAGAGTAACCATCTGGGGATTTAGCAATACCAACATACCTGACATAGAGATCGTCATTATCGATAAGAACCTTGTCCACCTCAGTCTTCAGCTTAAAGCGCATCTTGTATTCGCCTTTAGTAGAAGAGAAGTTATACGCAATAGTGCCCTTGTCTGCCATTGCATCAAAAGGCTTGTACTTAAAGCTGGAATAATCACCAGATGTTTTAGTGACTTGCTTCAGGACTGCCTTGGAACCGTCAGAGCCTTCAACAGTCATCTGACCCGAGGAATCAACGGTTGCCGTGTAACTTCCAGCATTACCTGCAAGGGTAATAGTAAGCTTTCCATCGGAATCAACAGTCCAAGTAA
>CALHDX010000043.1:0-4945 GCA_938023105.1 uncultured Atopobium sp.
CGCCCGTCTACCAGGACATTGAATGCCGCCTGACCTCCCTTGGAATCGACGGCATTCTCTACATTGGCGGCAACGATTCTATGGACACCGTCAATAAGCTTGCGGCGTACTTTGCCCAGCGCAACAACGACGTTTCCGTCATCGGCATCCCCAAAACCATCGATAACGACCTTGAGGGCACTGATCACGCTCCGGGTTTTGGCAGCTCAGCGCGGTACATCGCTACCATTGTCCGCGAGCTGGCCCGCGACTCCGAGGTTTACGGCAAGCCAAACATCACTATCGTCGAGACCATGGGCCGCGATGCGGGCTGGCTCGGCGCGGCTTCGGCGCTTGCTCGCGAGAAAAACGAGGAAGCTCCAGATTTTATTCTGCTCCCCGAGGTTACGATGAAGAGCGGCTTCTACGCAAGACGGCGGAGCTGTTTGAGCGCAAGAACAGCGTAGTGATTGTCATCAGCGAGGGCGTGAGAAGGCCTGATGGTTCAACGCTTTTGGACAAGAGCCACATGAAGATGGATGCCTTTGGTCATCTGGCAGATCAGTCCGGCAACGCCCTTTATCTGGCCGAACTCTTCCAGAAACACTTCGACGCCAAGATTAGAGGCATCAACCTTAACTCGCTGCAGCGCTGCGCCATGCACTCGTCCAGCAAAACTGATCTGACTGAGGCATTTGAGCTGGGAAAAGCTGGAGTGGATGCGCTTCTTGCCCACAAAACTGGCTGTATGATTGGACTGCAAAGGCTGAGCGATGTGCCGTATCAAGCGGAAATCCGGTGCATCCCTATCTCGGAAATCGCCAATCGCGTGAAGTCTGTACCTGCGGAAATGATCTCTGACGACGGTCTTTGGGTTACCGAGAAGGCCCTTGCATATCTGCGCCCTCTTGTTTCAAACGAGGAACTGGCTTTTGACGCAGATACCAGGAGGTTTGTCAGCAGCAACATTCTGCCCGACAACAACGGTCTACCACCATTCATCCCAAAGCTGGGATAGCAGAGCTGCGCGGCTCACTACTCCCCGAGGAAGCGCACCTCAGGGTGAAGCTCGACATCAAACTGACGCTTGACCTCGGCCTGAACGTGCTCGATAACCGCATGAACCTCAGCAGCGGTAGCGTTATCGTAGTTGACCACAAAACCAGCATGCTTATCGGAAACACCAGCGCCGCCAAAGCGATAGCCCTTAAGACCAGCGTCGGTAACAAGCTTGCCTACAAAGTGACCCTCGGGACGCTTGAAAGTTGAACCGGCGGAAGGCAGCTCAAGTGGCTGCTTCTCCTCGCGAGCGCGCGTGAACTCTTCCATCTTTTCGCGGATCTTCTCGCCATCTGCGCGATGAAGATTGAACGTGGCAGAAAGCACAATCATGCCCTCATCAGCGATTCTACTGTGACGATAACCCAGGTCAAGCTCGGATACGTCCAGCGTAGCAAAGGTGCCGTCGGCGAGAAGAACGCGGACGGATTTGAGCACGTCAGCGATGCAGCCGTCGTAAGCGCCTGCGTTCATGAAACATGCGCCGCCCACAGAGCCTGGGATGCCGCACGCAAACTCCAGTCCAGAAAGGTCCAGTTCACAGGCCATCTCGGACGCCTCTTTAAGGCCGACGCCAGCCTGACAGGTCATCTCGGTATCGTCGATGCTTACGCCGGTGAGACCATCGGCAATAGCAATGATGACGCCGCGATATCCCGCATCAGAAACAAGCAGGTCAGAGCCGTAGCCAAGAATAAAATAAGGAGCTTCTGCGTCTTTAACCGCAAGGAGAATCTCTTTAACCTCATCAGGATCATCAGGGATGACATAGAGATCCGCAGGTCCACCTACTTTAAAAGTGGTGTGCTCGCTCATTGGCTCGTCTACCAGGACGTTCTCTTCTCCAACAATCGAGCAAAGCTTTCCGGCCAGGCTTTGTAAGTCATAGCCACTTTCAGACATGTAACACGCTCCTTAGTAAGTTACTTTTTATAGTTTATCGCAAGCGAGAAAAACGTGGAGTCGAGGAAGATAAACGCCTAATGTCGCAAAATGTTTTTATGTTTCTATCGGGTTATTTTGGGCTTATCTCTCATCTCTATCGTATAAATGTCCATCCCGTTTTACGTGTTATCAGCTGTTAACTCTGCTATAGTACTTATCGATATGTTTCAGAAATGGTTGCAATTACCTACTGGTGGTAAGGTGGCCGAGCTTCAGGGTTTATAACAGCCCAGCTCAAAGAGCCATCAAGTCCGCGACCCGCAAAGGCGGTTAACCTGGTTAAAGTCCAGGACCAACGGTACAGTCCGGATGTCAGAAACGGAGACTTTTATGGCTTCATCCCACTCAACCCACGCAACAACCGCATCTTCTAACGGCTGGTCTACCAAGAGAATTGCTATTCTCGCCATGCTTTGTGCAGCTGCTGCAATCAGCACCATGGTGCTTCAGTTCCCGCTCATCCCAGGCGTGACGTTTTTGAAGTACGATCCATCGGGCGTCTTTGCCCTGCTCGCAGGCGTAGCTTTTGGCCCTGCCGCGGGCGCGATTGTCTCGGTGCTTCCCTACCTTCTACACCTCACCACGGAGTCCGGAATTTACGGCACTATCATGGCAATTCTGGCAACGCTTAGCTACGTTTTGCCTGTCTCGCTGATTGTGTATAACCGTTCCGAGAAGATCAAGCAGCTGGTAATTGCCCTCATTGTGGGCAGCGTTGTCAGTGTTGTTGCTTGCATTCTGGGCAACCTTGTAGTTACGCCAATCTACACCGGCATGAGCGTAGAAGCAGTAAGCGGACTAATTGTCCCCGCGCTTCTCCCCTTTAACGTGGTGAAGGTTGCTATTAACAGCATCATCTTTGTAGTTATCATGCGCTCAGCTACCTCACTCTTTGAGAGCATCAAAGACGGTGAGTAATCTGGGCAACAATTCCCCTGATTTATACACGTCTGAAAGCACCGCACAAACTCAGGACCTGCCTGTAGCTGCGACACTTTTGGACGTGACTTTTGTGCACGCAAAAGGCGTAGTTGCCCTAGACCACGTCTCGTTCTCTATTCCCGCAGGTAAACGTACCTGTATTGTTGGCGCAAACGGTTCGGGCAAGTCTACCGTTGCTTCAATTCTCTCTGGCCTTACCGCCCCTGACGAGGGAACCGTTACCTTTCTGGGAACCACCGTTGTCAATGACGGCCAGGTTGACTTTGAGGCATACAAGACTGTTCGTCCACAGCTCGGCCTGGTTTTCCAAAATCCTGAGGACCAGATTATCTGCAGCGTGGTCGCAGACGATATTGCCTTTGGTCTGGAGAACCTCCAAGTACCTAGCAATCAGATAACACCGCTGGTAGAACAGCAGATTACCCTTGGAACTCTCACCGAGTTTGCGTCCGAAAATCCGCAGATGCTCTCGGGTGGCCAGCAGCAGCGCGTGGCCATCTCGGGCGCACTGGTCATGAAGCCGCAAATCCTGATTCTTGACGAACCTTCCGCAGCTCTTGACGTTGTTCATAGAAATAACGTTATGGGACTTGTCGAGAAACTCCGTGCAGCTGGAAAAACTATCGTTCATGTGACGCATTTCATGGACGAAGTGGTTTCTGCTGACCACGTTATTGCCTTAGACGACGGCCGTGTTGCGTTTGAGGGAACACCCGAAGCCCTCTTTGAGCAGCACGAGCTAGTTGAATGCCTGCATCTTGAAGAGCCGTTTGCCTATCAGGTGGCGCATGCGCTCAACAACCGTGGAGTTGTCGTGTGCAAATCCCCTTCGGCTCAGCGCGTGCTTGATGAGCTGACGGGGCTTCTCGCCACGGGGTCGCGAGGCGAGAAGGGCGGCGTGGCTAAAAGCTGCGACGCGATGGCCGCGGGTTGTGACGGCGTGGCCACAGCCGACAGCGTGTCCGAGCCAGCAGCGGTTTCTGCGCGCGACGTGACGTTCTCGTACCAGAAACCCGTGCTCAAAAACATCTCGGTTGACGTGCAAAAAGGCTCGCATGTTGCCGTGATTGGCTCAACCGGTTCCGGCAAGTCTACCCTGGCGCGCTTGATTTGCGCACTTGATACGCCTGACGCCGGCAGACTCTGTGTAACTGGATTGGATACTCGACAGAAGCAAAATCGCAGAAAACTTCACGGCATTGTTGGCTACGTCATGCAGCGACCGGAGCGCCAACTTTTTGCACAAACGGTTGCAGAAGACGTGGCATTTGGCCCCACTAACCTGGGACTTTCTGCCTGCGATGTAGCAAGTGCTGTGAATGCCGCTCTGGAGCTTGTGGGGCTTTCCCACAAGGCAGATGCATCCCCTTTTGAGCTTTCTGGTGGTCAGCAGAGACTTTGCGCACTTGCAGGCGTTATTGCTATGCATCCAAAGGTGCTTGTGCTCGATGAGCCTACCAGCGGACTTGATCCCTACTATTGCTCTGAGCTCAGAAAAATTATTAACTCCATTCTTGAAGATGGTTGTACCGTTATTGAGCTCACACACTCGATGGAGGATGCGGCAGAAACTGACCAGATTATCGTACTTCATGAAGGTGACCTGGTGTTCTCAGGCTCACCACAACAAACATTTACTCATTTCTCAGAGGCAGAATTTCAGGAGCTTGGACTGGGCGTTCCTCATGCGCTTGTTTGGGCGCAACGTCTGTCCCACACTACGGGAATCAACCTGGGAGAACCCCTGACCTTGTCTGAGCTGGTAGACGCACTGCTTGCTGCACTGCATACCAACTCTGGCGACGCGCGAGCCAGCGCCGCACAGCCAAGCGGCACCGCGCAGGTCAGCGACCTCACACAAGGAGGCCGCTATGGCGCTTAAGATTTCTGTCGGCCAGTACTATCACGGGGACTCGCTCATCCATAGGCTTAATCCCAACGTTAAGTGCCTGGCTGCACTTCTTTTGATGCTCACAACGTTTTTTATCCGCACGGCACCACAGCTTGCACTGTTGATAGT
>CALHDX010000044.1:0-14947 GCA_938023105.1 uncultured Atopobium sp.
TGTCCATCTGTTGCCACCTCGTAAGAATCGCAAACAACGGCAACAGAATGTGGAACTTCCTGACGAAGGTTCAGCAAAAGCTTCTCGCGGACAAACTCTGCTACCAGGTCTTCTGGCAATGCGTCAGTCTCCATATCCTCTGGGAACCACATAGGACCCTCAGGAAGATGTTCTGAAACAAGAGAGATAAATGCCTGGATATTGAAGTCTTCTGGAGCAGAAACAACAAGCACGTCATCAAAGTGCGCAAGAGCCTGTGCGGCGTCAAGCTGCTCTGTTACTTGCTCTGGAGTTGCAATGTCAGCCTTGGTAATAACCAGCAGCTTAAAGGCGGCATGCGCCTGCTCAACATGATTGGCAACCCATTCATCTCCACGACCAACAGGCTTGGTAGCATCAATCAAAAAAGCAATGACATCAGCGTCATTAAGCTCTCCGAGCGCTGCCTTGTTGAGCTCTTTTCCAAGAGCGTCTTTGGGCTTGTGGAGGCCTGGAGTATCTACAATGACCAGCTGGGAGTTCTCACCGTTCACTACCGCCCTGAAGCGACGTCGTGTTGTCTGGGCAACGGGGCTTGCAATGGCCACCTTCTGGCCCATGCATGCGTTTAACAGCGTGGACTTACCAACACTTGGACGACCAACTAAAGCAACAAAGCCACTCCTAAAGGGAGTGGTCTCAGATGTAGTGTTTTCAGAAACTGAATTGGCGGTCATATGTCCTCCAACTTACCAATGAAAAATTGCACGCGAGAAAATCAAAAGTCCTATAAGAGCTGCGGTAATGCTGATGCAGCACGATGCAGCTGCCGCAATATCTTTAGCCTTACCAGCCATAGGATGAAACTCTGGAGAAACCAGATCTACTACGGTTTCTATTGCTGTATTGAGAAGTTCTGTAGTTAAAACCGCACCAATACAAGCAAGAACAAGTGCCCAGCTCACAGCATCTAAACCAACAAACAATCCCACCACCACGGTTACTGCAGCAGCAACGGCCATACGACGCAAGTTTGCTTCCTGAGCAAATGCTTGGCGAGCGCCCTGTAGTGCAAAGAGAAGGCCGCGCTTAAAGCTTGGATGTCTGCCTTTAGATCCCGGAATCATTACTCGTCAATCCCCTCACGGTGGCGAGTCAACACGACTGGCTCAATAGTCCTATCCGTTGAAAGCAGAGCAACAAGAGCGTCTTCACGAGCCTCCATAACCTCTGCCTCATCGTCTTCAATATGGTCATATCCAAGCAGGTGAAGCATGGCATGAACGAGCATAAGCCTAAACTCATCTGCCTCTGTAGTGCCATATTCTTTTGCCTGGCGAGCAATAAAATGAGGAGCCAGAATAATATCACCCAACTCACACATCTCACCAGGAGCCAAATCTGGATCATCAGGGCGTTCTACCTCAAGTGAGATAACGTCAGTGGGCACATTTTTTTCTCGCCACTCAAAGTTTACCTGCTGAATCTCTGCATCGCTAACAATAGAAATGGAGACCGTGCAGGGGCGCTCCACGCCCTCTTCAGAGAGTACTAGATTGCAATCAGCTTCAATCTCTTCCACAGAAATTGGTGACTCCACGCCCTCTTCGATCACAATGTCGTACTCGTTAACCACGTTACTCCCCTAGCTGTTTTTTCTCATACGCAGTGTATGCATCAACTATCTTACCAACCAACGTGTGGCGAACAATATCATTTCTATCTAAATCAACAAAAGCAACGTCTTCCAAGTTACCCAACACCTGTCGAGCAACGTCCAGACCACTTCTTCCCACAAGGTCTCGCTGTGTTGCATCACCGGTAATAACAAATTTTGACGAGAAACCCAGGCGAGTCAGAAACATTTTCATCTGCTCAGGCGTAGTATTTTGCGCCTCATCCAAAATGACAAACGCATCGTTCATAGTACGACCACGCATAAATGCAAGCGGAGCAATTTCAACAATTCCCTGTTCAATAAGGTTATTTGCGTACTCCATGGAGGTCATATCAAAGAGCGCGTCATAGAGCGGCCTGATGTAGGAATCAAGCTTTTCTTGAAGTGTTCCCGGGAGAAAACCAAGAGACTCTCCCGCTTCTACAACAGGTCTTACCAGCACAATTCTGCTAATTTGCTGAGATGTTAAAGCGGCAAGCGCCATAGCCACTGCCAGATACGTTTTACCAGTACCTGCAGGACCAATGCCAAAGGTTATAGAGTTGTTTGCAATTGCCTTGGTATACGCTATTTGACCTTGTGTTTTAGGCTGAATTGCTTTGCCTTTATGAGTTACAAACAGGGTACGTGTTCCCGTTTGCTCTAAGTTGGCATTTCTTTTTGTACTATCAAGCAGGAGCTTTACGTCTTCAAGCGTTGGCCTAGATCCAGACTCGACCATTTGAATGAGGTGAGAAAAAATAAGCGTTAACTGCTCAATTTCTTGAGAAGTTCCCGACAAAAAGATGGCTTTACCTCTGACTGAAATAAGAGCCGCACATGACGCTTCAATTTCTCTGAGCAAACTATCAGCAGGACCTGTCAGATATAAAGGATCCACTGAATCAGGAATAGTTAAGCGAATCTGTGTTGGCTCCATGTTCCCCCAATTTATAAACGAGTAGCTTTTAGCGTTCCATTAGGTAAAACTTCATCAAAGCGCATAGCGATAAGTTCATCAAGTTCAATAGTAGGATCAACCTGGACATCAAAAAGGCCGCCAGAAATTCCCCTACCAGGATACTGTACCACCACATTATCGCAGGTACCAACAAGCTTCTTAGCAGCATCAAAGCGCATAGCATTACCCAGATCACGCATTTTCTTTGCGCGCTCAGCCATCACTTTTGGATCTACCTGATTTGGAGCAGTAGCCGCAGGTGTTCCGGGTCGCTTGGAGTACCTAAATACATGCATCTTTGAAAAGCCCATCTGACGACAAAACTCATACGACTCATCAAATTCTTTATCAGTTTCTCCAGGGAAACCAACGATAAGGTCTGTTCCCAAAGCAATGGTTGGCAGTACTGAACGTGCTTCCTCAACGGCCTTGCGATAAAGCTCTGTCCTATACACCCTGCCCATACGAGCAAGCGTAGCGTCACATCCGGACTGAAGGCAGATATGCAAGAAAGGTGCAATTCTTCCATTGGATGCAGCAATTACCTCTACCAAACGAGTATTTACATCTGGTGGCTCAAGAGAAGAAAGTCTCAAGCGACCAACCTCGGTTTTTTCAAGCACATACTCGAGAAGATCAGGAAGACGTAGAATTCTTCCACCTTCATCCTCAAGTTGAGCCTTATAGCTACCAAGGTTGATTCCCGTAAGAACAACCTCTTGAGCTCCTCTGCTCATAGCATCTTTTACCTGCGAAACAACCTCACGAGGATCAAGGGATTTTCCCGCACCGCGCGCCTTCCAGACAATGCAGAAGGTACAACGATTATCGCAACCGTCTTGAATCTTGATACCAGGGCGTGTGCGACCTGTTGGAGTTGGCTTGGAGATGACAAGACCGTCGTCACTTACGGATTCTGGAGCAAAGCCTAGCTCTTCAAGAACTCTATCTGCAACTTTGTCCTTCTCGGCTTCTACCACAACGTTAGGAGCAAGAGAGGCAAGCTCGTCAGCAAAAAGACTTGCAACACAACCCGTTGTAACTACAAGAGGAGCTCCTGGCATAAGTGCTGCTTTACGCACGGCTTTTCTCGTCTTAGCCTCGGCTTCTGCGGTGACAGCACAGGTGTTGATAACAATTGCCTGAGCTTCATCCTCTTCAACAATGCGACACCCCATACGAAGCAGAGAGTCTGCCATTAAATCAAGCTCAACGCGATTTACCCTGCATCCAAGATTTATGAGCGCAATTCCATGAGCCATTAGCGCCTCTTCTTGGAAGCCTTTTTGGCTTTCTTGTCATTATGATTAGAGGAATCTGCTGCTACAGAACTCTGATCATGCTGCTCATCTTGAGTTTCTTGAGCTGAGTTTTGTATGCGCTCATCAATAAGGGAGGTAAGCGTCTCTAACTGATCTTTAGTCAGTCCAGTTGAAGTCTCAATGTGAACCAGAACGTAAAGGTTCCCACGAGCCTTAGTATGAAAACGAGGCATGCCTTTACCAGCCACGCTTAGCTGCTGGCCATACTTACAACCTGCAGGTATAGAAATCTCAATAGTTTCATCTTTGATAATGCCGTCAATGGTAACGGTAGTACCAACAATTGCCTCAAGAGAATCTACACTAACTGAAGTAAAGAGATCGTCTCCCCTGCGCTCAAAGTCTTTATGCTGGGAAACCTCAATAGTTACGATGAGGTCACCAGAGGTATCACCCCTGACACCAGCCTCGCCCTTGCCGGTAATAGAAATTGACTGACCAGAATGAACGCCTGCAGGAATTTCAACAGAAACACGCTCATGGTCAGGAGTTCTTCCCTGGCCACCACAGGTCTCACAGGCGTGTTCGACTTTTTTGCCTGTTCCTTGGCACTCTGGACATACGGTCTGAGACTGCATCTGACCAAAGACGGTATTTTGAACCTGAACTACCGTGCCCGTACCGTGACAGTGTGAGCAGTCTTCAATTTTTCCACCCTCACCAAGGCCGGTGCCATTACAGTCATCACAGGTAGAAAGCCTGTTATACGAGATAGTTTTTGTGACACCCGCAGCAGCTTCTTCCAAACTGATAGAGAGTCTAATTCCCATATCACTACCACGAGTACGCTGAGCAGCGCCACGACCACCATGGCCGCCGCCAAAGAAGGAATCAAAGATATCTCCAAAGCCGCCAAAACCACCGCCAAAGATATCTGACATATCTACATAGCCGCCACCAAAACCGGATGGACCATTAGGATCACCATAACGGTCATAGTTGGCACGCTTTTGCTCATCTGACAGCACAGAATAAGCTTCGTTTACCTCTTTAAACTTTTCTTCTGCATGAGGATCATCAGAAACATCAGGGTGCAGCTTTCTTGCCAGCTTTAGAAAAGCTCGCTTGATTGTTTTTTGGTCTGCATCACGAGCAACACCTAAGAGCTCGTAGAAGTCTTTCTTCTCTGCCACGCTTACTAACTCTCCCCCTGTAAAACCTAAAACTTAAATTCCCATATAGCCGACATGGCCTAATCCGGCCGTACAAGCATACAAAGTCATAATAATAATTGAGTAGAAGGCACCGTTGATAATTCCCGAAACAAAGGCATTTGCAAAACTTCTCCACCAGCCAGCGTTCATCTTGACGCCATCTGCAAGAACGTTTCTTATGCCAAATATCAAAAGCGGAATCAACACAATGGCAAATAGTGGTGAGCGTAAATTAAGCGCCACAAACACAAGAAGCATTGCAGTTATACCTGTGATACGAGCTCCCGCGCGTTGGCGGAACGTCAACTGCTCTGAAGGAACCTTAATATTTACGATAAAATCACCAGTTGCAGAACAATTTGTTCCTGCATTTCCCATTCCAGGTACTCTGATCTGGTCACCATCATGTGAATTAGCTGGTACATCAACCATAATTTCGCTTGCAGACAAAACACGTCCAGAACCACCACAAACGTCGCATGGGTCCTGTACAACGTGTCCAGCGCCTTCACACTCTGGACAGTCAACTCTAAACTTGCCTACTCCAAAAATGGAAGAAAGATCAATGTCAATATGACCCGTTCCGTGGCAGGTAGGACAGGTAGTTGCCTCAGCTTTATGCTGAGACCCCTTACCAGCACAAGCATCACAAGTAACAAAGCGCTGATACGTGATGCCCTTCTTAACGCCGTTTTTAGCGTCTGTATCATTCAGTGTTAAGTCGTAGACAATATCTGCGCCAGTCTGAGGCTTGTATGCACGAGAGCGCTTTTGAGATCCAGTGGTCCAATTATTAAAGTTGATATCACCAAATGGGAAGCCTCCCTCAAAAGGAGAACCTCCATAGGCAGATCCGCCAGGATAACCAGAAGGACCATAGCCGCCGCCATAGAAAGAGCCACTTCTCATTGCGTCATAACGACGGCGTTTCTCGGCATCTGACAGAACAGCATATGCCTCAGAAACCTCTTTAAAACGCTCTTCAGCATCGGGCTCTTTATTGATGTCTGGATGAAGCTTACGAGCTTTAGTTTGAAAAGCTTTTCTAATTTCTTCAGCTGTCGCGGACTCAGAAACACCAAGGATGGCGTAATAGTCCTTTTCGTTCATAGCAGCCATGAAATCTCTCCGATTCAACCCATAAAAATCTGCATCACGAGAACGTTTGAAAGTGTACCCACTTGTTTTGAACTTAATGCAGCACAAACGCGTTACAAACGTAAATCCCAAAGACGTCCATAGAGCTCGTTGCCAAGCAGCCAGCCCTTCTCGGTAAGCTTATAGGTTTTTGCGCCATTTAAAACATCTGCTTCAACGCAGTCCAACAATCCGTCTTGCACGCACGCATCAAACACGCCCCGCAAATGTGACACGCCAAATACCAGCTCAGCCTCATCCAAAAGCGCAGCAGAAATTGGCTCCATAAGGCGAGCATGCAGCATCAAATCTTCTGCCACAGCTTCTCTATGAGTCAAAAATTCAACATCAAACTCTGTCGAGAAAAGTGATGCACCTTCGGCAATTTTTCTTGGAGCATCAAGAACCACCAGTCGCGCGCGAGCAGCGTCTTGTGGGCGCGTCGGTAAGGAAGTATTCTGCTCCGCAAGCATATCGTACTCAGGTGCGGTGAGCATGCTTGCAGCGCTGGTACCTAGACCTAGGTACGATTCCCCTGTCCAGTACATCTTATTGTGCTTGCAACTCTTCTGGTTGCGGGCGTAACTTGCTACCTCGTAGCGAACAAATCCCGCTGCTTGAAGCGCCTTTGAAGCAGCTTGCATTCGATCTGCCTGCACGTCGTAGGCGTTCCAAGGAGTGTCTTTATCTTGGGTTTGTTTGGCCAACGCCGTGCCGTCTTCAATAGTAAGTGGATAAACGCTCACATGATCTACTCCAAGCGAGACAAACCTTGAGAGCGAATACTCCCAGGAACGCTCTGTTTGCTCGGGAATAGCACACATGAGGTCAACAGACACGTCATAGCCACGCTCTTTTGCGGCTAAAACCCTGTCATTAGCAAGCTCTGCCGAGTGAACTCTGCCAAGACTCTTAAGCTCATTATCGTTAAAGCTTTGAACTCCCAAAGAAATTCTCGTTACCCCACCTTTAGAGAGATTGGCGAGAAGATCGTCAGATAGTGAGTCTGGATTTGCTTCCATGCTGAACTCACTAGGTTGCATAAGAGCTGAGACGTTCTGCGCCAAATCTACCGCATCTTGACCGAGCAAGCTGGGAGTTCCGCCTCCCATATAGACCGTTTTAGTAGCAGCTAACAACCCAAGCTGAGCGGCTTCATCTAGCTGATGTTTTAGTGCTTTTACGTAATCTTTCATGCGATTATCGTCTTGTCTTGTGGACCAAGAAGAAAAATCGCAATAGAAGCATTTTTGTGCGCAAAACGGAATATGCAGGTAAAGTGCAGGAGTGGCCGTTTGGTTGTATTTAGACTGCCAGGAATCCACAACAAATCACTAGCTCATAGGTAGATTATGCTCAGGAAATTCTTGCTCACCCTCAAGCCGCTTGACGGTTTCTTTAATCTCTAGTGCAAGATCAATAAAATCCTGGGCCGTAACGCACTTTACTGACTTTCCACGCCAATAGGCTGCGTTTGGAATACCTCTAAAATACCAGGTAGAAAGGCTTCTAGCGCGAGCAATATGAATATCCGCAGCGTCAAGCAACCTTACATGCATCATAAAAGATGCAAGCATTTGGTCAAGCGTTGGAACAAGCACAGGTTGACCCTCAACTAAAGCTTGAGTGTTTTTAAAAATCCACGGATTTCCGTACGTTCCGCGAGCAATCATTACAGCCGTTACACCTGTCTCTGTAAGAGCATGAGCTGCTGCTTCAGCAGAGAGCATATCGCCAGAACCTATGACCGGAATAGACACGGCGTCGCAAACCCTATTAACTGTCTCCCACTCTGCCTGACCTCGATACATCTGGGTAGCAAAGCGACCGTGGATAGCAACGGCAGATGCTCCAGCAGCCTCCATAGCGCGAGCAAACTCAGGTGCCACTTCCTCATCCTGACGTCTACCACGCCTAATCTTGACAGTAACAGGTACGTTAACCTCAGACAGACAAGCCTTAACCAAATCTGCAGCAAGCTCTGGGGTGTCCAGAAGGGCTGAACCCTCCCCTTTTTTAACCACCTTAGGAACAGGACAAGCCATATTGATATCGATAAGAGCCAGCTTATCCCCTAAACGCTCACTAATCTGAGCTGCTGCTTCTTTAAACTGATCTGGCTTTGAACCAAAGAGTTGAACAGCAATATCGGGCTCAGTTGCAAGAGGCTCTACAAGCTCCCAGGTTTTCTCGCCACCATAATGAATTCCTGCAACAGAAACCATTTCTGAATACGCAAGACCTGCTCCGCCAGCTCGAGCCATAGTGCGATACACACCATCGCTGACACCGGCCATAGGGGCCATAAGCACGGGATTTGCAGACAGGCGCTCCTTAAGTGAAGTACCTAACGCAAAAGGAATAATGCGAGAAGAAAGACCAGCTTCAGGGGCACAGGTTGCAATAATAGTTTGGAGCGATTCCACAGATACCTTCTACTCGTCATCAACCTTGAGAACAGCCAAGAATGCCTCTTGAGGTACTTCGACTGAGCCAATCTGCTTCATGCGCTTCTTACCCTCTTTTTGCTTTTCAAGCAGCTTGCGTTTTCTGGAAATGTCGCCGCCGTAGCACTTAGCTAAGACGTCCTTTCTACGTGCGCGAACGGTAGAACGAGAAATGATTTTATTGCCAATTGCACCCTGAATAGGAACCTCAAAAAGCTGCTGAGGAATAATGCCTTTAAGTCTGTCACATAGGCCACGAGCAAGATCGTATGCTTTGTCCTTGTGAACAATAAACGAGAGCGCATCAACAACGTCTCCAGCAAGCAAGATATCAAGCTTAACCAGGTCAGAAGTGCGATATGAATCAAACTCATAGTCGAGCGAAGCATATCCCTTAGTTCTACTCTTAAGCTGATCAAAGAAGTCCAAAATAAGTTCAGCCAAAGGGATACTAAAGATCATCTCAACGGATTTATCAGACAGATACACCATATCTTCAGATACACCGCGATGATCAACAACAAGCTGCATAACCGTACCAACAAACTCAGGAGGCACAATAATCTTTGCCTTTAGGTATGGCTCATCAATGCGGTCAATCTTAGTAACCTCTGGAAGATCTTGAGGACTGGTAATCTCAATCATAGTTCCATCGGTCTTGTACACGTGATAGTCAACAGAGGGACTGGTAGCAATCAAGTCCAGGTCAAACTCACGCTCAAGACGTTCTTTGACAACCTCCATGTGGAGAAGACCCAAAAAGCCTACTCTGAAGCCAAATCCCAAAGCAACAGACGTCTCTGGAGACCACGTAAGAGATGGATCATTGACGTGCAATTTATCAAGTGCGTCACGGAGATTTTCGTACTGTTTGTTATCAACCGGGAAAAGACCCGTAAATACCATTGGCTTTGCTTCGCGATACCCAGGCAATGGCTCTGTGCAGGGATTTTGCTTATAGGTAAGGGTATCGCCTACGCGAACTGCCTCAGGATCTTTGAGGCCGGTAACAACATAACCAACCTCGCCAACAGAAAGCTGTTCAACAGCCATCTCAAGAGGTCTCTTAGCGCCAACTTCTTCAACAAGAAAAGGCATAGATCCTTGCATCATAAGAAGCTGGTCGCCAGCCTTGATTGAACCGTCGAAAACACGCACCGTTGCAACGACGCCTCTGAACTGGTCAAAATACGAGTCAAGAATAAGTGCCTTAAGTGGAGCTGTAGGGTCTCCCTTTGGAGGAGAAACCAAATACACCAAAGCCTCAAGGAGCTCGTGAATACCCTCACCTGTCTTACCGGAGACACATACCGCATCATCAGCCGGGATAGCAAGAACATCTTCAATTTCTGCACGTACCTCTTCAGGTCGAGCAGATGGAAGGTCAATCTTATTGATTGCAGGAACAATATCCAGGTTAGCGTTCATGGCCAGCATGGCGTTTGAGACAGTCTGTGCCTCAACGCCTTGCGTTGCATCAACAACCAGCACTGCACCCTCACAAGCAGCCAAAGACCTTGAGACCTCATAGGTAAAGTCAACGTGGCCTGGGGTGTCAATCAGGTTGAACTGATAGCGCTCTCCGTCATCTGCGTCATACATGACGCGGACTGCGTTTGATTTAATGGTAATTCCACGCTCACGTTCAATGTCCATAGTGTCCAAGAGCTGTGACTCCATATCGCGTTCTTCAACGGTATGAGTAAGCTCCAAAATGCGGTCACTGATGGTAGATTTACCGTGATCGATGTGCGCAACAATAGAGAAGTTGCGAATATGTGAAGTATCCTGTGTATTCATAAGGAAAATAATAGCGTAAACTACCCCCTTCGTGCTATACTTCAACAGCTGCCTCAAACGTGTCTCAGCGAAGAGGCCTCACATAGTAAACACCGAAAGGAACCGCACGTGGCTAACATCAAGTCTCAGAAGAAGCGTATTCTCACCGCTGAGAAGGCACGCCAGCGCAACAAGGCTGTCCGTTCCGAGCTTAAGACTGCTATTAAGGCAGTTCGCACTGCTGTTGAGGCAGGCCAGCTTGAGGACGCACAGGTTGCAGCTAACAAGGCATCCCGCCTTCTTGACAAGGCTGCTTCTAAGGGCATCGTACACAAGAATCAGGCTGCTCAGCGTAAGAGCGGCGTTCAGAAGCTTGTTAACACCCTTAAGTAGTTCTTATCTACTTTTAAACTTTTTAAAACGGACTCCTTGGAGTCCGTTTTTTTCTTACCTGAATTCTTTGAATCTACACATTTGCGACGCCGCACAGAGCAAAGATAAGCTTGGTCATTGTGGTTGTTTTATCTTCTCCACTCTTAAGACCACGTTCTGCATCTGCACAGAGGCCCAGAATATGTTCAAGCTCGCCATCTGCAAATTGACGCGCCCATCGTGCATAATTTCTTACTTGCCAGTCCTGCTTGCCCAAAACTGGAGCAATTTCCCGCTCTGTACCTCGCTTAACCATTGACCTGGCGCAAATGAGCTCTCTTACGCGTCCAGTCATAAGTGACAGATTTCCAATAGCTCCCGATTCATCCATCTGACTGTAAAGCTCCAAAGCCTTTTGAGCATTTCTCGCTGATAAGCTGTCGAGAAAATCCCACGGCTTGACCTCAACCACTCGTGCAACATGAGTCTCTACAAACTGAACGTCAATTGCACCAGGACGACCCAACAGAGCTGCTAGAGATTTAATCTGAGAATCGAGCATGGTGGTATTATCGCCAACACGACTTACAAGCTCGTTGGCCACATTTGCTGGAATTTGTAGCCCATACTTTCTTCCAAGATCTCCTATATATTTAGGCAATTCACTTCTGGTCATTGCACCGCAATTAATAACTGCGAGCTTACCTAGGGCATCAACTGCTTTGTAGAGCCTTGTTGTTTTGGCAAGTTTACTTGCAGAAAGCATCAGCGTAGTAGTTGGATTGGGGTTCTTTAGATACTCAACAAGAGCCTCTGACACAGACTTAGGCAATTTACCTGCATCATCAATGACAACAATTCGTCTAGAATCACCCATAGGAAGTGTTTGAGCGGATGACAGAACAGATTCTGGAGTCAGCTCAGCACTTACAGAAATCTCATCAAGATTAAACGTAATAAAACTCTGGTTAAGACGGCTTTTAAGCTTGTCTATAGCCCTCGCACGCTTCATCTCGTCAGGGCCAACAGCCAAATATGCAGCTAGTAGCTTAGCCTGCTCCGCCATCTTTTTCCTCCTCTAAATCTGTATCTACTTTAGCATGTTGCACACTTACCCTAGGTCCATGTTCTCCGGGAAATACTGTGACGTCTCCATAATCTTTTGTGCAATAAAACCTTGCGCCAACATCCTCTAAGATATCCACCGCTTCCCGTTTAGGATGACCATAACGATTATTCTTTCCAGCACTTGCAATTGCTACCTCGGGTTTTAGCGCACGAGCAGTTTCTGGATAAAGCGACTTTGCTGCACCATGATGTCCAACTTTTAAGAAATCTATATCGCCTACATCGCCTGAATCCACCGTCTCTTTTGTCTGATCTCTTTCAGCGTCTCCCGTTAAAAGCGTAGTTAAGGTATTTTGCCCGTCGTTGTACGTCACATAGAGCTCAACCGACGCATTATTAGCTTCTTTAGCTTTGTATCCCCTATGTGGCCACACAACGCGAATATGAAAGCGACCAACATCAAATTCATCACCATATAAAACTTCATAAGAGCTGCTGCCGGAAATCCTCTGAATAGCTCTCTGAAGCTCAGGTTTTTCTTGTTTAGTTATTCCTTCTCCAACTAATACCCGACCTGCTTTCACCGAGCCAACCATATACCTCACGCCACCAGCATGATCCTCATCAAGGTGTGTGAGCAAAATAGCATCAAGATATGAGATGTGTTGTCGCTCTAGAGCGTCATTAACCACATCTCCCACACTCGTGTCTACGAGCAGAGAATGCGCGCCGTCACTGAGCAATATGGCATCACCTTGGCCAATATCCATCACACAAATTCTTGTTGGCGAGAAAAACTTCCAGTAGATACTCAAAGCCAAGATAAGCATAAACACCATCGAACAAATGCCAGCTAAAACTATTCTTTTCCCTTTTGGCCAAAACACGTAAAGAGCCACCATTGCTGCAAACACAAGCAATGAAACTATCCAACTCATGTCAGTTAACGACACGCTTGCAAAAGATCGTTCGGATAAAAAAGAAGCAAGAGTCTCTATAAACTGACCAAGAAAATCCACAAGGCAGAAAGCAACATCTTGAGCTGGTTTAAACCAACATAAAGCTATTGCCCCAATTCCAAATAAGCTCAGAAGAGAAAATAAACTTGTAATCAGTGCACTTGAAAGAGGAGCAAGTAAAGAAAAATGACCAAAGTACATGCAAGAAATTGGAAGGCACGAAAGCTGAGCAACGGTTGTGGCACACATAGTGTTTCGTACGTCAGAAAACGGTTTTCTAAGAATCTTCTGTATTATTCCATATCCAGATATGTGAAAAGCAATTTTTGCATAGTACTGAGCAAGACCGCCGTAGATATTCATGCCAAAAATACATGCTAAAGACAAAGTGAAAGCAATATTCACACTTAGCTGTGGATCTATACAAAGCATAAATAATGCAACGATAGAAACTGCTGAGAGCGTATGGTTTTTTCTTCCCACATATTGCATTACGTATTTTTGTTCAACAAGAAGTATTGCCCTCATTGCAGACGCAGGTAATCCACAGAAAAGCGTGTAGCTACTGAGTAAAAATAAATTCACTACCCCTCTTAAAAGAGGTTTTATCGTTAGCTTTTTAAGAAAAGCGTCAATAAAAGCAGAGAGAATTACCATGTGACAACTAGAAATTGCAATGAGATGCATTAGACCGCAACGCATAAATATTCTAGGAATGTTAAAGCTATACAAGCTAGGCCTATAGGCACAAAGACCACATGCAACTAACGCTCGACCAAAGCTCTGTTCTGGTTGGAGTTGAGAAATACAGTTTTCTCTAAATTGAGCAACTTCTCCAATAATTCCCTCTCCATAGGTTTTTGAATTCACCTTGGTTATCTGAATTGAACCAAGTACTCCCCTCTTAAATTGTTCTTCTAAAAACTCCTTATCTTTATATTGTGTAAACCTGCCTTCACAACAAAGATGCGTTTCTCGCAAGAATGGTTCCTTGGCATGTAGCCCCACAGATCCAATGCATCTACCCTGGTACATGACGTTTGCCTGACCAGTCCATGTATGATTTTTATAGACTAAATCTCTTGATACGACTAATTCAAAATTATGTATAGCGGTTGACTCTAAAAGATCCACCGATGTCATTTGACTGACATATATAAAGGAAGATCTGATTAGGATTATTACAAGTGAAAGTAAAACCACTCCAACAGTCATAAGGCTGGTATGCGCGTACTTTACATACCAAAGTCCTAAGGCTGCCGCCATGCAGCTTCCTAAAATCTGAATCAAAATAGTATCAAGCGTTACGTTTCTTGCGATAAAAACTTGCAGCCATACGCAAACAAATAGCAAGATACAAAGGCTATACGGAATAAAAGGCCTAGTGGGTTGTTCTATCACCTTAGACACGAATATTATCCTTGAGCTGATCAAACTTTTTCTGGCCAATTCCAGAAACACGCATCAGATCTTCAGTTGTTTTAAAAGGTCCATTCTTTTGTCTGTCTGCAACAATTCGCTGAGCCAGTCCTTCTCCAACACCTTGAAGCTTAGTTAATTCTTCTACGGTTGCTCGATTAATATCTACAACTGTCTTTTGATCTCTCTTCGTATTTGTTTGCTTATTGCTTGTGGCTTTATTTTGCTCTGGTTGTGGAATATCTGGCGACGCTTCTTCTCCCTTTTTAGGAATGTATATTTTTTGACCGTCTTCAACAGGAGACGCTAAATTAATACCTTGGCCGTTTGCATCTTCGGTTAAACCTCCTGCAATTTGAATTGCATCATTTACCCGTGGATTTGCCATTTGTAAAGCGTAAAGTCCTGGTGACTTTACTGCTCCATCTACATGAACCATCATTTGAGGAGAGGCTTCTTTAATCTTATGATCAGCTCCTGGCTGATCTGTAGCATTATCTTCTTGCGTATGTTGCGGATTTTCTGCAACAGTCACTCCTTGCGTAGAGTCTGCTTGATTATGTGACCTATCAAAAGACTCTGATGTTCCAGCAGAAATTATTCCAATTAATACAACTCCTGACACAACAGCTAGGACAACCACAGCGGCAACCGCTATGAGTTGTTGCTGAGATAGATTAAACCTTCTCATCA
>CALHDX010000045.1:0-10931 GCA_938023105.1 uncultured Atopobium sp.
CTTTGAGAAACTGAACTGCATAACAACCCAATTCATCTTCAAGTTTATTTCCACAAATGTGGCAAAACTTATCAGAAGAGTCGTAGAGTTTGTTGCAGTTCAAACAATACATTTTCATTTGACGCTTATCCTCCTATTTTGATCTACTTATCATTTTGTGCCTTGTAAGTAAGCCCAGGGGTTTGTTTTTTTAGCTCATTTACAAGCTTTTTTTCGCTTTCGGATAACAAGGTTTCAATCGCATATTTGTCTGAAGTTGGAAATGAGGAATAATCGCTGGTTTTACTTCCACAGGAACCGTAAAATTTTGCATCACTAGGAATTTCAGCTCCGCACTTACTACAAAAAGTATTTTGTACCTTTGCTCCGCACGAGTAGCAGAACTTTGCTCCTTCTTCTAATTCTTGGCTGCACTGAATACATTTCATTTGAACTCCCTTTTTGAAGGTTTTCCTTGTCTCTTACTAAGACGAGACAATTCTCCAAAAGGTTCATTAGTTTTTATATTCAATTAGTTTTTATCAACGCACATTGTTTGCAATTCTATACATATTTCTTGTCATTTATTCTTGTAATACTCACACTCCACAAAAATATGGCGAGAAGACCGATTGATCTTCTCGCCATTTCTTTACAAAGTGAACGCTGTTCTACACGGTAGTCGTTCTTCTTGCCAAACTCCTATGCACCAAGTGCGCGCTGTCCAAGCACCAAAGCACCTAGAATGCCCTGGTTTCCCTCGCAACCTCCAGGAACAACGTAATTCTGTATGTCCTCTATCTCTGGAGTGTTGATGTAGCCGTTGAGGTACGCAACAAGTTTCTGCTGGATAAGCGGGAACAGTTGCTTCTGCTCCATGACGCCTCCGCCCAAAATAATGCGCTGAGGTGAGTAGCACATTACATATGTGGAGAGGGCTTTTGCAAGGTAGGCAGCCTCAAGCTCCCATACCTCGTCTTTTTCGGTCAGCTCAACTGCTGAAAGTCCCCAGCGCTCCTGAATAGCTGGGCCTGACGCCAGTCCCTCAAGGCAATTCTGGTGATAGGGACACTTAGTCTGCTGCCAAGGATCATTTGTCTCGCGTTCAACAAGGATATGACCAGCCTCGGGATGGAGCATGCCGTGCTGGAGTTTTCCTTCAAGCAGCACGCCGGCGCCAATTCCAGTTCCTACTGTCAGGTAGACAACGTTATCAAGTCCGCGAGCTGCACCAAAAACCGCTTCTCCTAAACAAGCTGCATTAACGTCGGTGTCGTATCCAACAGGGACGTTCAGTCCATCCTTCAACGCCTGCAACAGATTGAAGTTGCGCCAACCTTGCTTAGGAGTCGAGAGAATCTTTCCGTAGCTAGGCAAGTCAGGATTGACTCCCGTGGGGCCAAATGCGCCAACACCTAAAGCCCAGATAGAGCGAGCCTTGAACCAGTCCACAATCTTTGGCAAAACAGACTCTGGCGCTGTCGTGGGAAAGACCTCACGCTCGTAAATTTTTCCGTCTGGTGTACCCGTGGCAAGAACAATCTTTGTTCCGCCAAACTCAATACCACCAAGAAGCGTCTCTGCACACATGTTTTTCTCGCCAGCTACTTGTTAAGAAGCTTCTCGTACACGTCAATAAAGTCCTCAGCAATAATGCGGAAAGACTCGGCCTGCATAAGCTGGTCCTCAGCGTGGAGCAAGATGAGCGAGAACTCAACGTTATTGTTATCAATCGCGGACTGCTGCAGCATATTCAGGTGTGTGCTGTGACCCTCATTGAAGATCTCTGTACCAGCAAGAATATCTGCACGCGCGCCTTCAATATCGCCCGTTTTTGCCTTCTGGATAGCGCCAATATACATTGACTTTGCCGTTCCAACGGTAGCAATAATCTCAAAGGCTGCTTCTTGCGTAGCAGTCATGCCGTCATCTAAATCCATTTTTACCCCATACTCTTTTCTTGAGCACCTGGGAGCTCAGAAAATCTTTTACCGCTTATTTAATAAGCTCCAGTGCGTCGTCAAGGATTTTTGCAGCGTTCATCCTGCCGTAATCAACCATAGGAATAACAGCTACAGGAGTAGATCCTGCTGCGGCCTCAACGTCTGCCTTTGCATACGCAATCTGAGGTCCAAGCAAAAAGACGTCTGCGCCATCAATGAGCTCAAGTGCCTTATTAAGAGGATTTGCAATAATCTCTGCATCCAAACCACGAGAAGCAGCCTCTTTCTGAAGCTTCTGAACAAGCAGGCTCGTGGACATTCCGGCGTTGCAAGCAAGTAAGATTTTCATGTGATCTCCTTTTGATGAGCCAGCCACCAAATACGATGGCTGGCTTCAAGTGATACTCAGATTATAAGCTTACAAACTACTCTGCATCCTGAGCGTTCTCTGCAAGAGCCTCAGCCTGCTTGGCCTGTGCACGCTCGGAAATCTTCATGAATGGCAGGTAAATTGCCATGGCGAGAAGAACCTCGATGACCTGCCAGATAACGGCACGAATGTCGCCACCGGTTGCCAGCCAACCACTCAGGAAGACTGGGGTGGTCCAAGGAACCATTGCAACGCAAGGGCTAATCCAACCAAGGTTGGTAAACAGGTAGGTCAGACCGATGAACAAATCTGGAACAAGAACAAATGGAATCATCAGAGGAAGGTTAAAGACGATTGGGTAACCGTAAATAACTGGCTCGTTGATGTTGAAGATACCTGGGAGAAGAGAAAGTGCTGCAACGTCTTTAGAAGCCTTGTTCTTGGAGAAGACAAAGGTGTCAAAAAGCAGCATCAGAGTACAACCAGAACCACCGATCAGAGCAAAGGTGTTGATGATCTGCATGTTCATGTAGTGGTCCTGAGGAATTGGCTGACCAGCTGCAAAAGTTGCCATGTTGTCAACAATAAGCATGGTCAGGATTGGCTCAATCAGAACACCAGAGATGGTGGACTGGTGAATGCCAAGGCAGAAGAGCAGGTTTGCAAAGGTGTAGATGATGATGACTGCAAATGGACCAGCATTCATGAGGCCCTTCAGTGGGGCAGAAATGCTTGTTGCAATGATGGTCATAAGGTCAGTGCCAGCGCAAACTGCAAGAAGAGCAGATGCAATACCAAAGACGGTAAGGGTCAACATCATAGGAATCATGGTGTTAAAAGAATCTGCAACCGCTGGTGGAACGCCCTCACCAAGGCTGACCTTCAGCTGCTTAACGCTGGAGAGCTTGATGAAGATGGTGGTAGAAAGCAGGCCAATGATGATTGCACCAAAGAGGCCGTTAGTACCGGTGAAGGAAGTGGAGAAAGCACCAGTTACATCAACGCCGGTAACTGTATAGCCGGTTGGCAGAAGCTTAGCAACATCAGCTACAGGAAGTGCAACTCCTGCAGCTGCTGCATCAGCGGCGTTTGCTGCATGAAGAACAGCACCTGCAGTAGCAACAATGCTCTGAGGCATCATGATGATAAGTGCAGCAATACCAATAACAACGCAAGAGATTGCGTTTTCAAAACGCTTGTTACGAGCGAGGCAATAACCAATAATGCCTGCAAGAATAACTGCCGAGAAACTCAGAGTGCCCTGAGCAATTGCTGCGCCCCAAACCTTGAAATTAGCCAAGGTAACTGGATCATTTGCAAAGATGAGTGGGAACAGAACGTTGTTGATCAGTACTGCAATACCAGCCAAAATGTAAATTGGGCTGACAGTTGCAAATGCATCGCGCAGGCTCCTCAAATGAACTTGATTACCTACTTTTGCAGAAACTTCTGCAAATTTATCTAGAAACGATGCTTGGCCATTATCTTTTGCCATGAGCAAACTCCTTTCACGAGTTTCTAGTCAACTATATGTGTAGTGGCAACTTGCTTAAGCCACTCAGCTGATTTCTTAAGACGGCGGTTGTAGTTATCTTCCAGGTCAACCTCAACAAAGCCATAACGGTTCTTGAAGGCATTTGCCCAGGACCAGTTATCGATGATGGCCCAGTAGTGATAACCACGGCATTTTGCGCCGTCCTGAATTGCACGAGCAATCCACTCAAGATGACGACGGACAAAATCAACGCGATAATCGTCTTGAATTACGCCGTTTTCGTCTTTCTTAAGATCTTCTCGCTCTACACCCATGCCATTCTCGGAAACAAACCACTCAAGCTCTGGATACTCATCGCGAACCTTCATGGCAAAGTCGTAAAGACCCTGTGGGTAAATCTCCCAACCACGAGAAACGTTCATCTCTGCTTCTGGCCAGATATATGGATCGGCAAAGTTTGGAATGCCATTCTCGTCAGTATCTTTTGCAGGAGCTTGAATACGCTCTGGGTGGTAATAATTGCAGCCCAGCCAATCCACAACGCCGTCGGCAAGAATAAGTTTGTCCTCAGGGCGAATAGGCAGGTCAACACCACGGGTCTGCAGCGTATCAATGACATCCTGTGGAAGCTCTCCCTTAGTTACCAGGTCAAGCCACCAGCGAATGTTGACGCCGTCGGTCATGCGTAGCGCCTCAAGATCTGCCTCAGATGGATTCTCTTTGGTATATGGTGGTGCAAAGCAGTTGATGAGGCCAATGCGAGAGTCCTCAAGCATAAAACCTGCTGCTTTTGCACGGCGATACTCGCGCACGCCAAGTGCGTGAGCAAGTGAAATGTTGTACTGAACAGCACGAGCGCGCGAATAATTCTTAACAAAGGGGTACCAGCCACCAAGTGTGTAGCGGACCTCTGGCTCAACAATTGGCTCGTTAAAGGTAAACCAATAACGAATCTCTTTTCCAAACGTTTCAAACGCAATGCGTGCGTAATGCGCGTATGCCTCAACAACCTCACGAGACTCCCAGCCACCGCGGTTGAAGAGGTATTCAGGCATGTCAAAATGATAGAGGTTAACAAAAATCTCAATACCAACCTTCTTAGCAACAGCAAAAAGGTGGTGATAGTACTTCTCGCCCTCTGGATTAAGGTTGCCGTTAATGTCCAACAAACGGCTCCACTGAATAGAAGTGCGAATGGAATCCAAGCCTAGAGACTTGAGAAGCTGAAGATCGTCTTCCATTCTTTCTGTAAAGTCATTTCCAGCGTAGGAACCAACGCGGTTGTGGAATGCATGAATGTCCAGGTTAGACCAGGTGTCCCAAAGGTTTGGCAGCTTTCCTCCGTCTTGCCATTTACCCTCGGTCTGTGGACCAGACATTGCCCCACCAAAGAAGAAATTCTCAGGCAACTGATACGACATGCCTATCCTTTCTCAAAAGTATCTAAACCTGACATGTCAACTTTATGAAATAGATATGTTAGGTTTTCTATGTAGTATACTAATGCAAATCAGATAGAATGCAAAGTAAAATTTTGCTACCTGAGGAGGTGTCATGAATAAGTACGACTTGATTGTTCAGGATCTTAAAACTGATATTACTATAGGCACATATCCTGCTTATTCTCGCCTGCCTTCTGTTGCTCAGCTCTGCGAGCAATATGAAGTGAGCAAAATTACCATTAATAAGGCACTAGAAGTTCTTGAGCAGCAAGGACTTATCTTCAGGCGAAAAGGCTCCGGCACTTTTGTCAAAAAGCTGGAAGAAGGAACACAAATTAAGCCAAGTAAAGAAATCTCCGGTCAAATGGAAGGTTTCATGGCTGAACACGCTGCCCGAGGCGAGCGCGTTAAATCAAAGGTCTATACCTTTGAAGTTGAGCGTCCCTCTGAATACATTGCTAAAGCTCTTGATATTACTACCGAAGATTTTGTATACAGAATTGTGCGCGTCAGACTTGTTGAAGGGACTGCGCAGGTCATCGAGTATACCTACATGCCCATTAGCCTAATTCCCAATCTTAAAATGACCCATCTAGAGCACTCGATTTACAACTACATTGAAGACGAAATTGGACTTAGAATTGCTAATGCACACCGTGTTATTAGAGCAGTCATGCCTACTGAGGTTGAGGCTTCGAGGCTAGAAATTAGCACGGGCGATCCCCTCCTGGAGGTTGAGCAAATCGGTTATATCGACGATGGTCGTGCGTTTGAATATTCCATCTCGCGACATGCACATGGCTATGAGTTCATGACTATTTCTATGCACTAAACTTCTGACACAGCGACACAAATAAGGCGAGAAGACCAATCGATCTTCTCGCCTTTTGTTTGCGTGTGGATACCACAGACTTACTCGCCGAGGATGACGTGCCTGAACTCGCCATCCTCGTAGATTCCGCAGCTATGAGTGCCGTCCTTTGGAATGCCCACGGAGCCTGGGTTGAACACGGTGACCTCTGGGTGGTCAGCGCTTTGCATGTTCACTTTTCTGTGAGTGTGGCCGTACACAAACGCATCCATACTTGGCGTCTGAGGCCATTTATCAACGCTGTTGTGAATGCCAGGGCCAAAAACGTGGCCGTGAGTAAAGAAGATGGTGAACTGCTTGCCCGTCTTGGGGTCTTTGTCAAACAAGATGTTGTAATCAGCCATGCAAGGGAAGTTCAGAACCATCTGGTCAACCTCTGCCTCGCAATTTCCGCGGACCGCAATGACCTTATCGGAAATGCTGTTCAACATCTCAATAACGCGCTTTGGTGCGTAGTCTGCAGGAAGATCGTTGCGAGGACCGTGATAGAGCAGGTCTCCAAGAAGCAAGACGTACTTTGGCTGCTCCTCCTCTATGACCTGCATGAGCTTCTCGCAATAGTCGGCAGCGCCGTGAATATCTGAAGCAATTACAACCTTCATCAACGTATCCTCTCTATACGTGTTTCTACACGTAGCTTCATACGCGTGTATTAATCAATTATTTTATGGTATTGATGGCGTCTAACCAGTTACAAGCGCTGGCAAATCGGTCACCGTGCAAATGCCTGCTTAGAACCTACCGGTCATCCTTGCGTCAGGATCAGCCTCGGAAACACGCTGACGAAGATCTGCAATAGCCGCAGGTATCTCGTCTGTGTTGTACGGCGTCATCTGGTACACCCAGTTAATCCAGTTGCGATACAGCAAGTTGGCATGCGCGCGCCAGGTAAACAGCGGCTGCTTTTCTGGATCGTTATCAGGGAAGTAATTCTCCGGCAGACGAATAGGCAGACCCTTATGGAAGTCGCGCCAATACTCCTCTGCAAGCGTGTCGCGATCATATTCAAAATGACCGGTTACAAAAATCTCGTGAAAGTCTCTTGTGGCGAGAAGTGCAGGGCCGCTGGTAAATCCCTCAGAAAGTACCGCAAGCTCAGGATGATCTACCAGAGCTGATGTCTCAATTGCAGCGTGACGAGAGTGTGGCATGTAATGTACCTCGTCAAATCCATTGGTGAGGAAGCAATACTCATCGCATAAACGCTGTGGGAAAATACCAAAGAGCTTAGCACCCAGCATCTTCTTGGGAATATCGTGCAAGTAATACAGGCCAGCTAGTGCGCCCCAGCACAGGTACATGGTAGAAAAGACGTGTTCCTGAGACCAGTCAACAATGCGACAAAACTCATCCCAGTAGTCAACGTCCTCGTATTTAAGGTCCTCGATAGGAGCGCCGGTAACAATCAGACCGTCGTAATTTTTATCTTTGAAGTCATCAAAAGTTGAATAAAACGTTACCAGGTGGTCAGCGGCAGTATTTTTAGATTCGTGCGAAGAGATACGCATAAAGTCACACGTAACCTGAATAGGAGACTTTGAAATCAGACGGAGAATCTGCGTTTCTGTCTGAATTTTCTTAGGCATTAAATTCAAAATTGCCAGGCGCAGTGGACGAATCTCCTGGTGTTCTGCAACTTCTTCCTCAAGCGCAAAAATGCGCTCTTCTTGCAGTGTCTTCTTAGCTGGTAAACCATCTGGAATATTAATAGGCATGGTAACTTCCTTTGGCTAATCGTTGCACATAAGTATACTTGTTTGTATGGAAATAACTTTTGCCGAGCTCGGGCTAAACGAGCAAATTCTGGCAGGCGTAGCAACACTTGGGTTTAACATGCCCACTCCCGTGCAGGCCGCGGCAATTCCCGCCGTCTTAGCGGGCAAGGACGTTGTTGCGTCTGCGCAAACGGGAACAGGTAAAACTGCAGCGTTTATGTTGCCTACGCTGCAGCGCATTGCTGTCGAGAAACCCCATGAGGCCGAGAACCCCGACGCCAAGGAGCGCGACGCGAGCGCCAAACCAAACGCGGCCGCCGGGCGCAGCGCAGCCGCCGGACGCAACGCGAGTGCCAAGCGTAACGCCAAGCGTGGTGACACCAAACGTAACGCGTATCCCCGCGCGCTCATCATCACGCCAACACGAGAGCTTGCGGCCCAAATTGACGACGTTGCTAAAAACGTTTGTGCATCCACTGGCCAGCAAGCTGTCATTGTCACTGGCGGCGCTCGTTACAAGCACCAGATAACCGCACTGCAAAAAGGTTGTGATGTGCTGGTGGCAACACCTGGCCGCTTGATTGATCTTCTCGACAAGAAGCACACAAGCCTAGAAAACATCCAGGTGCTGGTGCTTGACGAGGCAGACCGCATGCTTGACATGGGCTTTTGGCCAAGCGTTCGCCGCATTATGGAGCAGCTACCCAAGGCGCACCAAACGTTGCTTTTCTCGGCAACGCTCCCCGCGTCAATTACCTCAACCATAGATGCGTTGCTCAAAGATCCAGAGCGCATTGAGATTGCAAGAACGGGACAAACTGCGGCAACAATCAAGCAACATTTGTGCTCAGTTACCCAAGGACAAAAACCGCAGCTCTTGAAAGCGCTTATCGACTCCTTTGATCCTGCGCCAGAGCGCGTTTTGGTGTTCTGCAGGACAAAGTCGCGCGTTGACAGCATTTACAAAAACCTCAAAGCCGCAGGTCTCAAGGTTAATGTTATGCATGCGGACCGTCCGCAAAAGGCTCGCGCAAGAGCGCTTGAACGATTCCGCAGCGGCGCTATTCAGGTTCTTGTTGCAACCGACGTTATGAGTCGCGGCATTGATATCCAGGGCATTGACGCCGTTATTAACTTTGATGTGCCGCTTGACCCCGAGGATTATGTTCACCGTATTGGCCGAACGGGCCGCGCGGGAGCCGCAGGTCAGGCCTATACGTTCATGGGACCAGACGAAGTTACGCCGCTCAGAGAAATTGAATATTTCACAAAGGCGTTGATTCCTGCATGGGATCTACCTGGCTTTTCTTATGATGAGGGACGCATTATGCTCCAGGATTCCCGCTCTACCACCAAGACCACGCGCTCGATGTTCTCGGGCTCAAGGTCAAGGGGCAAAGGATTTGGATTTGGCGGCAGATATGGCCGACACACGTAATCTATAATCAAAACGCAGGTAACTAATACAGTAAAGGAATAAAACATGGGCCCTTTTAGTAATGCTGGTATAATTTTTGCTCTTGGAGCTGCAGTTTTACACGTGGTCATATTTTATCTTGAGTCATTTGCCTGGACTTCTGACGGTGCGCTCAAGGCCTTTAACATGACAAAAGAAGAGGCAGAGAGCACTGAGAAGATGGCTTTTAACCAGGGATTTTATAATCTCTTTCTTGCTATTGAGGTATTCGTTGGCGTCTTCTTGATGGCTAACAGAAATCCACTAGGTAAAGCGCTTGTTGTCTTTGCTGTTTGTTCAATGGAATTTGCCGCAATTCTTCTCTTTGTGACTTCTCCCGACAAACGCTCTGCAGCTATCAAGCAGGCAATATTCCCTCTTATGGCTCTCTGCAATTTTTTTATGTAACTTTTTGAGCATCGACACTGAGCACATACAAGCACCAAGCCTTTTGTAAGCGCTTCTCGCGAGAAGGAACATCATGAAGCAACTCCGCCCTTATCCACAGGTTATTGTCACCAAGAAAGCAGCTCGCGCACTTGCGGGCGGACATCCTTGGGTCTTTGAGGGCGAGGTTATCCGTGTAGAACCGTCTCCAGAAACCGGCGAACATGCTCAAAATGGTTGCATCGTTGATGTTTTTGAGGAGAACGGAACCTACCAGGGAACTGGCCTTCTGTCAGAAATGAGCAAGATTCGCGTCAGAATTGTGACAAGAAACGCCAACGATAGGCTCAACGAAGCGTTTTGGAGCCGCAAGATTAGCTGGGCGTGGGAACACCGCAAAACCACTATGGGAAACCGCGCTCTACCAGACACTGAGCCCGATACCAATTGCTGCCGCGTTATCTTCTCGGAGGCCGATGGTTTTCCTGGCTTGATCGTAGACCGCTACGAGAACGTGCTTGTTGCGCAGGTAGGAACCGTAGGCATGGAGCGTCTGCGCAACGTTATCTATCCGCTGCTGCTTGAGGTTTTGTCTACAGATGGCCAGGTCATTGATGGCATCTACGAAAGAAATGACTCTCCTTCGCGCCTTAAAGAAGGGCTTCCACAATATAAGGGCTGGTGGACAGGTGCTTCTCCTGACGAGAATGGCTTACTTGCAGAAAGCTCCCTTACTCTGCCTTCAACCCATGTTCTTGCAACTGAAAACGGACTTAAATTCAATCTTGACCTTGAAAACAGCCAGAAAACCGGCTTTTTCTTAGATCAAAAATATAACCGCCGAGCAGTTCGCCAGCTTGCACAAGGCCGTCGTGTAATGGATTGCTTCTGTCACGTTGGTCCGTTTGGCCTTAACGCTGCAGCAGGAGGGGCAGATTTTGTCCGCTGCGTAGACGTCAGCCAAACAGCCATTGACCTTGCTCGCCAAAATGCGGAGCTCAACGGCTTGGCAGACAACATGGACTTTACCTGTGCAAACGTCCTTGAATACCTGCCAGAACTGGCTGGTGACCGAGGTCAGCTCAAGGCAGAGGGAGGTCCGTTTGATCTCATCATTCTGGATCCGCCTGCATTTACCAAGACGCGCGACAAGGTTCGCAGCGCCATGCGCGGCTATAAGGAAATCAACGCTGCAGCCATGAAGCTGCTACCTCGAGGCGGCTACCTGGCAACCTGTTCCTGCTCTCACTTCATGACCAGAGATCTTCTCGCC
>CALHDX010000046.1:0-1828 GCA_938023105.1 uncultured Atopobium sp.
TACATTACTTCTATGGCCCAGGCAATGGTAAACGAGGGGGCAAACATTGTTATTGCTTCTCGCTTTGTCACTAAGCCGCGCGGAAATTCTCCCCGAGAAATTGGCTCCAAGCTTATTTCTTGGCTTATCAAAACAAGCACTGGTCAGACCATCACTGACCCTACGTCAGGCATGCGTATGTACGACCGCGGCCTCATTGAGACGTATGCGCGCTCCTTTGACTTCTCCCCCGAGCCAGACACTATCTCGTTGCTGATGCGCCGCGGTGCAAAGGTTGTCGAGATTGAAACTGAAATGCGTGAGCGTCAAGGTGGCGAGTCATATTTGAGCTTCTACAACTCAATTATGTACATGGCTCGCACGTGCCTCTCGCTTTTGCTCTTCCAGTGGTTTAGATAAGGTGACACCATGACTTTAGTTCTGAGAATTCTGCTGCTTATTGGCGCCCTTTTTGCCATGGGCATTGTCATCAATAGCGTCCGCAAATCAAAGATTCGCATCTCCGACTCTGTATATTGGGTTGTTTCCGCAGGAATCCTTGTTTTGTTTGCGCTTATCCCCCAGCTTGCATATTTCTTTGCTGGGCTTTTTGGCTTTATGAGCCCTGCAAACTTTGTCTTGCTGCTGGTTATTGTGATGATGCTTATCAGGATTTTCCATCAGTCTTGCGCAATCTCTAAGCTCACCTATAAGGTTGAGCAGCTTTCAGCTGAGCTTGCCCTACGCGACAAAGATGCACGTGACGAGAAAAACCTTGATTTTGTAACTGATCTAAACCAGCGAACCCGCGTGTAAAAGACACGTTAGCTCTCTGACGGCACGCTCACACAGGCAATACTTAAAAAGTCCGCTTACGCAGCGGACTTTTTCTTTTGATCTTTAAATCCCAAGAAGCAGAAGATACCAAATACCAGAGCGAGAATTGCAAGCGAGGCATCATAGAGCATGCACGCTCCCATAATGCCAAAGTTGCCCACAAACCATCCCCCGGTAAGTGCAGCAAAGCCTGCACCTGCAGCGTAGCTTACAAAGACGGCAACCTGCTTACGCATGGTTACTACGGCATAGTACAAAATAACTGTGAGCGCATTAAGCAAACCGCCAAAAAGCAGTATAAGCAACTCTAGTTTATACGGCTCAAAATCAAGGCCGTAGAGAAGGCCAAGCACAGGAGCTCCTAGCGGCCAAGCCAGCGCCATAGAAAGTGCTGTTGCCAAGGCAACTACCGCAAAGCACTTTCTTTTATTGGAAAGGACAACGATCGTATCTTTGAAGAATGGTTCGTCGAGTGGGTACGTATGGCCTATAGTGCTCGTGGCAACAAGGGGGTACTGCCCAACCTACTGGCTTGGTGTGAGAAAATCGCCAAAGAAGGACGGGAAACCCAAAAGCTCTTCCTCGAATATTGTCTGGAGGTGTTCCGACAGGCGCTCTTGGCCAACTATGGTGCGGAGAGCTTGGTATATATGGAGTTCTACTCCAATTTCAAGCTACAGAACTTTGCCCCCTTCGTCCATCATAATAACATCGAGCAAATCCAGCATCAGCTGGAAGAGGCTATCTACCATATCGAACGCAATGGAAACTCCAAGCTAATCCTCACCGACCTATCCATCAAACTCACTCGGCTTATACACGCTAAAGTATAAGAAAAAACTTGACTTTTGCGACAAAATATTGTAATTTTGCAGTCACTAATTTAATGAGTGATTGTAGGGGCGAATTGTAATTCGCCCCTACAGAAACTAAAAACTAAAAACTATCTAAATGTCCGAACGTTATACCATTACGGCAGCTTTGCCTTATACCAATGGGCCTATACACATAG
>CALHDX010000047.1:0-17090 GCA_938023105.1 uncultured Atopobium sp.
AACTATCGATAAATTCTGTATCTACGGAACACACCTAAGTCGGATAATCTGCTCAGATGAGGGCATTTTACACATCTAATGACGATAATCTGCATGATTGAGGTATTTTCTGCGTCATGTATACGTCTTTTTAACAGATTATCCGACTTAGGTGTGTTTTGAACTGCCTCCTATTTTTTGTGTCTAAGAAATGGGAGGCAGTTCAGATACAGAGGCTTTTTGCAAGCAATTGCTTTTTACATGCTACGCATTGGAACAAATCTTCTTCCACAAGCGTAGACCATAGCTATTAGGAAGTCCTGCTTCAATACGAATAGCCAAGTACCATCCCGTGGCGTTATAAACCAACTCAAAGATATCTTGGCTGTTTACGGCAGGGATGCCCTGTGTTAATGCTGTAAAGACAATTCTTACTATGTCAAACAGAACGATAACGGTAACAGCAAGAATATACGGTCTAATAAATCGGGCATCATTTGAACCCTTTAGAGCTAAAAGACCTGCAATAAGAGAAAATACTGCACCAACTGTTACTAAGAAAATGGTAAGGATTCCCTGTTGTTCAAGGAATTGATTAACCGTATCTAAAACTGGTTGATTTACAACTCTAGAAAAATCATGCAGTCCAAGCAGAATCAGAACTAGAAAAAGTGCAATTCCGCTCAATGCAATAGAGACCAGCGAAAAGAAATGAAGAACTCGCTGATGACGAGAGCGCCAATATGTAGTTCCCACGATACCCTGGTCATGCTCCTTCTTTACTTTATCCGCAAGATTTGAACAAATTACCACGTAAACTATAGTATTAAGTTGAACAAAGGGATCAAGAATAATCAACTCTCCTCTACCCCAGGCCCATAAAATTCCTACCAGAATAATCAAGCCAATCAGATAGCAAAGAAATCTGTATGGTTCAACTTTTGATGAGTCTTTGGCGGCACGTAATCCAAATATTGAGGTAATAACTTGCAACATACCAATAAGAAGTACAAATACATAACCCAGAAGTACGTTATTGCTAAACGTAAAATACACGCCACTAAACTCAAGCCTCTCCAAAGGAACTGCAGGCTGTAAGCCCATAAAAGTTGAAACAAGAGATCCAGTTGTAGTTAAAACATCTGCCGCGCCCAAGATAATCAATACAATTGAAACGATACGTAAAATATGTTGAGCAGGGGTTCTAGGAATAGTAGCTTTGACTCGGTCAGACGCAGGACGCTCCAATGGCTCATCTTCACCAACTACAAGGATTTTCTCGGCACGTTGTGCTACTTCAGAAACGTTTTCTGCCAGCTCAGAGGATGCCTCAGTGACCTTTTTAGAGAGCTCTTCTACCTTTGAATTTTTAGCCAGCTTGGCGATCTCAGCACCGATATCTTTTTTCTGTTCCACTGACACAAAAAATCCTCACACTTGTCCAAAATGTTCAAATAAATCATAGCATTAGCTACTTTGCTGTGTTAGTATGTGCAACTGTCCGTGTACCTGCAGGTATGTAAGGAGGCTTGTTCGATGCTTTTTTAATCTTCTCGTGAGCGTGTCACATGTCCACACCACGAGTTTGTCTGACATGTTCCACCACTAATCGAGGAGAAGTATGGAATCGAATAAGCTTTTTGCGGAAACACCACCATTTAAATTATTTTTACGAGCAGCCCTTCCGGGTGCTATTGCTATGCTTGCGTCGATGCTTTACGACACTGCAGATGGAATCCTTGTTGGACGCTATCTGGGTCAGGATTCCTTTGGCGCGGTTACCATTGCCATTCCACTGGTTATTCTCTGCTTTGCTGTTGCCGACCTTATTGGCGTTGGAGCCTCTGCGGTCATTGCCGTTGAGCACGGCAAGAAAAATCACCAGACAGCCAATAACATCTTTACCATTGCTTTTATCATGCTCGTTACCACTGGTGTTATCAGCGGCATTTTCTTCTACTTTTTTGCGCCAAACGTTCTAGCACTTATGGGTGCTCAAGGAAAGATTGCCGAACAAGGAACCATTTACCTGCGTGTATGGACCCTTTTCTTGCCGGTAATGTGCATCTCATACGCCGTTGATAACTTCCTTAAGATCTGTGGCAAAATTAGGCGCTCTACCAGCATTGCCTTTATTTCCGCAATTCTGGGAACCGTGCTTGAGTACTACTTCTTAGGTGTTTTGGGATTATCCGTTGAGTACGCAGCACTGGGTTACTGCATCTCAATTACCTTCTCGTCCCTTTATGGCATCTGGCCGTTTATTGGCAACAAGCAAATCCTTAAGTTTGTAAAGCCACACTTTAATTGGACACAAATCAAAGAAATCTTTGTAAACGGCTTCCCTATCTTTATGCAGAACATCTCAAGCAGGATTTATTCCCTGCTTATGAACGCTGCCCTGCTAAGCCTCGGCGGAGATATTGCCATTGCTTCTTATGGCGTGCTTCTCTATTCTGGCGGACTCATTCAGCCGCTCATTTATGGACAAGCTGATGCTATGCAGCCAGCCATTGGCTACAACTGGGGCGCAAAGAAAAAAGATCGAGTGCTTGCTATCGAGAAGTACATCTTCTCCACAGGCATTATTATTGGCATCTTTGCCTTCTGCGTCTCGTTCTTCTTCTCGGAGTTCTTGGTTAAGCTTTACCTACCCGAAGGAACGCAAGACCTGCTTAACATGGCCATCCCAGCTATGCGCATTCACGCTTTTATCTTTATTTTTAGCTGGATTACCATGTGCACCGAGAGTCTTGCCATTGCCCTGAAGCAGACAAAGATTTCCAATCTCTTGAGCCTTTTTATGGCACTTATCTTCCCTATCAGCTCACTGCTGATACTGAAGCCATTTGGTTTGGACGCACTTTGGTACGTGTCAGTTGTGTCCAATATACTCTCAGCACTGCTCTCTGTTGGCTGCCTCATCCACATCTATTGCAAGCACTTCAAGGGTATAAATTCAGACGGTGTTGATGGCGCTGATGCTGTATCCGATGGCACTCAGGAAGAGGACTCCGAACTCACCGATGCAGAGCTTTCAGCTCCCGAGCTCTCCAGCCCAGAAGATCACCTGGACCCAGAATCCATCTCCCGAGCTCAATAGGCCGCGCTCTCACAGCTCTACGCACAACGTACTCCTCACAAAAACATGGCGAGAAGATCTTCTGATTCCAAGATCTTCTCGCCATAAACATGAGCAGTTATAGAGCGTCTACCTACAGCGTAGCAAGTGCCTGCTCGACGTCGTTGATAAGGTCTTCGGTGCCCTCAATACCACAACTCAAGCGCACAGTACCTGGGGTAATACCTGCTGCTACAAGCTCCTCGTCAGTAAGCTGACGATGCGTTGAAGAAGCTGGATGCAAGCAGCAAGAGCGAGCATCTGCAACGTGTGTAGCAATGGAGAATACCTTGAGGTTACCCAGGAACTTCTCGGCAGCCTCACGACCACCTGCAACGTCAACAGTGATAACACCGCAAGAACCGTTTGGCAGGTACTTCTGAGCCAACTCGTAGTATTTATCGCCTGGAAGACCAGGGTAGCTTACGTGCGCAACCTTAGGATTGTTTACAAGCGCCTCGGCAACTGCCTGGCCATTCTTGCAATGCTGAGCCATACGAACGTGCAGGGACTCAAGGCCAAGGTTAAGATAGAAAGCGTTCTGTGGTGACTGAATGGAACCAAAGTCACGCATAAGCTGAACGGTTGCCTTAGTAATAAAGGCACCACCATTACCAAAGGTATCTGCATACACAAGGTTGTGATACGAAGGATCAGGCTGGGTTAGACCTGGGAACTTATCTGCATGAGCAGCCCAATCAAAGTTGCCACCGTCAACAATGGCGCCGCCAACAGCAGAGCCGTGACCGTCCATATACTTGGTTGTGGAATGGGTCACAATATCTGCTCCCCACTCAAGAGGACGACAGTTCACAGGTGTGGCAAACGTATTGTCAACAATCAGTGGCACACCGTGGTCATGAGCGGCCTTTGCCCAACGTTCAATATCAAGAACAACCAGTGCAGGGTTTGCAACAGTCTCACCAAAGACGCACTTTGTATTTGGTCTGAATGCTGCGTTAATCTCCTCATCAGTTGCATCTGGCGAGATAAACGTACACTCAATACCCATCTTCTTAAGAGTGATAGCAAACAGGTTAAAGGTGCCGCCATAAATGGTAGACAGGGAGATAAAATGATCTCCAGCCTCAGCAATATTAAAGACGGCAAAGAAGTTTGCGGCTTGACCAGAAGACGTCAGCATTGCAGCCGTACCGCCCTCAAGAGCACAAATCTTTGAAGCTACATTGTCAAGCGTTGGATTTTGAAGACGAGAATAGAAATAACCCGCAGCTTTGAGGTCGAACAACTCTCCAAGCTGCATCGACTCGTCATATTTGAACGTGGTTGATTGAATGATAGGCACTTGCCTAGGCTCACCGCAACCAGGCTGATAACCGCCTTGTACGCAGCGAGTCTCGATGCTCTCAGACATAGCATCCTCCCTCATAATCATCATCCACGCCGCGCAAACGTCTCTGCGCTCCAAACGTGGACTATGTGATTACCTTAGGATACTAGTCTCTCTACCTTCAATCACACGCTCAATCAAAACTTTTTCATGTTCTGAAACAATTGCGAGGTCTGAGGTAACATCTCTAAAGTCCGTAGAGTCTTTCCACTCTTTGACCAGAGAAATATTGCGCTGAGCTGTGCAAACAGCGCTGAGCTCAGAGTCAATGTCCTGCATAATCTGGGTGTAATTTGCGCGCTTCTCACCCAACATGTCACTGAGGTGGAAAAGAATGTGCTCAACTTCACGAACTTCTCGCCTTGCGTGATGTACCTCGGAGAAGCTTGTCATATCCAAGCCAAAAAGACGCGCGTCAATGGTCTCAAGCATGTAATCAAAGCGGCTGCTGATGTCTTCGAACGAGATACCATCCTGCAAAACAGCATCTGACCAAGCAGGCTCAAAGAGCTCATCCAAAGCGCAGCGCAGGCTACGACGAACCGCCTTTTTACGCAGGCCTTCGCAAACGCGATCACGCTCAACCTCGCGAGCTGCCTCTACAGCGCTGACCAGCTTGGAACCTTGAGAGAGCTCACCGGACTCCATCAAATCTGCAACGGTATCAGCAAAGCCATCAATCTCACGAAGACGCGTAGTTGCACCAAGCATCAATCTATAAACAGGCTCAGCAATCTCAACTGCCTCCTCATTAAGAAGTGGCGAGAAGAACTTGGTAAGCAACTGGGTTCCCCTGAGGGCAAACCTAAATGCTGCGATTACTGCAGGATCTTCTGGATGAGCGCGGAACTCCGTGTACGCGTCTTCCAGGTTAGTTGCCGCATGAGCGCATGCCTCATCAAGAGCGTCAAGCGTTTCCCAAGGCTGAGTGGAAGGACCACTGACCAGCCAAAGAAGCTTACCGTGAGGCTCGCGAACATCTCCAAGCTGCCTCCAGACGCACTTGTGTTGATTACAAAGCGAACCACGTACGTCAATAGCGCAAACGGCGCCCTTTGTCAGCGGAAGTTCAAATCCCAGCAGAGTCTCTGCAACATAACCCAAAAATGGGGCGTGACCAACAAGAATCAGTGTTTCTGCATCAGCGTGCTCAAGCTCTGCCTGAAGTGCAGGAAGATCTTGATCGTAAAGGGAGTCATGAATCTCCAGACCTTCTGCATCCAGCGCCTCTGCCACAATCTCTGCGGTCTCAAGTGCGCGAAGAGCAGGACTTGTCCAAATCTCAGCCTCTTCACCCTCTGGTCCCAACAGACCAAAAATATGAGGATAATTGGCAGATAAAGCTCTCTGACCAGCACGTGTGAGCTCTCGACTCATGTCTTCAGAGCCACGTTCAGATACACCATGTCGTACAAGAACCAAAGTCTTTACCATGTTTACCTCCGCTGGTCATCTGCAGAAAACTGCTTCTTATAGCGTAATAGGACGCTCGCGCAATTTTGCACGAACGTCCTATTTTTACTGCCAACGGGCAAATATATCGGTATATGGCGAGAAAAACTTTTTATCTTGCATCTCTGCTATGCGTTTATTGCATAACGGCTATGCATAATCTGCACGCAAAAATCCAACTTGAAAGACTTGGCAACTGTAGCGGTTAAGTTAGCGCTCTATCCACGCGTCCCTACACCGCTTGTGACCGGCAATCTTAAAAGTCAGCGTTACCTACCGTACGAGGATGAGGAATAACATCGCGGATGTTATCTACACCAGTGAGGTACATAACAAGGCGCTCAAAGCCAAGACCAAAGCCAGAGTGTGTGCAAGAGCCGTAACGGCGAAGATCCAAGTAATACTTGTAATCGTCAGGGTTCATACCAAGCTCAACAATACGCTTCTCCAGAAGCTCAAGACGGTCTTCTCGCTGTGAGCCACCAATAATCTCACCAATGCCTGGAACAAGGCAGTCAGCTGCGGCAACAGTCTTGCCGTCATCGTTAAGGCGCATGTAGAAGGCCTTAATTTCTGCAGGGTAATCAGTAACAAAGATTGGCTTTCCAAAGTGCTGCTCAGTGAGGTAGCGCTCGTGCTCAGTCTGAAGGTCAATGCCCCACTCAACAGGGTACTCAAACTTCTGACCAGCCTTTACTGCCTCCTGCAGAATCTCAATTGCCTCGGTGTAAGAAACACGAGAGAACTGGGAGGTCGCAACGTGGTTAAGGCGCTCAAGCAGACCCTTATCCACAAACTTATTGAGCATCTCAAGCTCATCTGGGCAGTGCTCAAGCACGTATGCAATAACGTAGCGAAGCATCTCTTCTGCAACATCCATGTCCTGCGCAAGGTCACAGAAAGCCATCTCTGGCTCAATCATCCAGAACTCTGCAGCGTGACGACGCGTGTTGGAGTTCTCTGCGCGGAACGTTGGACCAAAGGTGTACACATCACCAAAGGCCATAGCAAAGTTCTCTGCCTGAAGCTGACCAGAAACGGTGAGGTGAGAAGACTGACCAAAGAAGTCCTTTGAGTAGTCAACATCGCCCTTCTCGGTACGTGGAACGTTGTTTAGATCAAGTGTGGTAACACGGAACATCTCGCCTGCACCCTCAGCATCAGATGCAGTGATGATTGGGGTGTTCACATAGACAAAGCCACGGTCTTGGAAGAACTGATGGATGGCAAAGGCAGCCACAGAACGGATGCGGAAAACTGCACGGAACATATTAGTGCGAGGACGAAGGTGCTGTTGCGTACGAAGGTACTCAAGAGACTGACGCTTCTTCTGCATTGGATAATCTGGGCTGGATGGTCCTTCGATCACAATGGTCTGCGCCTGCAGCTCAATAGGCTGTGGGCGATCAGGGGTAAGCTCAAGGACACCCTGAATAATCAGAGCAGCGCCAACGCCACAGGAAGCAACCTCCTCGTAATTGCCAAGGTTCTCACGATTCATAACAACCTGTAGGTCTTTGAAGCAGCTACCATCATTAAGTGTGACGAAGCCAAAATTCTTCATATCCCTTACTGAACGTACCCAGCCGGCCACCGTAACTTTTTGGCCACCAAGTTGCTCTGCATCTGCGTACAATGCAGAAATCGTGATGCGCTCCACGGGCATATCCTCCTTGTAACTCACTCTGCAGGCTTTTCCTGCGCTCTGCAGGACTATCCTGCGAGACGAACAAATATCTATTTAGAATACCGCATAACCACATGGCAAACGTTCACTTTTATATATCTGGCGGTAATTACGCTAATCTCACATAGCCAAGCCGGCACGCCATAAAACACCGCGCCATAAAACACCTATCCGCAATTCGGCTAAACTAGTGCAGTAGAACTTACCTACAAAATGCCGCACGTTAAAAGGCCTGCTAAAGGAGAAACCATGGAAGACTACAAGCGCGAGTTTATTGAGTTTATGGTCCAGAGCAACGTACTTAAATTTGGCGATTTTACGCTCAAGAGTGGTCGCAAATCTCCTTTCTTCATGAACGCCGGCGCCTATGTCACTGGCGAGCAGCTCCATAAGCTGGGACTTTACTACGCTCGTGCCATTCACGACAACTTTGGCCTGGATTTTGACGTAGTCTTTGGTCCTGCTTACAAGGGCATTCCCCTTTCTGTTATCACTGCAATGGGCATCAATGAGCTCTACGGTAAGCAGGTTCAGTATTGCTCCAACAGAAAAGAAGCAAAAGATCACGGCGCCGACGCCGGCATGCTTCTAGGAGCAGAGCTCAAAGACGGCCAGAGAGTAGTTATGGTTGAAGATGTCACCACTTCTGGCAAGTCTATTGAAGAGACCTATCCTCTGATTACCTCTATTGCAAACATCGAGGTAGTTGGCCTGATTGTCTCGCTCAACCGCATGGAAGTTGGCAAGGGCGGCAAAGTTGCAGCACTCCAGGAAGTCTCCGAGCGTTGGGGTATGCCAACTGCAGCCATTGTCTCCATGGATGAGGTTACCGAGGCCCTCTATAACAAAGAGGTTGATGGTAAGGTTATTATCGACGACACCTTGAAGGCCTCCATTGATGCCTACTACCAGCAGTATGGCGTTAAATAAGGCGAGAAAAACCTCTGCATAGAAACCTGACTTATGACTTTGACTCAACTTAAATACGTTCTTGCTATTGCTAAGGCAGGCACTATTAACGCCGCAGCTAAACAGCTCTTTATCTCGCAGCCTACCCTGAGTAGCGCAGTTAAAGAGCTTGAAGCCGAGCTGGGAATCTCCCTTTTTAACAGAACCAGCAAGGGCGTTGAGCCTACCGCAGATGGCGAGGAGTTTTTGAGTTACGCCAGGCAAGTTGTCATGCAGACGGACCTCATTGAAGAGCGCTATCTGGGCACCGCTCCCGCCAAACAGCGCTTCTGCGTTTCTTGCCAGCACTATTCCTTTGCCGTTGAGGCCTTTGTCAACCTGATTAAAGAGCACGGCGGCTCAAAGTACGACTTCCGTATCAGAGAGACGCAAACGTACGAGATTATTGAAGATGTCTCAAAGCTAAGAAGTGAAGTAGGCGTCCTTTACCTCAACTCATTCAATGATCGCGTTATTAGAAAAACGCTGCAGGACCAGGGCTTGGTTTTCTCGCCACTGTTTAAGTGCAAACCAAGCGTCTTTGTGGGAAAAGATAACCCGCTGGCAAAGCGCTCCTCGGTAACACTCAACGATCTTGCCCCCTACCCTCGTCTTTCTTACGAGCAGGGTGAACATAACGCGTTCTATTTCTCCGAAGAGCTTCTGGCAACGCTTGATCGCGATAAGGACATTATGGTCCGAGACCGCGCTACCATCTTTAACCTGATTATTGGCTTGAACGGCTACACCATCAGCACTGGCCTTATTAACGAGGAGCTCAACGGCCCAAATATTGTTGCCGTTCCTCTGGCTGTTGATGATTACATGGAAGTTGGCTACGTCACCCATGACGAGAAGAGCCTCTCGCCCTTTGGCGAGCTCTACATCGATGCGCTTAAGCGCTGCTGCCAGGCAGTTACGTGGGTGTAAAGGATTTATAAATAAGTAAGTTGTTTTAAGCGTTCTTTATGCTTTTTAACTAAATTGAAAGCTGCCCAGCTGTGGCGATTCTTTTTAATAAATAACAGTCATTGAATATGTTATTTATTAACCGATAAAAAGATACCGTTCACAGTAAAAGACGTAACAATGATGCCTATAGGAATAGAATTAAGGTAAGAGAGTCGGCAACTACCCCTCTACAGCAATAGGTTAAAGACTGAAGAAAAACATAGTGAAGGGCGTATGGAGTCCCGACTCGTGTAGTAGATTTATCGAGGTCATCTGGGGATTATTATGTTTTCTCACGATTCTAGAAACTTAAACTCAAAAACAAATAAACTCCCCCAACAGGCTCGTTCTTTGGCATTATTGATTGCTTGTATCGTCATTGCTGGCGTGCTTTATTTTTACAATCTTGCCCAAAAACAGGCGCAGCAAGAACTTTTTGCGCAGCAAGTGGCGCAAAGACAAAATGAGGCCTCGGAAACTTACAAAATTGGCGATACTGTACAACTAACTGGACTTGATCAAGAACATGGTAATCCAGCTGAGACTCCTTTTGGGGCTTATCTACCATGGGTTGGCACAATTGAGGTAACAGTAACAGACGTAACCCTTTGTCATTCTATAGACGAGGCAGGTTTTACCTCTGGAGCACTTAACAATCCATTAACACCAGAAAATGCAGATAGCTTGTATCTAGTCTATACGCTTCATTTTAAAAACATAGACGCCGTTCAAAAACACACCTCAAATGGTCCGGACTATATATTACTTACTAGTTACTCAATTAATGCTGAGGGGCATAATATTTTCATGTCCCAAATTACACCTGAAAATGCCCGAATTGACAATTCGGATACTGATAAAACTAAAGGGTATTTTTGGATTAATGCAGGGGATGAATGTGACGTCAAACTTGCTTTTGCGCTATCTCCAGAAGAACTGAGAGATGTTACTTCTATTCATCTGGCAAATATGGGAGGAATTTATTCAAACGCAAAGTTAGTTGATATACAGTCTGCAGTAAAAAGTGATAAGTAGGTGTTTGCTATGAATTCATTGTTCAAGTCTGAATTTAAGCGACAGCTTACCAATAATCCATTATTTTGGACATGTGTTGCAATTGGAATCTGTATTGCACTACTTGCCGCTTGGATTGAAATACAGCTTGAATTAGATATCTTAGAAGAGACCTATCAACAGGGAAATCATCTTTCTTATAACACTTTACTCTCTCTCGTTTCTGCTTATACCGCTTGGATCCCAACACGAATCGGAGAATTTTACAGTGGACTGTACTATCTCTTATGGCCGCTCTTAGCAACCATTCCAACTGCTTGGATTCTAAGCAACGATTCAAGAGAAGGAATACTTGAACAACAATGTCTTAGAATTAGAAAGGCTTGTACCATCAGGATAAAACTATACGTAAGCTTTATTTCTGGAGGGATTTGCTCGGCCCTGCCTCTTGTCCTTAATTTTTTAGCTGTAATCTGTTTCTTACCGTTATCTACACCAAAAATTTACGATGAGATATATACCGCAGTCTCAATGAACTCTTTGTTCTCAGGACTCTTTTATAACTCTCCTCTTGCTTATGTCATTGCCCTCTCCGTATTAGCCTTCATAATTGGAGGGCTGTTTTCCTGCGCCGTTTGTCTTTTTGCCAGTTTAACTAAGACCACATTTCAAGCAATTTTTATTTCTTATTTCCTACTTCACCTGTTAGCATTCTTAGGCTCGCAATTTTCAGCAATTCTTTCCTCTGCTCAATTAAGAGAAGTAGGACAAAATGCATTCATTAAGTTGAATTTCTTTCAATTAATAAGTTCTGAATATGCTTCAACAAAACTTGGATTTTATTGCTTCTGTTTTGTTTTGCTATTACTAGTAATCTTCATTTCTTACAAAAAGACTTGTAGAAGTGATCTGCTATGAAACATCAAATTTCAAGGAACTTCACTCAGCTTTTTGATATGCATAAAAATCTTCTAGCAGCGCTTTTTGTGATGTTGTTATCTTGTACAGCGTTTATTTCTTCTTTTGCACAATTCAGCTTAATTACACAAGGAGGATATTCGTTTTCTTTAGGTGATTTGATTATCGCAACATTCTTCGGTTCTGCCCACACGCTCTACGTAGAGTGGACCGCGCTTTGCATCTCTTTTCTTCTCATAATCATTATTTCTAGCTCAGACACAAATGAACATTTTTCTATTCAACGCATGATGAGGTTTGAGAAGAAAACTAGATTTTGGATTTATAGCTACATAAATATAATCGTATCTTCTCTCTTTTTGATTGCCGTCTATATAATGACCTACGTTATCTTACTTATTTGTACAGGTAATAGCCCTGATATTGCTACGCTAAATGTGGATATCTTCATTTACCATACCGTTCAAACTGGTACAGAATTTTCACTCACAACCTCAAAAGTATTAGCCCTTCTCGGCATTTATTATCTTGGTCTCTTGTTCTTTTCCTTTATTTACAAAGTAATGAAACTCTATACTCACAATTCACTAGCTGTATTACTAAGCGTAGCACTACTAGTTTTAGGAGAGTTTTTTCCTGAACTTCCATTCCCCTCTACATTAATGACTTTTTCGAGACTTCTTCCATTTAATCCAGAAGGATATAGCCTTTTGTATGCAACTTTATATTTTCTTGTTGGAATCATTTTTTTAAACATTTTTGGCCTCATCGGAACTAAAAATGCAGAGTTTGGCGGTGAGTAAACATGTCGTACATTTCAGCTGAGCATCTAACAAAAGAAATCGGAAACGATACTGTTCTCAAGGATGTCACATTATCCCTGGAAAAGAGAGAGATAATTGGTCTCGAGGGCCAAAACGGCTCTGGTAAAACAATGCTTATGCGAGCGGTCTGTGGCCTCATTAAACCTACCCAAGGATATGTTTCTATTGAAAACAAAAAGCTCTGGGATGATATAGATTTCCCACCGAGTGTTGGTCTGCTCCTAGAAAAACCAGCACTTCTCAGCTCATATAGCGGTCGTAAGAACCTAGAGATTCTCTCGTCAATAAAACAAATCGCGTCTGAGCAAGATATTGATGCTGCAATTGAAAAAGTAGGACTTGATCCTAAAGACAAAAGACCTGTTAGAAAATACTCCCTTGGCATGAAGCAACGCTTGGGAATTGCCATGGCATTTTTTGAACATCCGGATTTAATCATTCTTGACGAGCCAACAAACGCTCTTGATGAAGATGGTGTCCACATGCTCACGGAGCTCATTTTTGAACAAAGAGATAAGGGAGCAACTTTTCTTATCTCAAGTCATGACGCTGAATTCTTAGAGGTTGTCTGCGATGTAATTTACAAAATGAAGCTCGGTAAAATTGTCGAGAAAATTGACGTGCAAAGACGTGCATCATGAAACTAAAAAGCAAACTACCATTATTCGCAATTGCCATAAGCTTTGTACTGGTTTGTGCTCTTGGCTACAGGATTTGGTGGGTAAATACCCATGTACTAACTATCCCTGAAGAGATTTATCAAATGGGAGAATGGGTCTCCCTTGACGGAAATTTTCATTATTCGTCTTCTGAGAATACAAAGGGATATTCAATACGAATAACTGAAATTGCCCTAACCACATATGACGGTTATCTGGAAAAACATGGTATTACACCACAATATCCCAATGCCCATGGCAATCAAACAAGTGTGATTGATGTCACTATAGAAATTAAAAATGATAGAGAAGAGACTGAGCCTGTAGGAGGAATAGATTTTCTCGGCACGGTTTTAATTCCACAGGCCAACAACATTTATTACATTTGCGATTTAGGAAATGAAAATTCCCTTTGGCCGCATGTCCAGCCAAATATAACAACTTCGCGAATTGCCATCAAACCGCACACTTCATATGTTCTTCATGTGCCTTATGTAGTAAATCTCACAGGAGAAGAAATCTATAGAACTCCGATTACTGATACGACGTTTGATTTACTTGTTTCTCGTCTACCTGTAGAAAAACGAATTCGAGTGTCTCTGTAGCAATTCTTATCACTCCAGCTACAGATTTCACCACTCCAGCTACAGATTGTGCCACCCTCACTACGGATGAATGGATTGTTAGCTGTCTCCCAGTTTGCGCTAAAATAATACCTTACGTTTTTGAAGCGCAATGGGAGGCATCATGGGTCTTAAGTATGAAACCGCACAATATGAGGCATCATACGGGGCAATTTCACAACTTCCTTCTCCAGAGACCCCAGAGGTGGCTTTTGTAGGCCGCTCAAACGTGGGAAAGTCTTCCCTCTTAAATAAACTTATTGGACGAAAACAGCTTGCACGAGTTTCAAGCGTTCCAGGTAAAACCGCTAATATCAACTTCTTTGATGTTGATGGCGTCAAATTTGTAGACTTGCCTGGATACGGATTTGCACGAGTTTCTCGCCAAGAAAAACAGCGCTGGGCAGACCTCATCGGTGGTTACTTTGAGCAAGAACGCAGCTTTAACCTGGTCATTAGCCTTGTTGACATCAGGCACGAAGCTCAAAAGCTTGACCTGCAGATGATCAGCTTTCTCCAAGAGGCTGAGCTGCCCTTTGTAGTTGCGTTTACCAAGGCAGACAAGATTGCGCGTGGCAAGCAAAATCAAGCCGCGGCCGCCCTGCGCAAGGCATTCCACATTACCCCTGAACAGACCATTATTACCTCATCCGAGACCGGCCTTGGCATTGACGAGTTGCGTCGCCGCATCGAAGACGCAACTATCTAGGAGCATCATGGATCCAATCCACCAGCAAGAGCAAGAGCACCTCTCTCACGTATATCAAAAACTTGTTGAGATTCGTGAGGATTTAGACACAACGCTCAACACCACGCAAAAAGATGCAGCTAGAGACCTTCGTCAGATGAGTGAAGAAATCCGTCCAGACTTTGGCGGCGCAGACGAAACCATCGAAACCCTTGCAGCTATTGAGACGCTCAACAGCGTTATTGATACGTACAACCAGTACCACGATTTTACTGTCGAGAAACTCGGTCGCGTCGAAATCCTCTTGAGGCAACCTTACTTTGCCAAAGTCACGCTCAAGATGCGACCTGGACGTCCTTCTCGCGATGTGTACATTGGTGCGGCAGGCATCACCGACAAAGACCGCACGCCGCTCATTGTTGACTGGCGCAGCCCCGTTGCCGAGACGTATTACAACCAAGAGATGGGTACTACGTCGTACCAGGTAGACGGCAAGAAAAGAACGGTTGAACTGGAGCTTCGCCGACAGTTTGACATTACGCGCGACAAGCTGAACCTCTATTTTGACACAACGGTTGCCATCGAAGACTCTCTGCTGCTTGCCGCCCTAAAGCGACAGCACACCGAGAAGCTACAGGCCATCACCGCAACTATCCAACGCGAACAAAATGTTGTAGTCAGGCACGAAGACGTGCCAGTTCTGCTGGTCAACGGTATTGCGGGCTCGGGTAAGACGTCCGTTTTGCTGCAGCGCATCGCGTACCTTCTGTACCAGCAGCGCACCACACTTACCGCAGATCAGGTGTACCTGTTCACTCCTAACGAGATGTTTTCTCGATACATTAACACCGTTTTGCCCAGCATGGGCGAGCACAATCCACAGGTATTTACCTGGGATTCTTTCCTCAAGACTTTGGGTCTGGCCGACCATGCGTCGGGCGCTCACAACAACCCCGATTCTTTGAAGAAGCTTGAAGAACAACTTGCCTCGCTTGAGCTCTACGAGGACGACTTCAAAGCCATTTCTGTTGAAGGCACCACGCTTATCAAGCCAGCTCAGGTGGCTAGTTCTGTGGAAAAGTTCTCGCAATTTCCTGTGGGTCCGCGCCTCATTGCGCTTGCCAAAGACGAGCTCCACACCCGCCTGGAGCGCAGGCTTGGCCAGATGGCTCATAACGACGAAATCCAGGAAGAGATGCTCTCCCTTGACGTTGAGCAGCAACTTGAGGTATTTGGCCGCACCATTAGCCCTTCCGACGAGGAAGAAGTCCTGGCGCGCACCCGCGAGTTCCTCAACTGGCGCTTTGCCTCCGCTCACGAGGTCATCGAGTCCGCTTCCTGGCTCCGCATCGACCGCATTGGCATGCGCATGCTCAACGCCTCCGCGCTGAGCGGCGCCGAATGCGTTTACCTGCGACTTCTTATCACAGGAGCTGGCGAGAAAAACGTCAAGTTTGTCATGATTGACGAGGTTCAAGACTACACCGAAACGCAGCTTATGGTGCTAGGAAAGTACTTCTCGCGCGCGCACTTTTTGCTTTTGGGCGACTCTAACCAGGCAATTTGGGAAGATACCGCAACGTTTGAACAGATTGAGAAGATCTTTAGCGCAACACACGGCGAGGGCGCTGTTTCTACCTGCAAGCTTTTGACCAGCTACCGCTCGTCTCCCGAGATTACCGCACTGTTTACCTCGCTTTTGAGCGAAAAAGAGCGTGGCCAAACAAACTCCGTTCAACGCGGCGGCAAAAAACCTGAGTTCTTTGAGGTGGTCGCTGACAACAAAGATATTGAGCGCGCCGAGTACCTGCAGACTATGAAGTCCCTTATTGAGCAGGCACAAGAGTTTGACGGGCTGACCGCCATTGTGTGTACCGAGAAGTCTCGTGTTCGCTGGCTTGCCAAGCAGCTGGAGGGGTCTGCGGTCAAGGTGCTCACCAACCATGATTCCCTCCCCGCGAAGGGCGTTGTTCTTCTCGACCTTGCACTAGCAAAGGGCCTTGAGTTTGATCAGGTCATTGTTGCCGACGCACAAGAGGAAGTGTATAAAGCAGACGGAATTTCTCGCCGTAGGCTCTACACCGCGCTGTCGCGCGCGATGCATCACGTGATTGTGGTCTCTCAGGGAAAGATGACTCCGCTGCTCAGCAAATTGCTTTAAAAAAAGCAATTTCTACCTGCGATTTTTTTGAAATTTACTGATTGAAGACGGCTGAATCGGGTAAATGCTAGTAATCGATAACATTTACCGTTGGAGGTTAGTATGTCCGAAGAATTGATTCCTGGTGTCATGAAGAACATCGACGCAAAGACTGTGGTAACCCTTAAAGACCAGGTTGCATGCCTTTCTGGCCAGGTCATCAGCAAGACTCTTGCGCAAAACGATGCCGTCAGTGTTACCCTTTTTGGTTTTGGTGCAGGTGAAGAGATTGCAAGCCACCGCGCGGGCGGCGACGCATTTGTCACCATTCTTGAGGGACGCGCAAGCATTACCATCGATGACGATGTCTACACCCTTGAAGCTGGTCAGTCTATTGTGATGCCACTTGGTCACCCACATGCACTTCAGGCTCCAGAAGAGTTTAAGATGCTGCTGGTTGTTGTGTATCCTCAGAAATAATTTATATATTTACCCAACAATTCCGCAGAATTCTGCATAATTCTACAGGTATTTTCTATTTGACCAGGTGGACAGTGCGTCTGCCTGGTCAAATACTATCTTTGCACTGACGAATAGTATCTCTGCCTGGTCAAATACTAGCTACTTCTGGCCTAATACTCTATGTAATTACAATATACACCTCATAACAGAATGGGTATACTAGTTATGTCTGTGCAATCAGCAAAATGTTAAACCTAAAGAAAGGTGAGCTAT
>CALHDX010000048.1:0-6415 GCA_938023105.1 uncultured Atopobium sp.
CCTCACCGCTTTATAACAGCTAAACAGCAGCTTCACATTAGAAATCCGGTGACATGAAAAATGCCACCGGATTTCTAGTTTGCTCCTGGCAGTGGCCCGGATTGGCCTACCAACGGTAGCTTTGACACAGAAGGCTCCATCATTTGCACGCTTGTTATGCTGGCAAGCATCCTGATTCTTGCCTATCATCTCAGGAAATCGGGCAAGCTCTTTGTAAAGAAATCTGCCGAGAAACCCGCTGAACCCGCAGGTACAGATCTGTAAATTTCATACTACGCTGAGTCTCACAAACGTATTGCATTCTGTCCACCTAGATCGATTGATTTTTCTCGTCCACTTCTCCTGAACCATAAGGAGAAGTGGATTATGTATATACGGTCAATTTGCGGCTTGAACAGCAAGTCGTTCTCGCCATTTATTATGATTTATCTATCTTGTTGCTGTTTGAGGAGAAATAATGCGCGCTAAGAAAGTTTTGAGCATTTTATTTGCTCTTGCTCTTGTTTTGAGCAGCCTACCTGCATCTGCAATTGCAGAGTCTATTGAAGACGCAGGTAAATACTCTGTTGTTGTCTCGTACGTTAACGTATTAAACGACGAAGAGATTCACGCTCCTTCTAAGCAAGTTGTAAATGAAGGAGAATCTTGGTCTGTTACAGCTCCAACAATCACCGGCTATGACTTGGTAGATCCTGTTCAGGCAACTGTTACTGGCGTTGCTTCTGGCTCAGATCACTACATCAAGCAGACTGTCTATTACACGCCTGGTTATGTTACCTACACCGTTAAACGCATGAAGGAAATGACTACCGGCAATTATGTTGAGGCTTCCTCCGAAGAAAATTACGGTGTGCCCGATTCGATTGTTACTGCTTCCGATGTCACTTATCCAGGTTTTGTACGCACAACTACAGACCTTTCGCTCAAGGTTACCGCAGATGGCAAGGCTGTTAAGTACATTTACTATGACCGCAATCCTCGCAGCGCAATTTATTTCTCAACTTCCGGCAGTGAGCTTTCTCCTGTAATTGGAAATCCAGGAGATGCTGTTCCTGCCGTCCCTAATCCAACACGAACTGGTTATACCTTTGCTGGTTGGGACCTTAATGACGATGGTATTGCAGATTCTTTGCCTACCACCATGCCTCAAGAGCCTGTTACCGCAAAGGCACTTTGGACTCCAGCAACAGCAACGTATCACTACGCCTATTTTATTCAGGATCCAAACAACCCTTCTAACTACAACTACGTTACAACCACCGCAGCTTCCGGAACTGTTGGAACAATGACTGCAACTGCTCCCATCCAGCCAAATACAGGTGTTTTCCGCTTTGAAACATACAGTCACGAGAGCGATCCAACTCCTATTGCAGCAGATGGTTCCACCACTATTAACGTTTACTACAACCTTGCAACTATCACCGTTAATGTGCGTCCAAAGAGAAATGGCTCCATTCTTGCTACGCTTACGCTTCGTTATGGTGAGTCGTTTAATCCTTACGCCATTAACCCCAATACCGGCAACAAGTACAGCGACGACATGCTCGCCGCCGTGCGTGCAGACGACCCTTCTGGAACCTACTATTGGTATGGCATAATCCCTGGTGTTGGCGGTACTGCAACCACTTTCCAAGCAAAAACAACTGATCCAGGATCCAAAATTACTGCAGATAATGTGCTTGATATTTACGGCCGCTATACCAATTCCGCTGCTCTTGGTCCACGTTACCGCTTCTACTACTATCAAAACCTTGATGGTACCTACGATATGGGCGGAGACCACACGCTTTCTCGACCTGGCATGATTACAGAGATTGCTGGAAATGCTGGTGATGGCTACCTTGAGAGTGAGAATAGACATCCTGGTTTTTCGTATGACGGCTACCGCATGAGCATTGGCCATTTTGATGGAACCAATTACGATGCACTTGGTTGGACCAGTTGGCAGCCATACAACTTCGACTACCTCATCACTGATTACAATTCCAACTTGATTGAGCACCGCTATAAGCGCAATACCTATACCGTTACCTACGTAAGCTCTGGTACAACTGTTGCTACGCACTCTCACCTCTTTGGAGAGTCCTTTAATGCCAGCATTGATGTTCCTGGCACCTCTTTAACTTCTCCACGTCCTGGTTATGTTTTCAAGGGCTGGTACGACAATTCAGAGACTGTGGGCACTCCTATTACCGACACCACTATGCCTGCAACCAATACCGTGTTGTATGCCAAATGGGTGCCTCTTACCGCAACCGTTACCTTTGACTCTGAGGGTGGTTCGCCAGTCAACTCGCAAGAGCTTACCTACGGAGATGCAGCTACAAAGCCAGCTGATCCTGTACGAGAGGGCTATACCTTTGCTGGTTGGATTCTCTACACCAACGGAAACCCGTCTGTATACAGCTTCTCCGCAGCAGTTACAGGCGACATCACCCTACACGCACTGTGGAAAAAGAATGACTCCTCCGTCTCCTACACGGTCATACACCAGACAGATAACGGCCAGATTCTCTCAACCACAACCGAGACTGCTCCAATCGGTTCTCTTGTCAGCAAGTGGGCTCTCGACGCCGCTGATCGCGGAGATTATGCCTATGTAGACGTTTCTTCTCGCTCTATGGTTCTTGATGAGAATGCCGAGAATAACGTCTTGACCTTCACATATAGCAAGGAAGCTCGCTACAGCTATACCGTCCATTACGTTGACGCACAAACTGGTGAGCAAATCCATTCCGACGATGTCATTGGCAGCCAGACGCTCAACCTGCAGAATGTTTCTGCTCGAGAGATTGACGGTTACACACTTCAGGGTGACAGCACCGGATATGTTTCTGCTGACCAGCTTGAATACACGTTCTACTACACAAAGAACCCTGAAGCGCCTGCAGCACCTCAGACTCCAGCAAAGCGCAAGAGCGCTCTGCCCGAGACTGGCGACGCTTCAAGCGTGATTCTTGTTAGCACAGCTCTAACCTCTGTGGCTTCCTTGGGAACTTCCCTTATTTTGCGTCGTAGGAAAAGAAACGAAGCATAACAGAAAGTTCTAATGCAACTACAAAACCCGGGTGCCTCGCACTCGGGTTTTTTGTTTACGTATTCTTGAGGAAGTCGGAGACAGACACAGCTCTAGCCAGAAAACTACTCCCCGGCATCCATCCCCGGAAAACCAATCTGCCGTAGTGCCTCGTACAGTACAATGGCGGCGGCGTTTGAAACGTTAAGCGCACTGACCGAGAACTCGTTAGGGTCAATAAAGTTTCCGCAGATATCCTGCTGTAAAAGCGCTGGATGAGAGTACTGATCATCACCGTCAAGTGCATCGTGCTTTTGACTCCAGTCCTCACGATTAACCAGGCTTGCGGAGTCTTGCAGCATTGGGATTCTCTCGCACTCGTCTGCATATTGTGCCAGAAGCTCCTCAGATAATCCCAGGCTTTCCTTGCCAAAGATGAGGTAATCCCCATCGCAATACGTTGCTTGCGTGTAGGTCTTCTTAGCTTTCTTAGTCAGAAAATGTAGTGGAGATCTACTGGACGTAAAAGCGCCGTTGGAAGCAATGTCTACAGCGGAGACAGCGTCGTGTGCAGCGTCCCCAGCAGGTGCACCAGATGCTTGGGCAAGACCGTTCTTCTCCAGAAATTGATCCCAATTATCGTAGACAGAAACGTTAAGGCTTTGCCAATAGGCCATACCTGCTCGTTTGAGGCTTTTGTCATCAAGCGAGAAGCCCAATGGACCCACTAAGTGCAAGTGGGTTCCACTAACTACGCAGGTACGACCAATGTTTCCCGTGTTTGCGGGAATCTCGGGCTCTACCAGTACAACGTTGAGCATAGGTTATGCCAGGACAAAGCTAGTCAGGAAGGCAATAAGTCCGCCAAGCACCATAGTGGCTGGCAGCGTCACAAACCAAGCGGCAATAATCTTGCGCGCAACACCCCAGCGCACGGAGCTGCGACGACGAGCAGATCCTGCGCCCATGATGGATGTGGTGATGACCTGTGTAGTGGAAACTGGTGCTCCAAGTGCAGTCATGATCTCAATTGCAACGGTAGAACTTGTTTCGGCGACAAAGCCAATAACTGGCGTGAGCTTAGTAACACCATCGCCAACGGTGCGCATGATGCGGCCGCCGCCAATGGAGGTGCCCAAAGCCATAGTGGTTGCGCAGAGAAGTTTGACCCACAGAGGAATGCCGTTAGAAGGGTCGTGAAGACCGGCGGTAACCAGGGCCAACGTGATGATTCCCATAGTCTTCTGAGCATCATTATTACCGTGGCTGTATGCCATAAACGCAGCTGAGAGCACCTGAAGACGGTGGAAGAGACCATTTGCCTTTTTAGGTGGCCAATCAGCAAAGATCTCAAATACCAGCTTCATAATAAAGTAGCCCAGCGCCATACCAATAAGTGGAGAGGTAAACAGAGGGATAACAACCTTCTCGATGACGCCCGCCCACAGAATATGGCCCGTACTGCCTGTAAATACGATGGTCGCGCCAATAAGGCTGCCGATAAGTGCGTGTGATGAGGAGCTTGGAATTGAGAACCACCAGGTAAAGAGGTCCCAAATGATAGCGCCCATCAATGCAGCAAAAATAACGTAGAGCTGGAGCTGAATATCAACCAGACCAGACGCGATGGTCATAGCGACCTTCTCGCTCATAAGCGCGCCGATAAAGTTCATGATAGCCGACATGATAATTGCTGTGCGTAGAGGCAAAGCCTTGGTATACACCGTGGTTGCAATAGCGTTTGCGGTGTCGTGGAAACCGTTGATGAACTCAAATATCAGAGCGGAAACAAGTACCGCAATAAGCAAGATGCTAGCCATTTTTCACAATGACATTCTGAACAGCGTTTGCAACATGCTTGCAAGCGTCAAGGGTTGACTCAAGTCTATCCAGAAGGCTCTTCCACTTAAGAACCTCAATTGGATCATCGACGTTTCTAAAGATAGAGCTCAGAGCGTTACGATACACAACATCGCCCTGGTCCTCATACTCATTTGCAGAGCGTGTATGGCGAATGACCGAGTCATCCTTGTGATAATCAGGGAGACGATCAAAGGCCTTCTGCAGCTCCTCTGAAGCAAACAGGATTAGGTGAGCTACCTGAACAGCCTCTGGACGCATTTCTTTGATGTCATACATGCTGAGGTGAGCAGAAACGCTCTCAATACCGTCTGCAATCTCGTCCATAAGCAGAGCAAGACGCGAGATGTCCTCACGATCAAATGGCGTGATAAAAGACGTGTTAAGGGTGGAAATAATCTTTCCTACCTGGTCGTCACAAAGCGTCTCATAGTTCTTAATCTGAACTTCATAATCTTCTGAACTTGGGAATGACTCCATATAGGAGACAAACAGTTTTGCTGTTGAAACAATCAACGCTGAAAACTCAGAGAACATGCTGTAGAACTCATCTTCTCTACGAGAAACACGACTCATATGGCGCCCTTCACTTGGACTTTTTATTACATACACAGACACATTTAGTATAGCTGTTTAAGGCGTATATACTGAGGATAATAGCAATTTCTGACTCACTATAAAGGACATCTTGTACGTAATAAAATATGGGACAGGGAGGCAAGATTATGCGAGAAAAGCTGTTTGATTACATTGCAAATCAGTACGGTATAAACCCCGACTATCCCTTCTCGACAGCTCCAACGTATGCTGTTTTACGCCACCCACACAATAATAAGTGGTTTGCGCTTGTTGCTGATGTACCTGGTAAAAAGCTAGGCTTAAAAGAATTCAAACACTACAATCTTGTTAATGTAAAAATAGATGATCCATTTCTTCTGGAAATGCTTCTACATCAAGATGGTTATTTGCCTGCGTACCATATGAATAAAGAGCATTGGATTTCCATACTTTTGGATGGCTTCATTGACTTTGATGAGCTCTGCCAATGGATTGATGCGAGTTATTCGGCAACGAACTAACGAATATCTTCTTAAGTGATTGGGTAAGAACCAGCAATCAGCTAACCAACCATTGGAGGTTGCTTTACATGACAGAAAAACGCGCTATTACGTTTGACGAGAACTTCTTCAACAAGATGGGACAGATCGGCAGTGTACTATCAGTCATGATGTATGTTTCTTATATCCCTCAGATTACCAATAACCTTGCTGGAAATAAGGGTAGTTTTATCCAACCACTGGTTGCTATGGTTAACTGCATCGTGTGGTTTATTTACGGCGCTTTCAAGAAAGAGCGCGATGTTCCTATTATGATTGCTAACGCCCCAGGCATTGTCTTTGGACTTGTAACTGCAATAACAGCGCTACTATAAGCTGAGTGGTACAGAAGCAACTAGCAGATTTAGCAGATAAGGCGGTCATATGGCACTTATGGATGTCTATAGGGTTATCTGTATTCCTATGGCTGCCTTTTATTTTT
>CALHDX010000049.1:0-1267 GCA_938023105.1 uncultured Atopobium sp.
ATGGAAGGACCGTAGCTGGTCCAGGAGCGCGTAAACAATAGGTGATACTGGTCCAAAGAGCTTGCCTTAACGCCGGGGATCGGAATGTTGAACGCCGGGTGAGCGCCAAGGGTAAACGGCAGTACAACGTTTGCAGGATTAGTGACCTTATACGTTTGTGTCAGTGTATCGCCATCTACCGAGAAGATCAGTCTGAGTTCAAAGTCATAGGGATAAGATTTGCGAGTCTCTTCGGTACTTTTTAGCTGGAGCGTTACAGAAGAGGGACTCTGCTCGACAACCTCAAACTGGTTGAGGCGAGCAAGTCCGTGACGCGCAAGAGAGATGGTACCTTCCACAGATTCTGCCTTGCTGTCTTTTAAGACGCCAACAATGGGGAAGAGGATAGGAGCTCGTCTTGGCCACCAGTTGGAATCTCCCTGCCAGAGGTATTCTGACTCACCTTTGCGTAAGCTCATGAGCTGCGCGCCCATGGTGTCAATTGAAGCGGTAAGAGAGTTGCTAGAAATAGAAATAATTTCAGACATAAATGCCTCCAGCTAAAGAATAAGCCAGCCTCTTTTGAGACTGGCTTAGTATACCAAGTTAGAAGTGCAGAAAGACTAGTTATTGTCTGCCATCTGAGCCTGAACAGCAGTAATTGCAACAACGCCAACAATGTCGTCAGCGGAGCAACCACGGGAGAGGTCGTTAACAGGACGAGCAATGCCCTGAAGAATTGGACCGTATGCCTCAGCACCACTGAAGCGCTGAACAAGCTTGTAGCCAATGTTGCCAGCCTCAAGGTTAGGGAAGACCAGGATGTTTGCGTTTCCTGCTACCTTAGAGAATGGAGCCTTGAGCTTACCAACCTCAGGAACAAGAGCTGCGTCAAGCTGAAGATCGCCGTCGAGTGCAAGCTCAGCGTTCTTCTCGTGAGCAAGCTTTGTGGCCTCCTGGACCTTCTCGGCAGTTGCGCCGCCAGCAGAGCCCATAGTGGAGTAGGAGAGCATGGCAACGCGAGGCTCGTCGCTCATGAATGCGCGCCAAGAATCAGCGGAAGCAAGAGCAATCTCGGAGAGCTCCTCTGCAGATGGATCAATGTTAAGACCACAGTCAGCAAAGAGCAGGGTGCCGTCCTCGCCAAAGTCAGTTGAAGTGCTCATGATAAAGAATGCAGAAACAAGCTTGGTACCAGGAGCGGTCTTGATAATCTGCAGTGCAGGTCTTAGGGTGTTTGCAGTAGAGTGGCAAGCACCTGATACAAGACCATCAGCGCCACCTGTCT
>CALHDX010000050.1:0-2793 GCA_938023105.1 uncultured Atopobium sp.
TTAGATCAAGTTCTAATCTCTGCCTTTGCTGAGTAAGTACGCTAGTTATTGGGTCATTGTAAATAGTATCAACCGTAGCTTTTGGATTAGAAAGTGCCACAAGAGATCCTGGTGTTTGCGAGACATTAGGAACGAACAAATAGAACTTCTCACCAGGTTGTAAGGAGGCTTGACCAAAGGCTTTCAGAGGACCATGTAGATCTCCAAGAGAGAACTCTCCGTAAAATGACTCAGGACACTTGTTGATAATCTCAAATACGTAACCTTCTTGAGAGCTTCCCGGTACCTGAGCGATAGCGTACAGATTCATATACAGCTTATCTGTATCGATAAGAACTTTATTGACCTCTCGAGTTATTTCAAAATTTTTATACTTGAGATCGTCATACCTAATCATGGTTGGTATGGTACCTTTATTGGTAAGTTGATCAAATGGCTGATAGGTAGCACTTGCATAGTCTCCAGCAGTAGTTGAAATCTGCTTAAGCTCGGCGTCAGTCTCATCGTAGCCAGTGCCCTTGAGCCTTAACCTGCCAGTCTCAGCGTCAATCTGTCCCGTAAAAGAACCCGCAGTACCCTCAAGGGTAACTGTAATATTTCCTTCTGCATCAACAGTCCAGGTAAAAGGCTTCATTATGCCAAAGCGAGTAAACAAGCCAGTTCCATCCTCAGCAAAGCTGAAAGCATAAATTGCATGGAACTGTTCTTTATAATCGTCGTAGCCTGCTCCCTCCCTCAGGTTTCCTAGTCCGGGTTCGAAGATGTCATAAGCTTCCCAAACACCTACGATCTGACCAGCAGACTTTTTGTTTCCTGCGGGACTGTTATCCCCTGATGAGCATGCACTAAGCACTGCACTTACGGAAAGCACCAGTGCGAGCAGGCATCCTAATAGCATTTGACGCTTTTTCATAAGACCTTCTTCCATACGTGCAGCGATATAAAACTAACTCTTAACTGTTACTTGCTCTGCCCAGTAGGCAAATCAAATGTCACGGTTTTCTCGTCATTATGAAGGGCGCCATTGCTAGAGTGGTCATACTCAAGAGTGCCTTTTACATCCGTGACTTCAGAAAGTGACTTATCTCTAACATTGTTATTAAGAACATACTCATAGACTCTCTCACCTGGCTCTAACACGTTAAATCCATAAGCCCAATAGCCTTTGGTTGGATCTTGAATATCAAATTTATAGCCGGTTGTATAAGGAGTTCTATTAATAACCTCAAAGACATAGCCTTCAAAACCCTTGAGGTCTTTAAGGGAAGCGATGCCAATAAGCCTTACATAGAGCTCATCGGTATCAACAATGACCTGATCAAGCTCAGTGGTGATAGTAAAGCGTAGTTTAGTTTCATGCGATGAAGTGTTCTTAGAAATATTGCCCGTTCCTGTTAATGGATTAAAAGGCTCATATCTAATATGAGAATAATCACCTGAGGTAGTGCTTGCCTGAGTAAGAATAGCTTTTGAACCGTCAGAGCCCTCAACGGTCATCTGGCCTGAGGAATCAACAGTTGCTGTATAGCTTCCGGCATTACCTGCAAGGGTAATAGTAAGCTTTCCATCGGAATCAACAGTCCAAGTAAATGGCTTTTGTGCACCGAAGCGAACAAACAAACCAGTGCCATCGTCAGAGAAGTCATAACCATAAATTGCTAGGTAAACATCTCTAACATCTTTGTACATGTCTTCAGTGACTGTGCCCTTATTTTCATCCTCGATTGACTTTGCTTCCCATACACCAACGTATGGAGCCATGGCAGCTTTCTTCTCTTCTGCTTCCTTTTGAGCGGCAATCTCTTCAGATGATGGTAAACCAAAGTTAAAGTTACACGCAGTAAATACAACACCTGACGAAAGCGCAAGGACCAGTGCGCAAGTCAGTGCTAGTTGACGTCTTTTCATTAAGCATCCTTTCAGTGGGAGCAGTGCCAAATTAAAAAATTTAAGCCTCTACTATCCAATATGTTACAATAAATCTCTCAAATAGGATAATTTTAATATCCTGAACGGTTCTACCAGTTAAAAGGAGGACGATTTATGTCGCTTCCAACTCCACCAGAAGCACCACAAAAACCCGCTCAAAAACAGGAAATTCCAGGCAACGTTTATCTTTACGATAAAAACGATACTTCTCCTATTCCTCTTACCTACGATGTAATTGATTTTGGTAAACCTCAGGGAGGTGCTAGCCCTCTTGTTGGTTGGGCAACCGGTGCGTTTTTTGCTGTTGGCGGCCTTTGGAATTTCTTTAATTTAAATGGTGAGGGCACCATTTTTGCAGGAATTCTTTTGTGCGCCATTGGTGGCCTACTTATTGCAGCTGGTTTCTTTATGAATGGCTATAGCATTATTGCTAATGCAAACGGATTTAGGTCTGGAACAGCCAATAGCGGAGAAGTTACCGAGTGGCCTGTTGATCGTGGTTACTTTACTGTTAAGGTCCGCCTTGGTACTAACAAGACAGCTCGTATGGCTATGAACAGCGCAACTCTAACTATTACTAGACCAGATAACCTTCCTCTTTCTGTCCAGCAAGTTACTTTCACAGGTTCTAACACTGCTGAACTTAAGCAGCGCTGTGAAGTACAGGCTGACCGCATCTGGAACTGGGCTGTTGCAAAGGGATATATTTTTTAGCGTATTTTAAAGGTTCGTCTCCCCACGAATCAAAAGATACCTTAAAAAGAAACGCCTCTAGAAAATTGAACTGCCTCCCATTTCTTGGACACGAGAAATAGGAGGCAGTTCAAAACACACCTAAGTCGGATAATCTGTTAAAAAGACGTA
>CALHDX010000051.1:0-19868 GCA_938023105.1 uncultured Atopobium sp.
GAGGTGAAAGAAAGAGACTATCTATCCTTAGAGCACTAATTTATCCGTCTAAAGTTGTAATACTTGATGAACCATTTGCAAACTTAGATCCGAAAAATATTGAGATTATTGCTCAGAAAATACAGGATCTTTCCAAGAATAGAATTGTTATTATTGTTTCTCACGAAACGTCTTTTCCTTCTTCTTTAAAATTTGATACACACTTGACTATTAGTGGTACCTAAAGGTTTCTTTGGTTTAATTTATTCTCAAAATCCAGAAGTAGATCCAGCAGAGCCAGATAATCTTATGCTCGTTTGCCAGCGCGCTTAAGCGCGGTAAGTGCAAGCGCTAGGCAGCTGCTCATCAGGGCAATTCCAATACCAAAGAGCACCAAGAAACCCTGAGCTGAGCCGTCTACAATCAAGCTCCAAATAATGAGTGCACAAGCAGAGACAAAGCAGCTTACACCTGCAATTCTTGAGTAGATAAGAGTGGAATCTTTTTTGCCAAAGACAGCGCGCACTAAAAGTGGTGAGCCGACTGTTGTAAGGGCGTAGGCAATTCCAAAAAGGAAGGTTCCTGCCAGCAAGAGCGGTAATACCGGAAGCTTAATTCCCAGCATAAGTAAGCCAACAATACCCGAGATAATTCCTACAAAGCAGGCAAGCTTTACAGAGATATCGCTCAAAGCACCTAGCAGCACTTTTCCAATTGCTTGACCAAGCATAGTTGTTCCAGCAAGAAGGCCTGTAGCGGCTGCAATAGCAGGAGCAGTTTCTGCGAATGTTGCTGCATAGCTAGGGAAGTACTGAGAGATTTGCTGATTAAAGGTAATGAGTGCATAAAACGCAGCAACCATATAAAACTCTGGATATTTCATTGCGTCATCAGCAGAGATGTCAGTTAAAGAAGTCTCTGCAACTTCAACGGTTTTCTCGTCACTGGAAGAGAAGGTAAGAGGCGTAAGGCCAAGATCTTGGGGTTTCTCGCGCACTACAAAAAGGGTAAAGGGGAGTGTTCCAACAAGCATGACTAGAGCAAAAATCAGATAACAGGCTCGCCAACCTTCAGAACTAGAGGAGATAATGGCAGATCCGATGGGGTTAAAGACAGTGCCCCCGATGCCGGTGAATGCAAAGCAGAGGCCCATAAAAGTACCAACACGCTGGTCAAACCAATCGTTGATGAGGGCGGGGACGCACAAGAACATGAGTGCGGGCACGCCAATGCCCAGTCCCACTGCGCAGAGATAGAAATGCCAGATCTCTTGAGCAGCTGACATGGATCCGTATGAGATTGCGCAGATGATAACGCTTGCAGAGAGTACCAGGCGAGTATCGTGCGTTTTATAGAACTTGCCTATGAACGGCAAAGCTACCGTCATAGCAATACAGAGTACTGAGAAGACCGCAGAGAAGGCAACGCGGGGAACGCCAAAGTATTGTGAAACTGGTGTGATGAAGATGCCAAAGCACGTCAGGATAATGGCGCAAGGTAAAAACATGATGACAATACAAGTTGCAACAATGGCGTATGCATACTTAGTGCCTAGTAAACGTTGTAGCACTGAGGCTCCTCTCTTTTGGCCAGAAATAGTGTAGGCGATGTGCCTTAAAAAGGACACATCGCCTACCGAGTCGCACAAAATTTTTTAGAGGAATTTAAGGTTGTACGTACATAAGACCTTAGCTGTCGGAGCCTCTGCGGTTCTCGCCCTCAAGAGCGCGGATTGGTCCGATATCCTGTGTAGTCTCAAGAGCGCCCAGGTAGTTACCCTCTTCATCACGAACAGCAAAATAACGGACGTAGAGGAACTTATCTCTTACCTCAAACCAGAACTCAGAGGAGTCGCTGCGACCACTTCTGAATTCAGTAAGAATACTACGAACTGCTTCTTGGCTCTTTGGTGGATGGCAATCGTACACGTCTCTTCCAAGGCAGCTCTTAGGACGAGGGAAGGCACGGGTGTCTCCATGGCTGAAGTAACGTGTCTTGTCGTCAGCGTCGACAAAGGTAATGTCGAGCGGAATAGTTGCAAAGACAGCCTCAAGCTGCGGAATGGTGAACTCACCGGTAGAGAGCTTAACCTTACCGTCAGCAGAAATTGCTTCCTCTTCTGCTTCAGCGTTATTCTCGTCCATAGCGGCTGCGGCTTCCATCTCTTTAAGCTTGTCGTTTGCAAGCTCAAGAGGATCTGCGTGCCATGAAGGAGGGTTGACGCCAAATGCGTGACCAAACTCGTTCTCCTCAGCGGCAATCTGGGTCCACTGGGTAGCGGTTAGGTGCTCAAGGGAAAGCGGAATGAGGACGTTCTCTTCCTTGGAAGCCATGGACTCAGCACCCTCAATAGCCTCATCCAGATAGTCAGCAACGGCTGCCATAAGGCCTGCATCATACTGGCCGTACGCAGTCTCAAGCAGAGCCTCTGCGCCGTTAACAGCGTTTCTTACCTCGTCGTCCTTACCCCACATAACCTTTGAAGGACCGGTGATATCGTGGCGCTCTAGATGAGGGAAAAGCAGCTCTTCCTTGCGCTTGTAGTGAACAAAGACCTCGTCAAAGGCGTCCATATCAGCTTTTAGAATTGCTGCAACACCAGCGCACTCTTCGTTGCTGGAAGACTCAGTAAGCGTACGAGCACGCTTCACATCTGGAGCAACGCGGTCGTGGATAAAGGCAAGAATGCGGTCGTTCTCTTGGCGCATGGTCCAAACAGGATGGCCAGGGGTCTCTTCAACAGCGCCTGTTGGTGCGCAGGAAACCTTGCCTTCAAAGAGGGCGGCATGAACGTCACAGAGCTTCAGGACCTTCTCCATAGGAACGCCACCAGCAATAAGCTCCTGCTCGGCGTTGGAAATCTCTGTGCCAGAAACGTCCTTGAAGTTACGGGTAAAGTCCTCGCGAACAGCCTCGATGTCCTCACCGTCGTTGAGGCGCTCAAGATATTGGGCGATAAGAGCTTTGCGCTCCTCAGGAGTCTGCGCGATAGGTGCGTTCTCTGCCTCTGCGGGGTTCTCGCCAGCTGCAGTTTCTACTGCTGCAGGCTCCTCATCACCAAGAATGGTAAAGCCGTGGGAGCGGAAGATTGCTTTGAGCTCCTCAAGGTCAACGCCTTTGTGGTCGCAGCCTTTAGGGATGGTCATAAAGCGTCCCATGGTCTGCAGACGGCCTGGCTCGGTAATCTCGGCAAAGCCGTTTTCTGCCATGAGGCCTTTAATAACGGGATACTTAGTGCAAATCTCATAAACGGATTTGCTTAAATCAAGAACCTGTGCCATACGGGCTCCTCTCGGATGGATTTAGAAAGTCTACTATGGCTTACTTTATACCCAAAGTGTGACAGGAGTTCCATATGGCTTTTGTTGTGGTTACAACAAAACAGAAATTATTCTTTAGTTTTAAAAGAGATCAGAATGAGAACCGGTTCTAAAAGATTTCAAGCATCTAGGACCTCCGACATTGCGTCGGAGAATGAGGCATAGTGCTTGTAATTTTCTGGATGCTCTTTCATGTTGGTGTATTCATTAAGAGCCTCTATAGTTTGAGCATTAGGAATTTCTCGTTTGATTTCAAAAGGGATTCCCTGCTCACGAACAGTCTGACGAAGAAAAATGGTAATAGCAGTAGTAAGATCCATGCCCAAATCTCTGAGAAGTTCCTGGGCATTTTTTTTAAGCGTTGGATCCAAATTTATATTTGTGCTTACTTTTGCCATAATGACCCGCCTTTCTTGTAGCTATGTTATACAAGATGAAGACTGCGAAGTCAATAATTATGTACGTATTATAGTTACAACACGCACATAGTATGAATATATCGAAGGGTAGATAACCCTATTCTGCGCTCTTTAGTGTAAATGACAGCAGAACCGGATTGTGGTCCGAGTAAGCAAATTGCGTGTCAATGTTTCTGGCGGTTGCAACAACGTTATCCGAGACAATCCAGCCATCAACTGTGGTGGTGTACGTCTTGTCTTTCTCGTAAGGAATATCGTCTCCGCGGCAGGTAGGAACGTCGTTGAGGTTGTCTGGAGCTACAACGCTAAAGCCTTCTGGCAAATCAGAATCTTTGAGTTCTGCTACCCAATCTGGTATCTGCTGAACAGAAGGATAGAGTGTAAGCGAGCCCAAAATGGCATGGTTCCAGTCGCCACCCGCAATAACGTAATTGCCCTTAGCGCGCTCCTCAGACATTATTTTGGTCAGAAGTGCAAGCTGCTGCGCGCGACTGGTGCCACCTTTGTCATAAGCAGACATGTGGCTGTTAATAAGTACCAGCTCATGACCATCGCTGGTAGGGTAGCGTGTAATCATAAAGCAACGGTCTAGGTCAAAGAATTTTGTTGGGAACGACTCGTCAATGGGGTAGGTACGACGAGTCGCGCTTGAAGCAAGTACGTTTGAAAGCGTCAGAATTCCAGAGTTAGAGGTTCCGTGGAACTCTGTGAGTGGATAGGCGAGAAATGCGGTGTGGAAGTTCTGAGCAAAATATGATGCGTAGGATCCAAAGCGGCTCTCTGCCTCAGAAACTTGATTGACGTGCCAGCTTCTATCGGATGAGGTATCAATCTCTTGGAAGAGAATAAAGTCAGGAGCTGTGCCGCCATTCAGAGAAGAAACGGTGTTCAGGGCACCGTTTGTGGTGTAAAGTACGGAGTTTCTGCTTACCGCGCGTCCGTGAGTTCCCACGGTACGTGTACCATCCTGCATAATGCCTTCATCCATAAAGAAGGTGTAATCAGGGGTGTAAGCACCAAAGCCAATGTTATAGGTTGAAGCTGTGTACGTTTGACCCACCTGTACGGTGGTAGCCTCAGGAGAAGCACCTTGATTGGATACAGGAGTATTGTCAGGAATGCGATAATAATTAAGCTGCAGGTAGAGGGCATATCCACCAAGAACCAGTAAAGCTAGAACAATAAGCCCGCCTACAAATTTGAAAAGTGGTGCAAGAACCCTTTTTAGAAGGCCAATAATAAACTTAAGGCCAAGAGACAAAACTCTTTTCATGCGAACCTCGTATCAATCAAGTGTCGTATGATTTAAATGATAACTATTATGGATTGAAAGTATGTTGAGGAGTTTGTATGTCGCTATCAAGAAATACAACACTAGAGCTTTTCAAACCCTCTGGTATCAGGCGTTTCTCGGCACTTGCTGCTGCAACACCAGGATGTATTTCTTTAACTATTGGAGAGCCGGGAGAAGACACTCCAGCTCCTATTTGCAACTTAGTAGCCAGAGAACTTGCAACTGGAAACACGCATTATCCACCCAACGTTGGCACCCTTGAACTTAGGGAGGCCATTGCTGCCTGGGAGTCTGCTCGCGGTATGAAGGTAGGCCCAGACGGCATTGTAGTTACCGTGGGAGCTGCGGAAGCCATTTCTGCAACTATGCTAACCCTTATGAATCCAGGTGACGAGGTTATCATTCCTGAACCAGCGTATTTGGTATACAGAACACTCTGCCAGCTTAACCGTGGTGTGGTTGTGCCACTTGATACCAGTGACAATCATTTCCAGATTGATGTTGAGCAACTTAAGTCAAAGATTTCAGACAAGACAAAGCTTATTGTGCTGACTTCTCCCAACAATCCTACGGGATGTGTTTATACAAAAGAGTCGCTTGATGTGGTGGCAGAACTTGCCCGTAAGCACGGCTTTTATGTTTTATGCGATGACGTTTATAGAGAGCTTGCCTATGTTGAGGACGTTCCACGTTTTGTTGAGCTCTACCCAGATTTGTCTAATCGCTGCATTGTGACAAATAGTTTCTCTAAACCATGGGCAATGACGGGCTGGAGACTTGGCTGGGTTGCCACTTCTGACGAGCTTGCGGCAGATATCGGAAAAGTCCACGCCCAGCTAGTGTCTTCTGTTCCTTCATTTTTGCAGCCACCTGCTCTCTATGCACTTTCTTACGATGTCACGCCTATGCGCACAAACTATCAAAAGCGCAGGCAGATTGTACTTTCTGCGCTTCAAGATATGAAACTTCCTGTTGAAGAGCCAGAAGGTGCCTTCTACGCATTTCCATCAATCAAGGAATTTGCCCTTGATTCTGAGGCGTTTTGTGAGCGAGCAATCAAGGAGTTTGGTGTAGCACTGGTACCTGGCGTTTTCTTCGGAGCTGAGGGCTATGTGCGTATCAGTTACGCTGCCTCAGACAAGAATCTGACAGAAGGCCTTTCTCGCCTTAAGACTTTTGTTAATACTTTGCGAGAAGAACAAAACTAGCCCAAATACAGAGCTTTCTGTGGTAGGGTTTTACTGTCAATAGAGGAGCGAGCACGATGGGTTCTGGGTTAGTCGGCAGGCAGTGACCCCAGAAGGAGGCGAGGTTCGCCGAACTTGGCAATCAGGCGTGGTTGTCAGGTGGGCTTGTATGAAATACATGCAAGACTGTCCGAGATTTCGGGGGTGCTACTTTGACGGTGTATTGCGCCCCCAATTTGAGGGGGAGCTTTGAGTAAGAAACCGTTTGTTTCTGTAGATGCCCTAGAGGCAATCACTACGACGTATCCAACGCCATTTCACCTGTATAACAAGGCAGAGATTGTTCGCCGCGCAAAGCTGTTACAAGAGGCTTTTAGCTGGAACGCTGGCTTTAAAGAGTACTTTGCGGTGAAGGCTACGCCCAATCCTTACATTGTGAGGTTGCTGGCAGAGCTTGGTTGCGGCTGTGATTGTGCAAATGCCACGGAGCTCACGCTTGCAAAAGCCTGTGGAGTTACTGGCCAAAACATTATGCTCTCGTCAAACGACACTACGGTGCTTGACTTTGCTCGCGCTCATGAGCTGGGAGCCATCATTAACTTAGATGCTGGTGGAGACATGCTTACAACGCTTGAAGAGGCGGTGGGAAGCAACATGCCTCAGGTTATGTGCGCACGTCTTAATCCTGGTGGTGTTTTTGAGTCGCAAAACGGCATTATTGGAAATCCCGATGACGCTAAGTTTGGCATGACAGAAGAGCAGCTTTTCCAAACGTTTGCGTATCTTAAGGCCAAGGGCGTGACCGAGTTTGGTCTTCACGCGTTTCTCGCCAGTAACGCTCAGGAAGAGGACTACTATCCAAACCTTGCGCGCGTCCTCTTTAAGCTGGCTGTTAAGCTGCATAAAGAACTTGATATCCACATTGGATTTATTGATCTTTCTGGTGGTATTGGTGTGGCGTACGAGCCAGACCAGGTTGAGCCTGACGTCTTGGCTATTGGCCAGGGCGTAAAGCGCGCCTTTGAAGAGGTCTTAGTTCCTGCAGGTATGGGAGACGTCGCTATTTACACCGAGCTTGGACGCTGGCTTTTGGGTCCTGCTGGCGCACTTGTTACTCGTGTTCTGCACCAAAAAGAGACGTATCATCACTACCTTGGCGTGGACGCTTGCGCAGCAAATCTTATGCGTCCCGCGATCTACGACGCTTACCACCACATCACCGTTATGGGCAAAGAAGATGCCTCTCCAACCCATACGTACAACGTTGTGGGCGGACTTTGCGAGAATAACGATCAGTTTGCAAAGAATCGCCAGCTCCCAGAGGTGGCTGTGGGTGACCTCCTGTTCATTCACGATACGGGTGCTCATGGTTTCTCGATGGGCTATAACTACAACGGCCGTCTGCGCTCCGCTGAGCTGCTGCTTCTAGAAGACGGATCTGTACAGCTTATTCGCCGCGCCGAGACTGAGGCGGATTACTTTGCAACGCTTGCATTTGACGGCTCCGATTTTTCTGATCTTGCACAACAAACAACTATAAACACCACACGTTAGAGGGCGAGAAAAACTATGGACATGAAGAATTTGACTGGTGCAATCACCGCTTTAGTAACCCCATTTGATGCTCAGGGAAATGTTGACTTCGAGGCACTTGAGCACTTTGTTGACTTCCAGATTGAGCAGGGAATTGACGGTATTCTCGCTCTTGGTACTACCGGCGAGTCCTCAACCATGACAGATGAGGAGGACATCGAGGTAGTTAAGGTAATCCTTGCCAGAGCTCAGGGCAAAGTTCCTGTTATTGGCGGTGCTGGCTCCAACTCTTCTGCTGAGTCTTTACGCAAAGCAGAGGCTCTAGAGAAGGCAGGTGTTGATGGTCTGCTTCTGATTACCCCTTACTACAACAAGAGTAACGAAGAGGGCATCTACCAGCACTTCTCGTATGTACTCGACCGCGTTGATGTTCCTTGTATTTTGTATAACATTCCTGGTAGAACGGGCTGCTCAATTTCTGAGCGCAATGTTCAGAGGCTTGCGGCACATCCAAATGCATGGGGCATTAAAGAGGCTTCTGGAGATATTTCATACGCAACAAAGGTTGCTCGTTATTTGAGCGATGACTTTACTATGTGGTCTGGAAATGACGACATGATTGTGCCGCTACTTTCTCTTGGCGCTTCTGGTGTTATTTCTGTTTGGTCTAACCTTGATCCAAAGATGGTTCATGACCTGGTAGTTGCATGGCACCGCGGAGAGGTCTCTCTTGCTCGCGAGCTTCAGCTTCAGTATCTTGACCTGGTACACGCCCTCTTCTGCGAGGTCAATCCAATTCCAGTAAAAGCCGCGCTGGCTCGTATGGGACTTATGGAAGAAAATTATCGTCTACCTCTGTGGAAGATGACTGATGAGCACGCCGAGGTGCTTGAAAACGCTATGAGAAAGGCTGGTCTTCTTGATGCCTAGTGCAGTAGTAATTGGTACCGGCAAGATGGGAAAGCTCATTGAGCAAACCTTGATTGCTCACGGCTTTGAGGTACTTGGTGCGTTTGGTCACGAGAATATCAATCAGTTGAGCACCGTTGCGCAGACACCTGATGTGGTTGTGGATTTCTCTGGCGTTGCTGCTTTTGAGGCTGTTGTCGGCTTTGTACGTGAGCGCGGGTGTGCGCTGGTTTCTGGCACAACGGGTTTCTCGCCAGAGCAGCTTTCAGATCTGAAGCAGCTGGGGGAGAGCGTATCGGTGATTCACGCGGCAAACTATTCGGTAGGCGTTGCCGTGTTGAGGCGTGCGGTGGCTATGGCTGCTGAGGCGCTTGATGGCTGGGACACTGAGATTGTGGAGACGCATCATAACCAGAAGGTTGACGCTCCATCCGGTACAGCAAAGCTGCTGCTCGCCGCTATTGATCCAGAGGGAACTCGCCCCGTTGTTTCTGGTCGCGAGGGTTTCTGTGGAGCTCGCACCAAGGATGAGATTGGCGTGTTTGCTCTCAGAGGCGGCACGGTGGCTGGCACTCATGAGGTGCACTTCTTTGGACAGGATGAGGAAGTGTGCCTGACTCATCGCGCAACGTCTCGTCAAATATTTGTGAACGGTGCCGTTGCGTGTGCTGAGAGATTGCTTACAAAGGCTCCAGGTTTTTATACCTTTGAAGAGTTGATTTTTGGATAACCGCATGTGCTAGCCTCTATAGGTCAGCACCTGTTTGATTAGGAAAGGACGCGCATGGACGCCCAGGAAATTATTAACTACATTGCTACGTCAGAGAAGAAGACACCCATTAAGCTCTACGTCAAAGAGCGCGAGGGAGCTTCTGTGTCTTACGGCTCTTCTCGCGTGTATGGAGAGGGCACCTCAAAGGTAGTCTTTGGCGATTGGTCCGAGCTCAAGAGTGTTGTTGAGCAGAATGCAGACGCATTTGAGTATTTTGATATCGAGAATGACCGTCGCAACTCCGGTGTTCCTCTGCTTAACATGAAGGACGTAAACGCGCGTATTGAGCCAGGTGCACTGATTCGTGAGCGCGTTGAGATTGGTAACAATGCCGTCATTATGATGGGTGCTGTTATTAATATTGGTGCTGTTATTGGTGAGGGCACCATGATTGACATGGGCGCTGTTCTTGGCGGCCGTGCAACTGTTGGTAAGAACTGCCACATTGGTGCCGGCACTGTTCTTGCTGGTGTTGTTGAGCCTGCATCTGCTACGCCAGTTATTGTTGAGGATAACGTCCTTATTGGCGCAAATGCCGTGGTTATCGAGGGCATTCGCGTTGGAGAAGGAGCTGTTGTCGCAGCAGGTGCTGTGGTAGTTGAGGACGTTCCAGCAAACGCCGTAGTAGCGGGATGTCCTGCACGTGTGATAAAAATGAAGGACCAGAAAACAGAGGGCAAGACAGCTTTGGTTGACGCTCTCCGCACGTTGTAATCGAGGTTACATGCCAGACGGCTCCAAAAAAGCACAGGGTTTTACCACCAACATTTCCTGCGTACACGCAGAAAATTGGGCAGAGAAAAAAGAAGATTCTTGGTTTACCTACGAACTTCTCGCCGAAGATCCTAAGACGCACGCACGCGCCGGCATCTTCCATACGCCTCATGGTGATATTCCAACGCCTATTTTCATGCCGGTTGGTACTAAGGCAACCGTTAAAGGTTTGATGACCGATACCGTTCGTGACCTTGGCGCCAAAATTATTCTGGCAAATACGTACCATCTGTCTCAGCGCCCAGGAGATGAGCTGGTTGCACAGATGGGTGGCTTGCATGACTTTATGCAGTGGCATGGACCAATTCTGACGGATTCCGGCGGATTCCAGGTCTTTAGTCACGAGGAGTTCATGAAGCTCTCTGACGAGGGCGTTAAATTCCGTGCAGTAGATTACGACGGCGCATGGTCGTATTGGACGCCAGAAACTAATATGCAGATTGCGCAGAACCTTGGTGCAGACATTGTTATGCAGCTTGATCAGTGCGTAGGCTATCCTGCCGAGCGCAGAAAAGTTGAGCGCGGAGTTGAGCTTTCAAGCGCATGGGCTGAAAGGTGCTTTAAGGCTCATACCCGTCCTGATCAGGCGCTCTTTGGCATTGTTCAGGGCGGCATGCATCTTGATTTGCGCAAGCGCTCCATTGAGCATCTTGAGTCTATTGGCGATTTCCCCGGTTACGGCATTGGTGGCTATTCCGTTGGAGAGCCTCACGAGGTTATGTTTGAGACGCTGGCGCCACTTTGCGCCGATTACATGCCTCGCAATAAGCCTCGCTACCTGATGGGTGTTGGTAATCCGTCCACGCTTATCCGCGGCGTCGCTTGCGGCATTGATATGTTTGACTGCGTACTCCCAACACGCACCGCTCGTATGGGCACCGCGTTTTCTCACGAGGGTCGCATGAACCTTAAGAACGCAAAGTACTTTGCAGATGCAGGCCCTCTTGATGCCAAGTGCACCTGTCCTGTCTGTACGGGCGGATATTCTCGCGCGTACATCAATCACCTGGTTAAACAGCACGAGATGCTGGGCGGTCAGTTGCTTTCCATGCATAACATTTACTTCTTGCTTGAGCTGATGCGTCAGGCACGAGAAGCAATTCTCGCAGGTACCTACAGCGATTTTGTTGAGGAGTGGGAAAACTCTGACGGCGTGGTTGATTTCTAAGTTCGCCTGGCGAGAACCCCGTCTTCTTGATAGCCCTGCGCAAGCAATCTTGATAGCCCTGCGCGAGCAACTTTGATTTAAATTTTTTATGACTAGCTCACTAATTTGTGGGCTAGTCATTTTTTGTCCGGTGACACGGGTAGAATAAAAGAGATAAACATTCGCGGGCGCCCGAGGTGCCCCTGGCTGGCTCTGCCGCCACAGAAAAGAGGACATGATGCCTGGCATCGAGAAAAGCACTCGTTGGAGTGTTCTTACACAAGACGTATATTTAGAGTCGCTGTTTAAAAAAGAATTGCACGTTACGCCACTTGTTGCTCGTGTATTAGTAGCACGTGGATTCACTGATGTAGCCACAGCTCAAGAGTTTCTCTCGCCATCCTTGCAAAGGGATTGGCTTGATCCACAGTGTATTCCTGGAATGGCTGAGGTTGCCGCCCACGTTCATAAGGCAATTGTTGAGCATAAAAAGATTGCCGTTTTTGGTGATTTTGATGTTGATGGAATGAGCTCAACGTGTCTGCTTACTCTGGCTTTACGTCGATTGGGAGCAGATGTTTTGCCGTATATTCCGCATCGTTTTGGTGAGGGATACGGACTTTCTAAAGAGGCTCTTGCAAGAGTTTTGCAAGATAGAAAGCCAGATTTAATTATTACGGTAGATAATGGCATTGCTGCTGCTCAAGAGGTTGCATGGCTGCAGCAGCAGGGGATTGATGTTGTTGTTACTGATCACCATGAGCCTGCAGATTTGGTGCCCCAGGGTGTTCCAGTCACTGACCCAAAGCTTGTTGAGGATTGTCCTTCTAGAGAACTTGCTGGTGCAGGCGTTGCCCTTAAGCTGGTGCAGGTTTTAGGACAGCTTCAAGATCAGCCTCAGCTTTGGCTTGATTACATTGATGTTGCTATGTTGGGCACACTGTCTGACATGATGATGCTCAACAAAGAGAATCGCGCGCTGGTTTCTGAAGGTGTTAAGCGTCTCCAGAAAGGTCTTCGTCCAGGTCTTGTGGCTCTAGCTGCTGTTGCTGGTCAAGATATTGCTCAGATTTCTGCAGATAATCTGCCGTTTTCTATTATTCCTCGCCTTAATGCAGCAGGGCGCATGGGTACTACTGATATTGCGCTTGACCTTCTTCTTACAGAAGACGCTGAAGAAGCAACCATTCTTGCCGGCAAGTTAGAAGAGATTAATGCCGAGCGTCGTGCTATTGAGGCAAAACTTACCGATGAAGCACTTGAGCAGGCAAAAGAAATTTACGACGACGGCCATGCTATTGTGCTTGCCAAAGAGGGTTGGCATGAGGGCGTAAAGGGCATTGTTGCTTCAAGAATTGTTAATCGCTATCACGTGCCTTGCATTCTGTTTACCATCCAAGATGGAGTTGCTCGCGGTTCTGGCCGCTCTGTTGGCTCCGTTGATTTATTCCACGCCGTTGAACAGTGTGCAGATCTTACGGTCCGTTTTGGTGGCCACCAAGGAGCCGTTGGCGTAACGGTAGAAACAGCAAAGATTGACGCATTTAGAAAGCGTTTATCAAAGGTTATGGCAGAGCTTCCAGAAGAAGAGTTTGAGGCTTCAGGAGAAGTTACAGCACTAGTAAACCTTGATGAAATTACCATCAACTCCATTGACGCCCTTGAGGCGCTGCAACCTTTTGGTCAGGGTAATAAAAAGCCGCTCTTTGGCGTCAAGGGTGTAGTGATGAAGAATCGCTCGCGTGTTGGCGCAGGCGGAGCTCATCTTTGTTTTATGGCTTCAAATGGCATTTCTTCAATCTCATCCATCATGTTTAGAACGCCTCATGTTGAGGCGGCAGCTGAGTATGACGGAGCTGTTGATTTGATTTTTGAAGCAGTTAACGAGACCTGGCAGGGTAGAACTAAGCCAAAACTCATGGTAAGAGACATTCTCTACAGAGACTTTACCGATGAAGATGACGGCCCCATTGAAGCAGATCTTCTCGGCAGCGCTGCTGACTTGCCCCTTGTGGTTACCAAGGAGACTACAGAGGCTGAAGAGGCCTCCCAAGAACAGGCGCAGCAAAAGCGCCGTGAGCTGGAGAGTCTTTCTTCTGAGGAGCTCACTCAGACCTTGGTCGCGTCCATGATTGGTTCAAGAGAGCTCTTGCCTCTGCAAAAGAAAACACTAGAGGTTCTCTCTCAAGGAACGTCTTGTCTCTCTGTTATGGCAACAGGTAGAGGTAAATCGCTTATCTTCCAGGTTCATGCTGCTCGTGTTGCGTTGCTGCAACATAAAATGAGCGTGTTTGTCTACCCGCTGCGCGCCCTCATCAACGATCAGGTTCAAAGTATAAAAAACACCTTTGAGCCTCTAGGAATTTCTGTCGAGGTACTCAACGGAGAAACAGACCTTTCCAGCCGAGAAGACCTGTTTGCTCGCATGACAAACAATGAGCTTGATATTGTGCTGACTACTCCAGAGTTCTTCTCGCTCCACGCTGATCAGTTTGCCAAGGCGCAGAACATCTCATTTGTAGTGTTCGACGAGGCACATCATGTGGGCATGCATGCTTCTGAGGGTAGACTTGCATATGCACAAATGCCACAGGTACTAAAGATGCTTGGGAGTCCGCAGATACTTGCCACAACAGCTACGGCTACCACGCAGGCAGCTCAGCATATCTGTGAGCTTCTCTCTATAGAAGCAGAGCACGTATACAAAGACAAAACCGCTCGCACTAACCTTGAACTTAAGGATCTTCGCGGTGCTAAGGATAGGGAATGTGCGCTGCTTTCCCTTGTGTCTGACGGCACAAAAACGGTGGTTTACGTCAATTCAAGGGAGCAAGCGCAGGCACTGACGCGTATGTTGCGCCATCGTATTCCAGAACTTGGTCATAAAATTGCGTTCTATCATGCGGGCCTAACACCTCAGATACGTAAGAACGTTGAGCGTGCTTTTAGGCGCGGAGACGTTTGTTGCATCATTGCTACCAGTGCATTTGGCGAAGGCGTCAATATCTCTGATATTCGCCAGGTTATTCTGTATCACCTACCGTTTGGTCGCGTTGCCTTCAATCAGATGAGCGGACGCGCAGGTAGAGACGGTAAACCTTCTGTAATTCAGATGCTATTTGATGCGCATGATATGCGCGTTAACGAGCGCATCCTTTCTTCTCATGCACCACAGCGAGAAGCCCTGGTAGCTGTCTACCGTGCGCTTACGGCACTGCAGCCAAAGCTTGGTGCTCAGACAGCTGATTCAGCACTCACTGATGAAGATATTGCGCAGATGGCGCTAGAAATTGACCCGCGATCTAAGGCTGACGAGCAAACCGTTCGTGTTGCACTTGACGTTTTTGCTGAGCTAGGGTTTATTAGCATTGAAGGATTTGATCAAACGCGAACAATCTCCGTCAATAGTCAAGCTTCGCACATGGACTTGCTGGAGTCTGCACGCTACGCTGAGGGGCTTAAAGCGCACGCTGAATTTGAATCATTTGCTCAGTGGGTACTTTCTGCTTCAACAGATGAGCTGGCAGATGCTATAACAAAACCCATCGTTCCAGAAATTGGTTCAACGTTTGATGGGGGAAGGGAGTCCTCTGATGAGTGACGAGAGGACCAAAAAAGAGGCCAAGGCGCCAGGCGCGGATAATTACCGTCTGCTTGAGGGAGCCGTGCGCACATATTTGCCTGAGGAAGCTCAGGCAAAGATTGCTGCTGCATATGCCTTTGCTGCTGACTATCATAAAGACCAGCGTCGTCGTTCTGGCGAGCCTTATATCAACCACCCAGTTGAAGTGGCCCTTATTCTTGCGCACGATCTTCATATGGATGAAGACACCATCTGCGCTGCCCTCATGCACGATACCGTAGAAGATACGTCTGCCTCACTAGATGAAATTTCTTCTCGCTTTGGTAAGTCAGTCGCCGAGCTTGTTGACGGCGTCACAAAACTTACGTCCATCGAAGTCAGTTCAATGGACGAGAAACAAGCGCTTAACCTGCGCAAAATGTTCCTTGCTATGTCAAAGGACATCCGCGTTGTTATCATCAAGCTTGCTGACCGTCTTCATAACATGCGTACGCTGGCAGCACTTCCACCGGATCGCCGTCTGTTTAAGGCGCGAGAAACCATGGACGTGTATGCGCCACTTGCTGATCGTCTGGGTATCTCTTCGGTTAAGTGGGAGCTTGAGGATTTGTCTTTCTTCTGGCTTGAACCAGAGGAGTACCAGCGTGTTGCTCGCATGGTCTCTGACTCTCGTGCACAAAGAGAGAATGACCTCAACAACGCTAAAAAGACTCTGACTGATGAGCTTAATGCTGCCGGTCTTACCGATTTCCAGATTACGGGTCGCCCTAAGCACCTGTGGTCCATTTATCAAAAGATGGTCCGCAAGGGCAGAGAGTTCTCCAACATCTACGATCTTATCGCTCTGCGTGTTATTACTAAAAACGTAGGCGATTGCTACTCAGCACTTGGTGCTATCCATGCGCTATGGCATCCAATGCCTGGTCGTTTTAAGGACTACATTGCAACGCCAAAGGCCAATCTCTATCAGTCTTTGCACACAACAGTTATTGGCCCTGATGGTCGCCCTATTGAGATTCAGATTAGAACCGCCGAGATGCACGAAGCATCTGAGTACGGTATTGCTGCTCACTGGCTGTATAAGGAGCAGGGCAATTCAAAGGGCAAGATGTCCTCTGAAGACAAGCTTATTGATTCAACTATCAACTGGATTCGCCGCAGTCTTGACTGGGCTGTTGAAGACGATATTGACGATCCTCACGAGTTCTTGGATAACCTGCGCGTAGACCTCTTTGAGCATGAGATTTTTGTTTTCACGCCAAAGGGCGAGGTCATGAGCTTGCGTGTCAATTCAACACCTCTGGACTTTGCTTACGCCGTTCATACTGAGGTGGGCAATCACTGTGTTGGCGCGCGCGTTAATGGCTCTGTAGTTCCGCTGACACATACGCTTCAGATGGGTGACCGCATTGAGATTTTGACTAACAAGAACGCTCGCCCTTCTCGCGACTGGATGACGCTGGTAAAAACGCCGTCCGCACGTGCAAAGATCCGCAAGTATTTCTCACAAGAGAACAAGTCTGACGATGCCGAGCGCGGTCGTTCTGAGCTTGCAAAAGAGCTGCGCAAGCGTGGCTATGGCATCAGCGCTACGCGAACCGTTAAGGCGCTTGATCAGCTCACCGAGCAGTTTGATTATCGCAGCGTAGACGACCTGTTTGCGGGAATTGGTGCAGGTAATCAGTCTGTTAAGCAGGTTGTCAATCGCGTAAGCGAGATTTTGGAAGAGAAAAATCCCGAGGTTGTTACTGAGCAAGAGCGTAATGCGGCACGCCTTCAGGAGAAGAACAAGGCAATCGCAAACGATCAGCCTTTGGTTCGCTCCTACGTTATTTCTCGTACCGCTAAAGGTAGTCGTCCCAAGAAGTCTAACTGCGGCGTTGTGGTAAACGGCGATCCAGATTTGCTTGTTCATCTGGCGCATTGCTGCAATCCTGTTGCAGGTGACGATATTGTGGGCTTCATTACACGCGGTCGTGGCGTTTCTGTTCACCGCGCCAATTGCCCTAACGTTAAAGACCTGCTCAACGATCCAAAGCGTATCATTCCTGTTTCTTGGGACGCCAGCGGCGCTACTGAGTTTAGGGTAGAGATTGTCGTTGAGGCAACGGACCGTATGGGCCTTCTTAAAGACGTCACGGTTGCGCTGTCTGACGCTGGTGCAAACATTCTTTCTGCAGCTACACAAGTGGGCGAGCAGGGCGTAGTACGTATGCGTTTCTTGGTTTCTATCTCTGACACCAGCTTGCTTGATACCTTATTTGCATTTGTAACTCGCGTGCCTTCTGTCTACGACGCTCGTCGTATTATGCCAGGTGAAGGCGCTAATCAGATGAGAAGGAGACTTTATGGCTAATCAAAATGAGGGCTGCTCTTGCGGTCATAATCACGAGGAAGAGCACGGCGGACACGGCGGCTGCTGCGGTCATCATGGCGAGCATGGCCATGGTGAGCATGGTCATGGCGGTTGCTGCGGCCATCACGGTCATGGTGGTTGCCATCACGCAAAAGACCAGATTGGCGTCTTTAAAGTGGGTCCTCTTGAGACCAACTGCTACATTTACGTTTCTGGTAATGAGTGCATGATTATTGATGCCGGTGCATCGGGTGCAGAGATTGCTGCACAGCTTTTGAACCTTGAGCTTAAGTACATCGTTGCTACTCACGGCCATGCTGATCACGTTGGTGGCGTTAAGGCTTTGAAGCTTGCTGTGCCTGGCGCTCAGTACCTCATCAACGAAGCAGATAATGAGCTTGCGCAGAGAGCTCATAACTCAAACGAGATTTATGATGATGCTCCAGAGCCAGACGGTTTTCTCCACGAGGGAGATGTTCTGACCATTGGAACAGCACAGTTCAAGATTATGGAAACTCCTGGTCACACTCCTGGCGGCATTGTTTTGGTGGGAGAAGGGACTGCTGCTGGCGCCGTTTTTGTAGGCGATACGCTTTTCCAGAGTTCTGCAGGAAGAACAGACCTTCCAGGCGGCAACTTTGAAACGCTTAAGGCTTCTTTGAACCGCATCAAGACAGAGCTTGATCCAACCTCCATTATTTTGTCAGGACATGGAAATCAAACGTCTCTTGAGGCAGAGATAGCAACTAACCCTTTCTTACAGGATTAAATCAGCTATAACTTTGATGATTTAGCAAGACAGATTTGCATAGGTGCGGTATAGTACCTATGCAAACTTTTTAGCCCGAGTGGCGGAATGGCAGACGCGGAGGTCTCAAAAACCTTTGAGGAAACTCGTGTGGGTTCAAGTCCCACCTCGGGCACCAGCTAAAAGTTTAAGCTAGATGTGAATTTCTCGTCATATCTAACTTGGTACTTGTAATGTTTTCTTGTTAGAGGTAACCTTACAAGGTACTTTTGAAGCGGGATTGAACGTGAGTCCCCACCTACACAGCGCAAAAGCAGCTGTCTGGTCAGACAATTTAACCTTCGCACGCTACCTGTGCGCATTGTCTCCCAGTTGCTTGTGCACTGGGTTTTTTATTGGCGGACAAGCAATTGTCCAAGAGGGAAGGTGTACAAGATAGCCAAGAACGATGGTCCTCGCATTAATGAGGAAATCACTGCTCGCACGTGCCGTCTTATTGACGCTGATGGTAGTCAGCTTGGTCTTTTTGGCGTCAATGATGCAATGAAGAGAGCTCGTGAGCACGGTCTTGATCTCGTAGAGATTGCTCCAAATGCCGAGCCTCCTGTATGCAAGATTCTTGATTACAGTAAGTTCAAGTATGAGCAGGCTCGCAAGGCCAAGGCAGCTCGCAAGAACCAGGTCAAGATCGAAGTCAAAGAGATGAAGTTCCGCCCAAAGATTGATGTGGGCGATTACGAGACCAAGAAGGGTCACGTACTGCGCTTCCTCAAGAAGGGAGCACGCGTCAAGATCACCATCATGTTCCGTGGACGCGAGATGGCTCACCCAGAGCAGGGCCGTATTGTACTTGATCGCCTTGCTGAAGATTTGAAGCCTTTTGCCACAATTGAGCAGAAACCGCTCATTGAAGGCCGTAACATGCACATGCTCGTTGCTCCAATCAAGGGAGCGTTTGACGAGAAGCCCGAGGGTGCTGAGGATGGCACCACACAGGAGGAGAAGTAGTATGCCTAAGATGAAGACGCACAAGGGTTCGGCTAAGCGTTTCCGCCGCACCGGTACTGGCAAGATTATGCGTGCTAAGGCTTTTAAGAGCCACATTCTTACCAAGAAGTCCCAGAAGCGTATCCGTGGCTTCCGTAAAGAAGCTGTTCTTTCCGCTGGCGATGCAGCAGTAGTTTCTCAGCGTATGGGCGCTAAGAACTAAGCGCGCCACCCACCAGATCAAATAACAAGGAGTGATTAGATATGGCAAGAGTTAAGCGCGCAGTTGCTGGTCGCAAGAAGCGTCAGACGCTCGTCGAGCGCACAAAGGGTTATTACGGAACTTCCTCTCGTACCTTCCGTGGTATGAAGGAGCAGGCACAGCATTCTGGTCAGTATGCTTACCGTGACCGTCGTAACAAGAAGCGTGATTTCCGTGCACTGTGGATTCAGCGTATCAACGCTGCAGCACGCATCAACGACCTTTCTTACAGCAAGTTCATGCACGGCCTCAAGCTCGCTGGTGTTGAGCTTGACCGCAAGGTTCTCGCAGAGATTGCTTACTCTGACGAGCAGGGCTTCGCAGATCTTGCAGAGATCGCTAAGAAGGCACTTGCTGAGTAACTTCAGTTTGCGCTGAGCAATTTCATTACAGCTAGATAGCTGCACCCCGTACATCCCGGATGTGCGGGGTTTTCTTTTGGCAAAAAACCTGGTGCGCCCATGGTGCTCCGTTGAGGTCCCGGCGAGCCTGATTTTCTCGCCATGTCTGAGCAATTTGCCGGAAAAGTACACGAAGTCTGAGTAGTTTTGCCGGTTTTTCTCGCCATGTCTGAGTAAATTTACTCAGACATGATGCA
>CALHDX010000052.1:0-3215 GCA_938023105.1 uncultured Atopobium sp.
TAAAGGAAGAAATATTAACGGCCTGTTCAGAGATGGTGAGTGGATACATTGAAAGCGTATCCTCCTCAACCTTTTTGATGTAACCGTTTGCGCCATTTGCCAGTGCCAGAATTGCCGCAATACCAATAATGCCAATAGAACCCGCAAACGCCGTCATAAGCGTGCGGCCCTTTTTGGTCATGAGATTATTAAACGAGAGACCCAGTGCAGTCAGAAGCGACATAGAGGTCTTACGAGAAGGCTTGGCTTCTCGACGAGCAACGCTTGCAACATCAAATGGATCTGAATCAGCAGTTACCTGGCCATCTGCCAGCTCAACAATGCGCGTTGCATATTGGTGTGCAAGCTCAGGATTATGCGTAACCATGATAACCAAGCGGTCCTTGGCCACTTCTTTAAGCAAGTCCATAACCTGTACGGACGTTGAAGAGTCAAGCGCACCCGTTGGCTCATCTGCCAGCAAAATCTCTGGATCGTTTACCAGCGCACGAGCAATAGCCACGCGCTGCATCTGTCCACCAGAAAGCTGATTTGGACGCTTATTTGCGTGTGCTTTAAGGCCAACCTTATCAAGGGCTTCAAGCGCACGTTCATGACGTTCTGTCTTGGAGACACCAGAAAGCGTCAACGCAAGCTCAACGTTACTCACCACGCTTTGATGAGGAATAAGGTTATAGGCCTGGAATACAAAACCAATACGATTGTTTCTGTACGTATCCCAATCTCGCTCTTTGAACTTCTTGGTAGAAATACCATCTACCAGCAAGTCTCCAGAATCAAAGCGATCAAGACCGCCAATGACATTGAGCATAGTAGTCTTACCCGAGCCTGAAGGGCCAAGGATTGCTACAAACTCGTTATCTCTAAACGCAACGGAAATATGGTCCATTGCAGTTTGTTCAAATCCACCAGTGTTGTAACGCTTTGAAATACCTTTGAGCTCAAGCACGCGTTGCTTCTTTCTTGTTGGACTGTATGGAGCGCGGGACTTTCCTGTTAGTTGACTGCGTCTTCGTTAGCTGTATCGGTGTCAGCTACACCGTTCTTCTCGCCAGCAGCTGTCTGAGCTACTGCGTCCTCTGCAAATGGATCAGCAGTGACGTCCTCAATAACCTTCTGCTGAGCCCAGCTCAAGCCGTAAAGCAGGCCAAAGAGCACCCAGAACCATGGCGCATAGAGCATGACAACCATCAAGAGGGCAAAAAGTCCTCGGAGAAGAGTCCAAGGGAGCACCACAATCAGGAAGAAAAAGAATGGCAGTACAAAGAGGATTACTGCAAGCGTACGAAGTACAACTGCCACTGTCTTAGTTACCGAGAAACCTGTATTGCGTGCAATAAGCAGACCTACCAGGCCAGCAATGCCAAAATACAGCATGATTGGCGCAACAAAATAGGAATAGAACAGCGGTGTGGAAGGGTCTTGAGGCAGCGTTTGCCTAAGAACCATCAGTACAATTCCCAAAACCGTTAAAACGCCAAGAAATGATGCGTTTCCAATAAAAGTCTTTTTCGTCATAGTTAACTCCTTTGAGAAGGGGTATTAAGTATAGTGTAACTAGTACCTTGTTCCCGACCTTGTCTATTTCATACGCGAGATGCCGCTAAAACCACTGCTCTCCATATGTTTCAGGGTCAAACGTTTGAATTAAAGGAGTTTTTCATGACTGATGCAGAACTCAAAGCAAGCGCTGAGGCGTTTGTCAACGAGCACTGGGAAGAGATTATTGAGGATATCCGCTACCTTGTGCAGGTAGAGTCCGTTGAGGATCTGTCTCTTGCAGAGCCAGGTAAACCTTGGGGCCCAAAGTCTTACGAGGCACTTCGCCGTGGCCTTGAGATTGCAGAGCGCCTAGGCCTTGAGACCACAGACGTAGACGGCTACCTGGGCTTTGGTGACCTTCCTGGTGAGTCCGAAAAGTACCTTGCCACTATCGCTCACTCCGACATTGTTCCTCTGGGTAAGGGCTGGACGGTAGACCCACTTGACGTTACCCGTCGCGAGGGCTTTATTCTGGGTCGCGGTGTTCTGGACGACAAGGGTCCTCTGGCGCTCTCGCTCTGGGCGGCTCACTACTTTGTTGAGCAGGTCAAAAAGACTGGCAAGAAGCTCCCTTACACTCTGCGTGCCATTGTTGGTAACAACGAAGAGACCGGCATGGGCGACGTCCCTTACTACCTCTCCAAGTATCCAGAGCCAGCATTCTGCTTCACGCCAGACGCCGAGTTCCCCCTTATCTGCGGCGAGAAGGGCGTGTACCACGCACAGTTCACATCTCCAAAGATTGCTGGCCCACACAGCGAGAAGATCGTTGAGCTTGATGGTGGTACCGTACCTAACGCTATTCCAGGTCTTGCAAGCGCACTTGTCCGCGCTGACGCAACTACCTTGACTGACACTGATTCCATCAAGGTTGAGGACGCAGGCGTTGAGGATGATGGCACCAAGCTTGCTCGCATTAACGCAACAGGTAAGGGTGGACACGCTTCCATGCCTGAAGGAACTGTCAATGCAATTGGTTTGCTTGTAACCTACCTGCTTGATAACAACCTCTGTGGAGAAGAAGAGCGCGGCTTCTTGACCTTCTCTAAGCAGCTTTGCTCAACTACTGATGGTACTGGTACGGGCATCCAGAGTGCTGACGATAAGTTTGGTCCTCTGACCTGCATCTCTGGTACCATCCGTACCAAGGGTGATGTGTACGTACAGACTATTGACTCCCGCTATCCAACCTCTACCACCGGCGAGGCAATTACTGCTCGTATGACTGAGTTGGGCGCCGAGCATGGTTGCACCTTTGAGGTTCTTTCCGATGCAGTTCCTTTCTACATTGACCCAAGCTCTCCTGAGATTACTACCCTTCTTGATACGTTCCATGAGTACACAGGAAGCAAAGAGCAGGCGTTTGTTATCGGTGGCGGCACCTATGCACGTCACTTTAAGCGTGCCGTTGCCTTTGGTCCTTATGACAGCAAAGCTGCAAAAGATCTGCCTGAGTGGGTTGGTATGGAGCACGGTCCTGACGAGGGAATCTCTGAGGAATGGCTCAAGCGTGCTCTTAAGATCTACATTGTCAGCATTGCTCGCCTGATGCAGCTTGACCTGTAAAACTACAAGCACAGAAATGTAAGAATAAAGCCTCTGTATTCCATTTGATTTGACTGCCTCCCATTTCTTGGACATAAGAAATGGGAGGCAGTTCATATGCGGGTGAT
>CALHDX010000053.1:0-51923 GCA_938023105.1 uncultured Atopobium sp.
CTCGCACCGCCTGTCTGGCGAGAAACCCGTCAACTAGCAGCGTATCCGCACAAGAAACCCGGTATCCACACGAAATAGATACCGGGTCGAAATCACTCGCAACCTACGAACCGCCCGCACGCACCGCTTACCTGCGGCGTTACCGTCGTTGCGCTCGCACGTGCCGCTGACCTGCTGCGTTACCGTGAGTCGCGTGCAACTACGAGAGCAAAAACTCCCTGACGCGAGCGGCAATACCCTCGGCGTCCAGGCCAAAGTGCGAAAGCAGCACGTCACCAGGAGCGGAGGTGCCAAAGGTACGCATGCCAGCAAAGCGCATGGGCGTGGGCAGCTGCTCGGCCAGAAGCTCGGCAACTGCGGCTCCAAGGCCTGTTGCCACGTTGTGCTCCTCAACGGTTACCACATGACGGGTCTTCTCGGCAGATGCCAAAATGACTTCCTCGTCCAAAGGCTTGATGGAAAACACGTCAATGACCTCGGCAGAGATCTTTTCCTCTGCCAGCAAATCTGCTGCGGCAAGTGCCTGAGCAACTTCAACACCGCAGGCAGCAATCGTAACGTCTGTGCCCTCACGCAGAACGTTTGCAAAAGGCAGGCCGCCCTTGAAGGACTCGTCGTAGATATCGGCAACCTTGTGACGACCCATGCGCACGTAGAAGGGACCATCGGCCTCGGCAGCAAGCCTAAGCGCAGCCTTAGTAGCATTGTAATCTGCAGGAACAAGCACGCGCATCTGAGGGAGGGCGCGCATCATGCCAATGTCCTCAAGGGACTGGTGAGTGGCGCCGTCCTCTCCTACTGTAATGCCTGCGTGCGTAGGGCAAATCTTCACGTTAAGGCCGGAGTCGCAGACGGTGTTTCTAATCTGATCGTAAGCGCGGCCGGTAGCAAACACGGCAAACGAGCCGGTAAACACGGTGCGTCCCGTAAGTGCCAGTCCAGATGCAACGCCTACCATGTTCTGCTCGGCAATACCCACGTCAACCATGCGCTGTGGGAAGGCCTTCTGGAGGTCAGCAAGTTTAGTGGAGCCGGCAAGGTCTGCGTCAACGGCCACAATATCGTGACCCTCGTTTACCAGCTCAACAAGAGTCTGACCATATGCCTCACGAGTTGCTCTAGACATTGGCAACCTCCTTACCTTCACCCTGAAGATCAATCAAAAGAAGCTCTCTTGCTGCATCAAGTTCTTCTCGCGCAAGGTCAGCCTGCTCGGCCGAAGGAGCGTTTCCATGCCAGGAAGCCTTGTCCTCCATAAACGAAACGCCTTTACCCTTGACAGTCTGGCAAATGATCACGGTAGGCGCGGTGTTTCCTGCCTCACGACCATCTCGTGCGGCGAGAAGAGCCTGGCGTACCTCAGTGACCTCGTGACCGTTAACGCGCAGCACGTTCCAGCCAAAGGAACGGAACTTCTCGTCAATATCGCCAAGAGAGCACACGTCAGTTACGTGGCCGTCAATCTGCAGATTGTTGAGGTCCACAATGGCAATGAGGTTATCCAGCTTCTGGTGAGCAGCAAACATGCATGCCTCCCAGTTAGAGCCCTCCTGCAGCTCGCCGTCGCCCAGAAGGACAAATACCTTCTTGGTGCGCTCGCCGCTTGCCAGAGCGTCCATAGAAAGTCCCAGAGCGCATCCTGCAGCTACCGAGAGACCCTGGCCAAGAGAGCCAGAGCAAACCTCAATACCAGGACATGCATGGCAGTCTGGATGACCCTGCAGACGACTACCAAGCTGACGGAGGGTAACCATATCCTCGTCATGGAGCCAATCAAGCAGGTGGTACGCAGCATACAGCACAGGAGCCACGTGACCCTTGGACAGGAAGAACCTATCCTCGGTATGGTCCTCTGGGTTGTTGTGGTTGTACTTCATAACTCCCGAGAAGAACAGTGTAGCCACAATATCTGCCGCACTGAGAGAGCCGCCGGGATGACCTGACTTGCTTTTCTCGAGCATGTCAATGACATCGCGCCTCAGCGTATTAGCTGCAAGCTTGAGCTCATCATCGGTGAGGTTGCGCTCGGGTAATGCAGATGTTCCCATTCTCATCCTCTCAAAACAAGTACGCCCAACCTAAGCTGGGCGTACCACAATCACTATTTATTGCTGAGCCTTAACCTTTTCCCAGTCTGCCTCAAAAGACTTAAGACCGGCGTCGGTCAGAGGGTGCTTCAGGCACTTCTTTAGAGCACCAAATGGAACGGTTGCAATGTCAGCACCAAGCAGAGCTGCCTGTGTTACGTGGTTTGGCGTACGGACAGAAGCCGTAATAATCTCTACGGTGTGATCAACGTTTTTATCCCATGCATAGTTCTCAATGCAAGAAACAACGGTTCCCAGCTGCTCAATGCCGTCCTCACCGATGTCATCAAAACGACCAACAAATGGCGAAATATAACGGGCACCAGCATTTGCCGCAAGAAGAGCCTGAGGTGCCGAGAAGATCAGCGTCATGTTGACGCGAATCCCCTCAGAAGCAAGCTGATGAGTGGCAGCAAGGCTCTCAGCGCAGATAGGAAGCTTAACAACAATATTTGGAGCAAGAGAAGCCAGGTGACGGCCCTCTTCAATCATACCCTCAGTTGTTGTTGCCGTTGACTCAGCAGAAACAGGAAGTCCCTCGCAAAGCTGAGCAATCTTAACCATATGAGACTCAAAGTCGGCTAGCTTTCCGCCAATCTTTGCATACAGCGATGGGTTGGTAGTAACACCTGCTAAACAGCCCCAGCTTAAAGCCTCAGAAATCTCATCGATATCTGCCGTGTCAATAAAGAACTTCATGTGTAATCCTTTCCTGTACAAACCTAAACGAGTTTGGAAACGTACGTCGTACTAAGAAAGAGCTCATCCACATTGTACAGATTCTTATGTACCGTCTGTGGCGAGAAACCCAAAACAAGTGCAAAAAGGCCGTTTACCCCTCAAACGCCTTATCAATTTTGCTGCGAACGTAGGTGGAAGCAAAGACAAGATCTTCTTTCCAGTTCTCGTTGCCGGTGTACCACATCTCTGCAACAAAGCGTCTGACACCCTGAGGAACAAGCTGCGACAGAGCTCCCTCGTAGTCAGTGGTGCCGGTAGAGAATGGAATCTCGCGATATGCACCAGCAACAGTCTCCTTGAGGTGAGCTGCAAAAATATGACCCGCGCCAAGAGCAATATCGTCAGCAACGGTGTTGCCGTACATAAACGATGCATTGGTGAGGTTACCAGCGTCGGGATACACACCAAGATACGGGCTGTTAATAAGGTTGACATAGTGCATGGCCTTCTCGACCGTATCCATAAAAGGAGTCTCCATGGTCTCAAAACCCATAACAATGCCCGCCTTAGCAGCCATTTCTACAGCCTTTGCCAGGTTTTCCTCAAAGTACTTGCGCGTATCCTCTGCGCCGTCCTCGTAGTACACGTCATAGCCAGCAAGCTGGATGGTATGAAGTCCCAGGTCACCTGCAAGGTCAAGCGCCTTCTGCGTAATCTCAAGGCCACGCTCACGAGTAGCCTGATCGCGAGAACCAAAAGGATACTTACGGTGACCAGAAAGGCACATAGAGCCCAGGCGAACGCCAGAGTTTACCATCGCCTGACGAACTGCTGCACGCTCCTCACCAGTCCACTCAAGGCGAGAAAGACGAGCGTCAGACTCATCAACGGAGATCTCAACATAATCAAAGCCAGACTCTCCTGCTACGCTGAGGCGCTCTTCCCAAGAAAGATCAGTTGGAGTGGCCTTCTCGTAAAGTCCTAGCTGATACTTGGACATATCTTCTCCTTTTAAAAACAGGCGGCCTTATACAAGACCGCCTGACTGAAACAGATTCTACTCACTGAACAGGCTTTAGTGATTACCCTGTCCATAGTAGGCATTTGGACCATGCTTGCGCATGTAGTGCTTGTCCTGAAGGTACTGTGGTGCCTCCTGAACCTTAGGGTTATTGAGCTCGGTGAGCGTTGCCATCTTAGCAACCTCCTCGATGACCACAGCGTGATACACAGCAGCCATTGCGTCTTTACCCCAAGAGAAAGGACCGTGATTGTGAAGGAGCGTTCCTGGAACCGCAATTGGGTCCAGATGAGCAAAGCCCTCAACAATAACGTTTCCGGTCTCAAGCTCATAGGCGCTTTCTACCTCGTCCTTGGTAAGGCTGCGCACGCAAGGAATATCTCCGTAGAAATAGTCTGCGTGTGTAGTTCCATAGCAAGGAATAGAGCGTCCTGCCTGTGCCCAAGAAACAGCGTGGGTTGAGTGAGTGTGAACAATTCCGCCGATCTTATCGCCCCATGCACGATACAAGCATGCATGAGTTGGGGTGTCGGAAGATGGGTTCATCTCGCCTTCAACAACATTGCCGTCTAGGTCGCAGACAACCAAGTTCTCTGGGCTCAGCTCCTCATAGGAGACGCCCGATGGCTTGATAACAAACAAGCCGCGCTCACGGTCAAGTCCAGAAGCATTTCCCCAGGTAAATACTACCAGGCCATGCTTTGGCAGGTCCATATTTGCTTCATACACTTCATCGCGAAGCTCTTTAAGCATCATAGAGACTGCTCCTTAGAGAACGCTACGGAATGGAACGTTTGGCTCGTGATCGAAGCAATCATGGAAGCCACGGTCGTGATGGTAAGCAAAGCGATCCTTATCCTGTGGATAGGTGTAGTGGCCGCCGACCTCCCAGAAGAATGGGTGGAACTTGTAGTCAAGACGATCCTTACGCATGTCCCAAAGAACCTTGATCTCCTGGACGTCTGCCTGGAAGTTAGTCCAAACATCGTGGTGAATTGGGATAACAACCTTGGACTGAAGAGCCTCAGCCATGCGGAGCATATCGGTTGCTTCCATCTTGTCCTGGATACCAATTGGGTTGCAGCCAAAAGCGCCAAAGCAGACGTCTACGCCGCCAAACTCCTGAGCGATGTCTTTGCCATGCTTAGCAAAGTAAATGGAGTAGTGAGAGTCACCGGAGTGATAGATGTTTCCACCAGGGGTGACAAAGAGGTAGTTAACTGCCTTCTCGTCCATATCCATTGGGCACTTACCCCAAAGGTCTGGACGGTTCTCAGAAGTATCAGTAGTGGTAACAATGATGGTGCGGTCAAAGGAATCGTATGCAACGATCTCCATGTCCTTAACCTTGATACGGTCGCCAGGCTTTACCACAATACACTGCTCGCGTGGAACGCCCCAGCCAACCCAAATGTCAACTGCATCCTTAGGACCAATAAAGGGAACAGGAATCTCTTTGCCATTCTCGTCAATAGTGGTCATGTTGTTGTTAACAACGTGAGCCGCAAGCTCCTTGGACATGTGGTCCTGGTGAATGTGAGTTACCACAACAGCGTCAAGGTTCTTGATAGCAAATGGATCAATAACAAACGGAACGTTACGCAGGTTTGGCTGCATCTTACGAACGCCAGCCATGTTTGCCATCTGGTGACCAGGCTTCATAAGGCCGTCACCGTGGGTGCGCTTACCATTGCCTGCCCAGAAGTCGACAGCAACGTTTGCTCCACCAGGAGTCTTAAACCAAATACCAACGCAGCCGAGCCACCACATCTCAACCTGGCCTGGCTCTACTACGGCATTGTCAATCTCTTCGTTGAGCCAAGTTCCCCACTCAGGGAAGGTGCTCATAATCCAACTGTCGCGTGTGACGTCTTTCAAATCTGCCATTACGCGCTCCTTTCTAAAACATAGGACTAGTACTTTGATGTATACGCAGGTAAATGAACGGCGCTCAGGACTTTGCCTGCATGCTCAGAAGCTCATCCTGAGCGCTCGCTACAAAACGCAGCCCTACTCCACTACTTTGTAGAGAGCCAGCTGGTCTGTCTCACGATATGCAGCAACAATGTAATCGCTGCCGTCATGCCTATACACCATGCAGTTTGCTGGTCCGAGGTCGTGGTCGATAACGTCTACGGTGTACTCACCGTCAACGTATCTAACAAGCAACAAATCGCGACCATCTTTACGGTTGCCAATGACTGCGCACTTCTCGCCATTAAGATCTGCTGCCCAAAGCGCGTGAAGGAAGCTGCGCTTCTGTGGGTCGCACCAAACCTGCTCATAGCGATCGCGAGTCTGGCCCTCATGCCAAATTGCCAGCGTGTCACCGTGGAACTTGGAGAAGGTAAGGATCTCCAGCTTGCCATCGCCGTCAAAGTCTGTAGCAACAATATCGCTTGTTGGCTGGACTAGAAGGCAGGTGACATCCCAAGCACCTTGAGGGGTGGTTGGTGGCACATATCTAAACACGCCTGCGGCGGTTGAGATCAAAGCATACGATTTATCAGGTGCGGTCCAGAAACCGTGGTTCTGAACCTGATAATTAGCAACACAAGTCAGCTTAAGCTGGTTGTCTGCCGTGTACTGTTCAAGGTTATCGCTCAGAGGAGCAGCCCAAACAGCACCTGGAGTGCGCCAATCGTCCTTGACGCCGGTCTCAGCTCCGCCCTTGATAGAGCAAGCAAGAACCCAAAGCTGACCGTCAGCAGCCTTCAAGATGCCAAAACGGTGAACATAAGGGAGGTCGCAAAGAATCTGCTCAGACCACGAACCGTCTGCCTGCTTGGTATAGGATGCAATTGCCGCGTCGTCTCCACCAAAGTTTGGCGAGAAGAACTTGCGAGTTGCGAGGAACTGATCTTTCCTGCCAGGGACCTGTGTAATGGTCATGACGCCGCCAGGGCCTGGAGCAACAGTCTCCAGAGGCTCACCATCAAGCGTAAAGCGACGGATTGGACCGTCCTTCTCGACAGCAGCTAAAAAGCTTGGTGTGTCTTCTCCCTCAAACATGCCAAGTGCATAGCACTTAGGCATCTCGGCAAGAATTTTCTTTTCAAAAGTCATTAAAGTGCTCGATTCTTTAGAAACCTAAACTATGCGGAATACTTCTCTGCAGCGCCGGTTTCCTTGAGCTTCTCTTCCATCTCTGCGTCAGAAAGAACGTTACGCAAACCAATGACGGTAACGCCAGCCTTAGCAGCATCCTCGTACATATTCAGGAAGTTAAGTGGTGCAAAAACAATGTCATACTGACGAGCAGAGCTTACGCCCTCGGAAAGTGCACAGTGGTGAATCTTATCGACGCCCATGTTGAGCTTCTGAGTGACGCGCTCAGCGGTCATCTTCATCATCAGAGAGGTACCTGCACCGTTTGCACATGCGACCAAAATCTTTGCGTTCATGTTGACTCCTTCGATCAAACAAACTGATTACGGACACATTGTGTTTGTACCCATTTGGGCGCTATGATGCTCGCATTTAAAGCAAATACCGCATCAAACAATGTGCCGAGTATTACTAATAACCCTGAGCAGATGGGGGTCTGCTCAGGGTAGGAAGAAAGAGGGCTACTTGCTTTCCGCACTAGCTGCGGCGGCCTTCTGTGCACGGATTTCCTTGCACTTCTGGTAATCCTCAACCTCCATGAAGTACGTGTCTTTGTTTGCACGGTACTGGAGCTGTGGGATTGCGATAAGAGCAATAACAACAATTGCGAGACCCGCGAAGGACAGGAACTTCATGACGCCGGTCATGATTGGCCAGACAACTGCCCAGTCCCACATGCCAAGGTATCCACCGTATGCAGCCATGCCAACCCAGCCAGCGATAAGAGCTGAACCAAAGACCTGGAGAAGACCAGAGATGAAAGGCATGATAAGAACTGCGCGGAGACCGCCCTTGTTGTTTGCGTAAACACCGATAGTAGCGTTATCGAAGAACAGTGGAACAAAGCCTGCGATAACAACAACTGGGGACTTCAGAAGCAGCAGAGCTGCGATTGCCAGGAACTGGCCAGCTGCACCCATGAGGAAGCCGAGGGTAACTGCGTTTGGAGAACCAAAGCCGTAGGTGACTGCGCAGTCAACGCCTGGGACGGAACCCTTGAGGAGCTTGTTAGAAATACCCTGGAAGGAGTTGGTGAGCTCAGTAACGAAGGTACGAACACCAAGCTGCAGGATGGAGAGGTAAACAGCAAACTGGAAGGAAGTGGTCATGATGTAGAAGAAGAAATCCTGACCTGGCTTCATGAACTTGTTCTCAAGCAGGAAGTCCTGGCCAAGAACAGCAAGGATGACACCAAAGAATGCTGTCATGAGAATTGCAGTTGCAACGAGGTTCTCGTTGAAGATCTTAAGGAAGCCTGGGAGCTCGATGTCCTCAATGCGCTTAGACTCCTTCTTGGAGTGCTTGGCGAGCCACTCGGAAGCCTTGGATGCGCAGTAAACACCAAACATCTGCTGGTGAGCAATGGTAAGGCCAGCGCCATCAGTAAGGTCCTGGGTAGGTCCAATACAAAGGTTGGAACCAACTGCCCAGTAAAGGCCGAGGAGAACGGTCATAACTGCAAGGATGGTAACGTCGTTAAGCTGTGGGAAGCAGAAGAGGATAAGCCAAAATGCAGTTGCTGCCTGCTGAACCTGGACGTGACCAGTAGTAAAGATTGCGCGAAGCTTAGTCTGCTTCTTAAAAGCAACCAGAACAATGTTCAGAATGAAAGCGAAGAGCAGAAGAAGCATAACGGAGGAGAAGGAACGACCTGCGATAAATGCAGGAGCGTCAGCTGCCTCCATGCCTGCCTGTACTGCGTTCTGGCCAAAGTATGGGTCAATGACCATTGCAGAAAGGTTGAAGCGAGCCTGAAGTCCAACAAGAACTGGACGGAATGCAGTTACCAGGCCGCCGGAACCAACCAGGAGGATCTGATAACCAATGACTGCCTTAAGGAAGCCAGCGAGTACGTCGTACCACTTCTTCTTAAGAAGAATGTAGCCGATAGCAACAATCAAACCGATGAAATAGGCTGGCTGAGTCAAGAAGTTGCTCGCAAACCATTTCCAAATACCAAGAACAATATCCATTGATACCCCTTTCAAAGGGTCCTACATACGTACCTTCTGCAGCCCACACTACAAAAGGAAATCCTCAATTACGTGCCCAAACGGGCGTGTTTACTCGGAGATAAGCTTGTCAATCTCCAAAAGCTCCTCAGGAGACTGAATGTTCTTAAGACGCTCAAGAACCTCCTCGTTCATAAGAACCTGAACGAGCATCTGCATATTCTTGAGGTGAGCATCCTGATCAGTAGCACTCAGAGTGAAGAAAGTCTTAACCTGCTTCTCATCGTCGCCATCCTCAAAATTGACAGGAACATCAGAGTGCATAAAGCCAATAGCAGTCTTTCCATTAGAGCCAATGCGAGCAGTTGAGTGTGGCATTGCAACGTTTGGAACGATAACAATGTAGGGACCAAACTTGTTTACGCACTCGATAATGTCGTCTGCATACTCTGGATTGACAGTTCCATCAGCCTCCAGTGGTTTGCAGCACTCTCTAATAGACTCTTCCCATGTCATGGGGGTCTTCACGAAAGCATAGTGATTCTGCTCGTAGATATCGCGAAGTAGCATGCGATTCACTCCTCTCCAGTAGACTACTGTGAATCTTTTCCTTGTGTTGGACTATAGCAAGAGCACACAAGAACACATCGCTTAACGACAAAAACTTGAATCTTCTGAACGCTTCAACAATTAGATAAATAATTTATATGACATTTGTCTTGTCGTATAACAAATTTCCCTATTTGTTGAATGTTTTGAATGTTTTACCAATCGAATCGATAATGTTAGTATAGCTAAAGTTGAGAGTTAAGCAATACTTATCCATGCTCACTTTAGAGATTTACGTCATAAAAACCGTTGACCGCTAAATAATATCCGTTTAAGTATTCAAAACGTTCATTGAATAAGGTAAGATACACTCAGTTCTACAGAAAAGCGTCTACACAATTGTTCGACAACCGTTCAAAAGGTGTTATCAATTTGTACGTTGTTTTTCACAGAACTGAATCAGTTAAATGTAATTCTACAGGTTTATCAGCAGTTGAGTTCTATTGGGGGATTCATGGCCACAAGCCGTTCATTTGTAGCATCACGCAGAAGCTCAATCATGAGCCTTCTTGAACAATACCGCCAGGTTTCCGTTAGCGATCTTGCCGATAGATTTGAAGTTTCTTCGCTTACCATCCGCCGCGATCTTGACGAACTCGAAGCTCAAGGCCTCATTTCCCGAAGCTATGGCATGGCCACGCTGCTTGACCCGCTCTCAACAGGACTCAGTTCTAACCAGGTAACCGCAAAGTTCAAGCTTGCCCAGGCCGCCGCTAAGCTGATTAAAGATGGCGACACAGTCTTCATTAACACCAGCTCAACCGCTATAAAAGTCCTGGAATTTATCACCGCCGAGAACATCACGGTTGTTACCAATAACGGTAGCGTTCTGGCCGCCGACTATCCCCCATCGATGACCGTTTTAGTCACGGGTGGAGAAGTTCGACCAGCTAAGAAGTCACTGACCGGCGATTTTGCACTTGCTTCAATCAACCAGATTCGCGCCGCGAAGTGCATCTTGGGATGCTCGGGAATTTCCGCTGAGCGTGGCCTTACCACACTGGTTTCAAACGAGATGCGCGTGAACTCGCTGATGCTTAAGCACTCTGAGCAGCACATTGTCTTGGCCGATGCAAGCAAGCTGGGCGTCAACTCCAGCTTCCAATATGGATTGCCTGCTGATATCGACGTGCTGATGACGGACGAATCCGCATCGATTTCGCAGGTAGCAGCCCTCGAAGCCGCTGGCGTTCGTAAGGTTGTTCGCGTGGGCCTTTAGAACTGCTACGGCTACGTGCGTTGGACGACGAGATTCAGCTTCAATCGAATGTTTCCGCTGCTGTAGTCCATCGGTTCTCTCGCCCAGCATAGAAGACATCAAAATTTTAACTACCATGATACGAAAATATTCACCTTCATGAATATTCATGAGGGTGAATTCATTTGTATGCATAAAATTTTTAGAGGCCTATTTTTGGCGTTTTGAAAACACAGCAAAGTCACTTATTCTGCAAAATTGACCCTCAAAAGTCCTATTTTTCTCAGAATATCGTCATTTGCTGTGTTTTTTAGGGCTGTAAGTTATGTTTTTTGCTCTGTATATACAGATTATCTGACATAGGTGTGTTCGGGCTTCTAAAAACGTGTAGATTATCCGACATAGGTGTGTTCTGACAGCATCGACGCTACCCAAACAAAAAACCCCGCCAACTGGCGGGGCTTTGAAGTGCAGTTTTATCGCCGCTCGCGATTTCGCGCTCGTCGCGCTCGTCGCACATCGTCGCGCGGCGCGGACCAGAGAGCTTACTCCTCCTCGAGAGCAGCAGCAATCTCGTCGGTGATGTTCATGGTGCTGTAGACGTTCTGAACGTCATCGAGCTCGTCGAGCTTATCGATAAGACGCTGAACCTTCTTTGCATCAGAAACGGAGACGTCAGTTGGGGTGGTTGGAACCATAGTAAGCTCGGAACCCTTAACCTCAATGCCCTGAGCCTCGAGGCCCTTCTGGACATCCTGCATCTTGTCGTATGCAGTCCAAACAATCCACTGATCGCCAGCGTCCTCATAATCGTTTCCGCCAGCCTCGGCAACTGCCATCATGAACTCGTCCTCATCGACAGCGTTCTCGCGGTCAGCAACCTTCTTCTCCTCGGAGACAATAACCTTGTCAACTGCGATGGAGCCCTTGCGCTCAAACTGGAACGCAACGGAACCAGCGGTACCAAGATTGCCGCCAGAGTGGGTAAATGCGGAACGAACGTCTGCTGCGGTGCGGTTCTTGTTGTCAGTCAGGCAGTCAACGTAAACTGCGACGCCTGCAGGACCGTATCCCTCGTAAACGATCTCCTCGTAAATGGCAGCATCAGCACCAGCGCCAAATGCCTTATCGATAGCGGCCTGAATCTTTGCGTTAGGCATGGAAACCATGCGAGCACGGGCAACAGCGGCAGACAAGCTAGCGTTGTTGTCCGGATTTGGGTCGCCACCCATCTTTGCGGCAACAGTAATGTTGCGGGAAAGCTTAGAGAACAGCGAGGAACGCTTAGCGTCGATAGCTGCTTTCTTGTGCTTGGTTGTGGCCCACTTAGAGTGTCCGGACATTGCACTCTCCTTCTTTAGAGGTTCGAAAACCTAATTATCACATTAGCCCTTATACGTTACACGAAATCAAGAAGCGAGAAAAGACTTATTTTGCAGATATGGAGACTTACGCACGCCATACGCCGAGAAACCCGTGAGCTCGTAAGCCTGCGCACCTCCACGCAAGTCCGCGCACCATCGCACACCTCCACGCGCAACACGTCCGCTTCTACTCCACCAGCTCAACGTGAATGGACTCCGCGATCTTTTCGACCAGCGCAAAGTCGCCCAAGCCAGCGCTCATCGCAACGTTTCCGCCGGTAGCCATCGCGCGCGTCAGAGCCTTCTCGACAGCCGACGGATCCTCAAGCCAGATTGACATGAAGCTTGCCAGCGTCGAATCGCCCGCGCATGCCGTCGAAAGCACCTCTACCTGCGCAGCATTTGCGTGCCAGACATGTTCACCGTTGAAGAAGTACGCGCCTTCGCCGCCAAGCGTAAGCAGGATGTTCTTTGCTCCGCGTTCGTGAATCTTGTGGAGGGCGAGAAGAACGTCGGCCTCGTTATGGACGTCGACACCAAAGATCTCTGCCACTTCTTCGTCGTTTGGCTTGATGAGCAGTGGTTTTTTCTCGACAAGTTCTGCGAGGTGTTTATGAGAGATGTCCAGGACCAGCTCAGCGCCGCGCTCATGACAAAGATCAAAGAGCTCGTCGTAGAAGGTTGGATCCATCTCAGGAGAAAGCGAGCCGGAGGCCACCAGCACATCCAGGTCGGGGGTAGTACGCAGCAGCTCAAGCATCTCGTCTTGTTTGGAACGAATAACGGGAGCGCCTGCATTAGGGAACTTGAGCTCGCCTTCTGGCGTGGTAACAAAAATGTTTACGCGGGTAATACCGTCAATCCACACAGGCTTGACCGGGCAAATCTTAGATGCCTCTTCAACAATATAGTTGCCCGAGAAGCCGCCAAAAAAGCCCAGGATAGTGGACTCAACGCCGTAGTGAGCAAGCGTAAATGAAACGTTCAGACCCTTGCCGTTTGGTGTGTAAACAGCGTCGGTTGTGCGGTTGACGTGCGTATAAGAAGGAACTCCCGAATTGACGTTCATGTCGATTGCAGGATTAGTGGTAAGTGTGTAAATCATCAAAGCTCCCTCTGGAACAAAAATGGACCCGACGAAATCGCCGAGTCCATATTTTACTTCGATTATCTGAGTCTGCACCCAAACTGTACGTAAATTCTGGGCAAAACTCAAACGCCGCCGAGTGTGCTAAGCGTAACGCTTAGCCCTCGACAATCTGGTTGCCGTTCTTGCGGTACTCGTATGCCTTGAAAGCAACAAAGAGAATACCACCAACAACAGCGCCGATGAGAATGGCGAGAACCCACTTGAGGCTGCCATCGACAACGGGGAGAACCAGGAAACCACCGTGAGGTGCTGGGTCGTGGACACCAAAGAGCAGCGTCAGGATGGAGCCGATGGAAGAACCGATCATCATGATAGGCATGACAGGCCAAATGTTCTTGGTCATGAATGGAATAGCGCCCTCGGTAATGTGGGTGCAGCCAAGAATGAAGTTGACCAGACCAGCGTTGAAGTCGGACTTGGTGAAGTACTTCTTACCAACGACAACAGCAAAGGTGGTGATCAGTGGAGGAACAATACAAGCAGCAGAAACTGCAGCCATAAAGTTGGTACCAAACTCATAAGTTGGGGTACCAACACCAGCAGCAAGAGCCTCGGTCAGAAGTGCAGTACCGGTGACGTAAGCTGCCTTGTTAACTGGACCACCCATATCAAATGCGCACATACAACCAATTGCAAGACCAAGGACAATTGGACCAGAAGCAGAAAGGCCGCGCAGGAAGTTCATCATGCCAGTGTTAATTGCTGCCATAGGACCAGAAATACCCAGCATAACCAGGCCAACAATGGTGGTGGAAAGCAGTGGGTACAGGAAGATTGCCTTCAGGCCATCAAGGTTCTTTGGAAGACCTGCAAGGAGCTTCTCAAGACCAACGATGACATAACCGGCAAGGAAGCCGCCAACAATACCACCCAAGAAGCCAAAACCAACGCCAGCGCCACCAGCATCAATCATGCCAGTGTTAGGGTTGATTGGAAGACCCTGGATAGCAATCATACCTGCAACAAAGCCAGGAACAAGAGCAGGACGCTTGCCAATAGACTCTGCAATGTAAGCAGAGAGAACTGGAACCATAAGGCCCATTGCAATGCCGCCGATGATCTTGAGCATGGCAGCAAAGCTGTTGTAGTCAGGTGCAGTGGAGCTGAAGGAAGTAATACCCCAGAGGAATGAAACAGCCGTCAGAACACCACCAGCAACAACAAAGACCAGCATGTGGCTAACGCCGTTCATGAGGTGCTTGTAGATGATGTGGCCTACAGACTCCTTCTCAATAGTGCTTGAGACTGGAGCGTCGTCTGCCTCTGCAAGCTCGCCCTCAGGCTGAGCAACAAGAGCGCGGTCGATAAGACCCTCTGCATCCTTAATAGCTGCAGTAACACCAACATTTACCATTGGTTTTCCGGCAAAACGCTCAGCCTGAACGTCCTTATCGGCAGCAACAACTACTGCCTTGGCGTTCTTGATTTCAGCTGCGGTGAGCTCGTTCTCTACACCGACCTGGCCGTGCGTCTCAACCTTAATGGTAAGACCTTTAGCTGCGGCGGCCTTCTCAAGGGCCTCCTTAGCCATAAAGGTGTGCGCAATACCGGTTGGGCAACCAGTAGCAGCAACGATGTCATACTTTGACTCGTCAGCCACAGCACTCCCCTTTCATCCTAGTGCTCGGAACTATTCCAAACACAACCAAAAAAGCTGCTCAATGTTAGCACTGAGCAGCTTTGACAACTACGTTTTTACATAAATTGTAATCAGAAAATTATGTTATTGAACGTACTTTCATTTAGTACAGCGTTTATGACAAAAACTTTGATGTTTTTCTCGCCAAGAGCCCTCACGTACGTACCCTTTTCCAGACGAGAAGATCATGCGCCAAAAACTTGCTTCTACTCAGCGCTCTCCTGGCCAAAACGCTCTTGCCTCAGGCGCAGCGCCTCATACGCGCAACCATACATTGCAGCCTGATTGCCCAAGCTCGCAGCCTCAATACGAGCGCCCTTGCTTACCGGTAGAGCGTACTGCTCAAAACACTCGCGAAGCTCGGTAGCAAACGTTGCAAACGAGCCCGCAACACCGCCGCCAATCAAGAACATGGCAGGATCGACCACGCACGAAACCTGCGCCATAGCAAGACCCAGGTAGTGGCACATCTTATGGATAGCAAGGGTTGCGCACTCATCGCCTTGAGCATGAGCCCTAAACACGGACACCGTATCGGTCTCGTGCTCAACGTTCACAGGAATAACACCTCGAGAAACGCATTCTTCCAGGTACAGACGGACAACACCCTTGGCAGAAGCGTACTGCTCCAGGCAACCGTGGCGACCACAACCGCAGGTCAGCGTCTCTTCTGGCTCAACAATAATGTGACCAATCTCGCCGCCCGCGCCAAAAGCGCCCGCAGCAAGCTTGCCGTCTACAACAACGCCTGCACCAACGCCGGTGCCCAGCGCAATCAGCACAAACGACGGCACACCCACGGCAACGCCAGCCCACGCCTCGCCCAGAGCAGCGGCGTTAGCATCGTTGACAAACGCGATAGTTGCGTTTGGCAGGCACATATTAATTGCCTGCACCAATCCCTCAGGATCAATGTCTACATTGGCGAGAAGACCAACGGTTCCGTCATCTGCAACAGGACCTGGAATATCCAAACCACACGCAATAACATCGTTGCGGCTTGCTTTTTGGCCATGAACAATCAGCTTAATAGCATCGGTTACCGTCTGATAACCTTCCTGGTTATCAAGTGCGGGCGTCTTGACCTTCTGCTCAGAAAGTAGCTCTCCCTCTGCAGAGAAGAGTCCCAGCTTGATGGTGGTACCACCAACATCAATGCCCAATACGTATTCCATAAAACCCCCTAGTTGCCGCGCTTAAGCGCACCCTCAACAAGTTGCGCAAGAACGTCTTCAACAGCGTATCCTGCAGCCTCAATAGCCATTGGAACAAGGGAGGTCTCAGTGAGTCCTGGGAATGTCTTCAGACCCATGACCATAACGTGATGTCCATCCCAAATAAAATCAATACGAGCAAGATCTCTGCAGCCATAAGCGGTGTACACCTCAAGAGCTGCGCGCTCAAGAGCCTCACGAGCAGCGGCTGGATCTGCGCCAAGTGCTGCCAAAGACTCAGGACGAACTGGGCAGAAGTGCTGAATACGCTCTGGATCAAGACGAGCATCCGTGTCGTAAATACCCTTGGTCACTGAAATCTCTACTGGTGGCAGGGTTTTCTCGCCATCTGCGTCAGAAAGCACGGTAACGCTTACTTCAACGCCATCAACCCACTGCTGGATAATGACGGAGTCGTCAAAACCAAGTGCGCCGAGAAGTGCTGGTCCAAGCTGGTCAGCGCTGTCAACCTTAGAAAGGCCCATAGCCGAGCCGCCATGAACAGGCTTGACCGCTAGAGGGAAGCCAACGCCGCCACCAAGACGCTCGGGAACCAGGTCAAGAGCGGCGGCTGCGCCCAGGTCTTTAAACGCGCTGGCAGTCAGCACAATCTGAGGAGGCCAGATGACCTCGGACTCCTCCTTTGACCAGGCCTGGCGCACAATAAACGGCATGTCAGCTTTGTTCCAGGCTGCCCTACAAGATGCAGGCCTTGAGCCCACATACGGAATCTTGAGGAACTCCAAAAGCGCAGGTACTGCACCATCTTCTCCGCCCGCGCCGTGAAGGCACACAAACGCAACATCGGGTTTCTCGGCACGAAGGGTGTCTACCAGGTGTGCGTCAGCATCAAGTGGTAATACCTCATACCCGTGCTTCTCTAAAGCCTCAGAGACAAGAGCTCCACTTTTGAGCGAGAAGTTCCTCTCAAATGAGGCTCCACCCATAATGACAGCAACTTTTGTAGCCATACTTAACACTCCCTTGCAGAGGATTGAGATTCAGAATGAGAAGACTCAGGTAGAGCGCCCGCCTCTAGGAATGCGCGATACAGCGCCATGCGATCTTGGACGCACAAAGACAGCCTGCGGATTGCCTCGTGGATACGCTCTGGCGTCTCAAATGAGTAGCATAGGCGCATACTTGAACTAATACGCTGGTCAGGATAGCAATAAACACCTGGTACAAAGGCAACTCCCTCTTCAATTGCACGAGGAAGTAACTGCTCAGTGTTAAGGTATGGCGGGAAGGTTACCCACAGGAACAAACCGCCCTCTGGCTTGGTCCAGGTAACATCTTTGGGGAAGAACTCTGCAAGCGCTGCGAGCATGGCGTCTTTTCTCTCTTTATAGCGAGACTTAGACACCTCAAGGGCCGCCTGCCAATCAACCTCATTGAAGTAGTGCTCGGCAAGAATCATGTTAAAGGGGCTGGTACACAGGTCGGAGCCAGACTTTGCAAGGTTGATGCGCTCAAGGAAATGACGAGGTGCAACCATCCATGCAAGACGCAGTCCTGGGGCAAAAATCTTTGAGGTAGTTCCCAGATAAATGACATTTGGATCAAGCGTCTTAAGGCGTGTTAGATCTTCTCCCTCAAAGCGGATAAGACCATAGGGGTCATCCTCGACAACAGGAATGTTGTACTGGCGAGCCAGCTCAAGAAGACGCAAACGCCTTGGCATAGACATGGTGATGCCAGCAGGGTTATTGAAGTTAGGAATGACGTAGATAAACTTAGGCTTTCTGCCCTTGCTGACAAGCTCTTCAAGCTTGGCCTCGAGAAGATCTGTCCTAATGCCTTCTTCATCCATATCAATGGTGTGAACAGTAGGCTCATACGCAGAAAATGCCTGGAACGCACCAAGATAGCTTGGACCCTCACAGATAATATCGTCACCTGGGTTAAGAAAGACACGGCCCAAGAAATCAAGCGCCTGCTGAGAACCAGAAGTCAAAATCATCTCGTCAGGATCGGCCTCGACGCCCTGAGCAGCTAAAATCTTGCAGATGGTCCTTCTGCACTCAATACGGCCATCGGAGTTGCCATACTGAAGAGACCTAAGTCCCTCAACAGCAACGCAGCGTCGAGCGCACTCTGCAACCTGGTCAAGTGGCAGCGAAGAAATGTCTGGCAGACCACCAGACAGCGCAATGACACCTGGACGAGACAGGGCCGCAAACAAATCTCGTACTTCGCTTTTTCGCATGGTTTGAACGCGATCTGCGTAAAGATCACTCCATACGTCAAACGAGATTCTGCTGTCATCCATAGAACTCTTACTCCTTACAGGCCATCTTTAGGCAAAAATTGTGCCGAAAAGATGTGCTTATTGTTTTAGGACGTAGTCTTTTTAGTATCGCTCAAATAACAATAAATAACAGGGTAAAATATGACGCAATTGCTAAACGGTTGCATATAACCGGCAAACATACTGGTCACACCTATTTTGTAGAGAGGATTTTTATGGACAGCGCACATAACACTGTTGAATTGAACGCAGCGCTTTCAAATCCCCGCGATGATATCGCTAAACTTGATGAACTTGAGAAGAAGCTCTTTGCTCTCAACTACGCAGCTAATGAGATTGGCTCTTTTGGACCATGCATTGATCCAAAAAAGGCTGCTGAAGAGCGCGGAGAAGCCCTGGCAATCCTTGGCGAGCAGGTCCAGGAGACCTTCTGTGATCCTGCTGTTGGCGCACTGCTTGATAGACTTCACGAGAATCGCGCTCTACTTGATGAGACTCATCGCGCACAAGTTAAAATTCTTCGTCGCGATAGAAGCCAGCTGGTAGATGTACCTGTTGAGCTTCAGAGCAACTTTGTTCGTCTTACCACAGAGGCTAATGAGGTCTGGGAGCAGGCAAAGAACAGCGATGACTGGTCACTCTTTGCTCCAAAGCTGGATAGCTTAATTGAGCTTCGCAAAGAGATGTGCCAGGCACGTGATGCTTCCAAAGACCCATATGATCTCTTACTCAGCGATTTTGAGCACGGCACCAACAGAGAGTTCTACAACACCTTCTTCAATAACGTTAAAGAAGTGGTAGTTCCCCTAGTTGCTGATTGCATGGCTTCTAAGCGCCAACCAAGCACCAAACCTCTTGAGGGTAAGTTTGATGTCAACCGTCAGTGGGACCTTGCAAAAGACCTGGTAAAGCTTCAGGGTCTTGACGAGGACGCTTATTGGCTTGGTAAAACTGAGCACCCTTACACCGGTGGCCCTGGTATCGGCTTTGTTATGGTTGCCAGCCACGCTTACGAGAATAACGTTCTCTCCAACGTTTATTCCATGCTGCATGAGAACGGTCACGCCCTCTACGAGCAGGGAATCAACTGGGAGTACCGCTTTACTTCTCTGAGCACTGGTACTTCTATGGGCATGCACGAGTCTCAGTCCAGGTTCTTTGAGAACTACGTTGGCCTTTCTGAGGCATTTGCCGAGCCTCTTATTCAACTTATGCGCAAGCATTTCCCTGGCCAGCTTAATCGCGTTACTGCCTTCCAGCTCTTCTCGGCAGCTAATAAGGTACAGCCAAGTCTCATTCGTACCGAAGCGGACGAGCTCACCTATCCTCTGCACATCCTCATCCGTTATGAAATGGAGCAGGCACTTTTGTCTGGCGAGATTACTGCAAAGGATGTCCCAGCTCTTTGGGCCGAGAAGTACAAGCAGTACCTGGGCGTTACGGTTCCAAGCAACACCGAAGGTGCTCTTCAGGATGTTCACTGGTCATGGGGTGAGTTTGGCTACTTCCCAACCTATGCTCTTGGCAGCGCTTATGGCGCACAGTACAAGCACGCCATGATTGCTGAGGGCATGGACTTTGACGCCGTCTGTGCATCAGGAGACCTAGCTCCTATCAAAGAGTGGCTGGGCAGTCGCATTTGGACCTGGGGTCGTGCAAAAGACTCCAAGGAGCTTATCTTGGGTGCATGCGGTGAGCCTTTTGACGTCCACTACTACACCAAGTATCTAACTGATAAATACTCTCGCATCTATGGTCTGGCCAGCGCATAAGCGCACGCCGTAGGCGCGAGTAGAAATACCTGTCCTCTATTAACTACACGAAAGGGATGAAATGAAAAAGTTTGTCGAGGAGTTTAAAGAGTTTATCCAGCAGGGCAATGTTATGGACATGGCTATTGGTATCATCATTGGCGGCGCATTTACCGCTATTGTTACCTCCCTTGTCAATGACATCATCAACCCATTTATTAAGCTGATCTCTGGCGGTGGCACCGAGGTTTCTGGTCTTTCTATTCCAGTTCCTGGCACCCAGAACGGCATTGACTTTGGTGCGTTTATCAGTGCAATCATCAACTTCCTGATCATTGCATTCATTGTCTTCTGCATGGTTAAGGCCCTCAATAAGTTCATGAAGGCTTCCAAGCTTAAGAAGGACGAAGAAGAGACTGTTGAAGAGGTTGCAGCTCCACACTGCCCACACTGCCTTGAAGAGGTTAAGGAAGGCGCAACTCGCTGCCCACACTGCACTGGTGAGATTGAGGGTGGCGCACACGCTGAGTAAGCTTTACACCAAGCTTTACATCACCGTCCTTTTACACATGTAAAAGTTGGCAAGAAAAAAGCAGGCATATCATATGCCTGCTTTTTTGTTAGTAAAAGAAACCAGAAAAGGCTGGGTTATTTCTTACCTGAGCCGCCCTTGCCGCCGCCACCATTTCCAGATGAGCTGCCGCCATTTCCTGAAGAGCTACCACCATTACCAGAACCAGAAGTAGGCGTTACTAGCTTATAGCCGCCCTTACCATCTGGCTGCCAAGGGAACTCTGCCTTTGGTGGATACTCATATTTAGCCCAATCATCCTCACGGTGATTAAGGAGGGCAAACTTAAGAGTAAATCCAGGAGCATCAATACTGAGAAGCTTTTTATTTTCCGCAGTAGTGTATAGAACAGACTTAGATATCTGTTCAGTTTCTGAAAAGCCTTGAGCAAGAATGGGGAAAGAAAGACCATCTGCCGAAGGCTCTTCTGCAACAATCTGAATAGGAGAAACGTTACCGTCTGGATAGAACAGTGCAGCAGATCCATCCTTATGAGCAGAGAAGGTATACGCTCCGCCAGAACCCTTATTCATAGACTCAATCTGATCACTGGTCAAATCTTCTTTAGAACCATCTGCATAGTGCAAGCCAAAGAGATAATACGTACCAGGAATGGTGGCAGCAAAATTGACTACCTGTCCTTCAATATAAGCTATCTGTGAAGTATCGTCTGGATTGTCAGAAAGTTTTTTGAAATTAAATGTAATTTCGCTCTTGGCATCACTGTACTTCAGATAGTTGTTGTCGTCCTTATCAAAAAGCATTGGCACACTATCGCCATCATCATACGTACATTGAATGGCAATAGTTCCTTTTGCTTCCCACTTACCATCATTCTTCACACCTTTAAAATTATGCATGAAGAAAGTGCCGTCTTCTTTGAATGAATAGTAAAGAACGGTTCCATCGTTATAGCCCTGATTAAGCATGCCACCATGGTCAAAGGTTTTGCCTTCCTTTGATCCACCTTTAGTTCCAACGCCATTGTCAACACACCAGACGCCAGTAATAATCTTAGAAAAATCTCCGGTTAGCGTTGGATGGTCTGGAATCTCTTCAAGCTTCACAAAATCTGACTGAGAAGGTGCATCACCAGTACCGCCTTGACCGCCATTCTGAGGATCTTGACCAGCTCCACCAAGAATAGAATCAGGGTTTAAGATTGCCTGCATCACGTCACTATTACAAGCAGCAAGCGTGCTGGCAGCACCGCCTGCAGCCAATCCAGCAAAAGCGCGACGAGTAATCATCTCTTTATTCATACGTTCCTCCTATAAACGTATAAAAGGCTCAACTTTTTATATTCTACTTGAAACGAGTCAAATGTTACACATTAAGCTGCATTCGACTTATGTATCATCCTACTTTGTATGAGGAAGATGAGAGGTAATCAACGTCATAGTACCCGTAAAGCGCAGGCTACCAGAAGACGCAGGTGCAATAAAATGTGAGCCCTTGCAAATCCTATGCTCTTCTCCGTTGCCGCCGTCAGCGCAAACCGTACCTTCTCCCTCAATGACACTTATGCACATAAACGGCCATGGCTGAGCAATAGTTTTTGCCTCATGAATCTCATATTTTTCTACCGAGAAGTACTTGCAGCTCATAAGCTCAGTTTTACCATCAATTTCTGGAGCAGTAATTTCTCCAGATGTTGGAGCTTCCTGAGCGTAATCAATAACCTCTAAGCTCTGTGCCAGATGTAAATCACGAGGCTTGCCATCGTCTCCCAAACGATCATAGTCGTACACACGATACGTGACATCTGAGCTCTGCTGCGTTTCTAAAATCAACGTGCCTGTTCTAATAGCGTGCACTGTACCGGGATCAATCCTAAAGAAGTCTCCAGCCTTAATGGGCACGTAATTGAGAAGTTGGCTCCACTTGCCCTGCTCAACCATAGCTGCAAACTCTTCTTTTGAGGAAGCGTTCTGACCAACAACAATATCGCCATTCTCTTTTGCATCAAGAATATACCAGCACTCAGACTTTCCCAGAGAGCCAATCTCATGCTCTGCGGCATACTCATCATCTGGGTGAACCTGAACAGAAAGGTCATCTTTTGCATCAAGAATCTTAATAAGGAGTGGAAAGCGATCTCCCTCTGCATTACCAAAGAGCTCTCGATGAGTTGTCCAGAGCTCAGAAAGAGTTTTTCCAGCATATGGACCAGAAGCAACTTCACAGTCTCCATTAGAGTGCGCACTAATTGCCCAGCACTCTCCTACTGAGCCATCGGGAATGTCATAGCCATACTCTTCAGCAAGCCTTCTGCCGCCCCAAATCTTATTGTGAAAAAGAGGTTTTAAAAAGATAAGATCGTTATATGACCTGTCTGTGTTTTTATCTAAATCTAGCATCGTAGCTCCTTATATGCAGTGCATATATGCTTTTCTAATAGCTAACAACTCTATAGTCTAACGGATTCTAATAACTTAATACTGACTCATTTAACTGCTTTTGACAGGGTTTCTCGCTAACAAAAAAGGCTCAGCTAAAAGCTGAGCCTTTGCAGTCAACGAACTAAGTAAAACTTAGAACATAACGCTGAAGGAATCCATGCTGTAATCAGAACCATAAAGAGCAAGGATGGTACCACGAACAGTTGCGGATGGATCCATCTTTACACCTGGGTCAAAGAATGCAAAGCCCTTGGTAGTTGCGTTAGGAGCTGCGTTAACAAACAAGCTCAGCTCATCCTTGCCAATAGCGGTGTCGGTGGTCTGAATGAAGATGTTGGTATCGGTCTTGTTAACAACCTCAACCAGATAGCCGTTGGAGTTCTCAAAGTCAACACCAATGCCGGTAACGGTAACGGTAATCTTATCGGTGTCGATAAGAACCTCGGTCTTATCGCCAGTCTTCTTAATATCATCAACGTACTTCTGAACGTTGGTAACCTGCTCTGAAGTGTTGTGCTTATCCATCAGAGTGTTATAGAGGTCCTTAGAGTCAGAGTCACCAGCACGAGTATCTGAAGGCTTGGTTGCGGTATTTGCATCAGGTGCAGTCTGCTGTTGCTGCTGTTGCTGCTGACCACCGCCAGTAGTGGTTCCTGGATCAGCAAGATTTGGAATAAGATTGCAGCCAGCAAGTGCAAGAACGGCAGAAGCGGATGCTGCTACGAGGCCGAGCTTATTGAACTTCATAAAGGTCTCCTTCGGGTGATTTATACCTTGTAAGAGGATAACGGAAATAAGTAGATATTGTCAATTTTTATGCGCAGATGAGCATCTAATGTTCTTCAACTAGAGCTTTAATGCCACCTTGCGTAAACATTACTGCTGAATTTATGTGACCGTCAGCCTCTTCACGAGTCTCATCATTTTTAAGAATATTGACAATGGTGGTCATTTCAGTTTGAGCAAGCCAGGTAATAATAAACTCATCATAGGGTTTAACCTGTGCAATGTTAGGATAAAGAATGGCTCTGATGGTTGCAGAGATAACCTCGGTCAACTCTTCAAAGAAATAGGCAACATGTGGGTTTTCTCGATTATTCACAAGAATCTGCGCCACGTACCTATTGCCGTACAGAAGGTCCAAGAATTCCTCGAGCGTTTCTTTATCACCCAAAGGAGTGTCTTCAAGATTTCTTTCGCCAGAGACCAGCAGATGATCTTTGTAATCCTCAAGAATCTGAATTGCGCCTTCAGTGACAGGAATCAAAACATTCTTAAAGAGGTCCTCTTTGTTATCAAAGAAGAAATAAAGAGCGCCCGTGGTAACGCCTGCATGTGCACAAATCTGTCGAAGTGAAGCTTTATCGTATCCCTGTAAAGCAAACTCTTGCTCTGCGGATTTAAGAAGCTTGTGACGTGTGTCACAACTTTCTGTTTGTGGTCGCCTCGACATTGCTGCCGCTCCTTTATAAATGTTTTAAATCCCCTTGTAATAAGGAGATTCCCCCAAATCAATACTACCTTGTTTTAAGAGGAACATATAACAGAAAGTTAACTAATTATGCAGAAATCTATAAGAGCTACATAACAACTTTTGTGATATTTACTTAATTCTTTGATATTGATTAGACGAGAAACACGTCAGAAGCATAATAAAACCCTGCTATGTTACATAACAGGGTTTTAAGACATACCGTTAACCCAAATTATCCTTACGCTTAATAAATTCTCCGCAGATATATGACTTCCTTAGATACTCGCGATTAAACGGATCTTTGACGGGAACAAAATCCTCTGGAGACTTAGCAAAGTGCATGGCGAAAAGCTCATGGATATGTGGATCAGCCAGCAAATAGCCGCGCGAGCAGTACGCCTGATACATCTGGGCGTCCTCGTTAAATTTGAACGAGCTAAAAGCGCAGTCTGAACAGTGTAGTCCAGCCATCTTGCACATCTCCTACTCTTCAGATAGCCCCATGCAATCTGAACAACGCTGAATCATACGCGTATACAGCAAGTATGGCATTGAAAACAATAAAAATAGTCAAAAATACTTATTCGACGCCAAGAATTTCCGGGAGCGTGTAATCTGAACCGTTCCCCGAGGAAACAACAGGTTGAAGGTATTCTCTATTGTCATTTCCGTCATGCATAACAGTAGGATTTGGAAGATTAACACCCTCGGCTAAATTCTTCTTCTGCATCTCTGTAAGCTCCACGCCAGCATCAACAAGATCTTTAAGATGCTCAACCCAGAGTTGATCAAGACTTAAGGAGAAAAAGTCAGCGATAACCTTTGCTTTATCAAATGAAGGCCACTTACGGCGCTCGGTGCAAATATAAGAGACATACGCACGTGACCAATGTGAGAATTCGCACAGGTCTACCTGGCGCTTGCCACTTTCTTGTAACAACCTTGCTACTGTCCTACCCAAACCTGGGTCGGTCTTTTTGGTAACACCTGCCTTAGCCATCTCACAGCCCCATCTGCTCAAACGATGCCTTAAAAACATGCGTATGTTTTATGCATAGTCCCGCGTTGTTACCGTATCATACTACACTAAAATATCTTCAGATACAATTTGTTATGTTGTTTTACAAGCGGAAATTTAAAGAAAATTGCATACCTGTTACGTAAATAAATCGTAAGTGACTCTTCTGTCTGGGATTAATTAGCTATACAAAAGATATGCAAAAATCAATTGAACTATGCAAAATAATGTATCAGCGATTTTATGCAATAACAAAGACCTCTACGCCATCTGGCTTTTAAGATTTTGGATGATCCATGCAGCTGGTTTCTGGCACGTATAAAACCACAGGAAAATAGCTTAGTAGCTGTATATTTACTTTTAAATACTTGAAATAATGGGTATATCAGAAGCAGAGCTTCTTGCTCTTAAAGGTTGCCATGAGGCAGGGCGACATGTGTGCGACCACGTTAATAGTCGTCCTGCCTCCATGGCATACGTTGCCTCGCATAACGAGAGATCTGAACAGTCGGGGCCATTCAGTAATGAAATTGAGTGTTGGGGGTACTCAATCTCTCAACGCAACGTGTAAACTATTGATAGCAGAAAAAACTTTTTATATATTCGGGAATTAGAAGAATTTTTAAATTCATATAACACTTCTCGATTTTAGCGTAAAAATAGCGCAAGTGCCACACCAAATCCAAGAAATGGTGCAAAAGGAAATGTATACATAAATATACTATCTGAACTGGTAATTTCTTCTTTATTTCTATCTTCTCTTTTTAAAAATTTTTGCCGAATAAAGAACAGAAGAGAAAACATAACACCTAAAATATTTGCCGAAAATAAAAAGACAAATGTCTCTTTTATTTCAAGATAAAGGCATGTTGAGAGAATAAGTTTAATATCTCCCCCTCCCAGAGAAGACATATGACCTATAAATTTTGTAACTATACCTACTGTAATCAGTACACATATAACAAAGAGCTCACTCCATAATGCATTCATCAGTAACTCAGTGCGCTTTTCATTTGCGGCAAGCCAAATAGGCCATGAAATAGCAAACAAAATAGGGATTCTATTTGGAATAGTGCGATCTCGCATATCCGATATTGAAGCCCAGAGATACATGACAAAAATAACTAACTCTCTCATAGACACCTCCTCAGTCAACCATAGCAACATAGACAAGAATCAACTTTCTACTCAGGTGCCGTTATTTAACTTATTGATGTAACAAGCTGAACATTCAACGTTCTTCTCGCCGCTCTTGGTTTTAGAGAGCCTTTTTGATCCTTCGAGATTTACTTGCGACAAAAATCGGAAAGCCGTGAATGGTACACTTAGCAGTCAGTTTCTAGAAAGGTTTTTCATGCCAAGTTCTTCATATAAATCAAAACAAATGATTGTTATTCGTCGCGATCTTAAGATGCGAAAAGGTAAAATTGCCGCTCAGGCAAGCCATGCATGTGTTGAAGCCACGCTGATGGCACTTGCAAAAGAGCGTCGACTTGATCAGGTTCGTGTTACCGATGATCAGAATTGGGTCTATTTGGACCATGCTGACGAAGATACCTCTGCAATCACTAACTGGTTTGATGCTGGCGTTGCAAAAGTATGTGTCTATGTTGATTCTGAAGAAGCGTTGCTTGAGCTTGCTGTCGAGGGAAAAGCTCGTGGTTTTGTCGTGGCCCTTATTAGGGACGCGGGCTTTACCGAGTTCCATGGAGAACCAACATTTACCTGCCTGGCATTTGAGCCACTGGCTGCAGAAGATATTGATCCGTTAACGGGCGAGCTGCCTTTATACTAGGCGCTCTACCTTTGTACTAGGCAATCTGCCTCTGTACTAGAAAGCTGCCTCTGTACTAGTGAGTTATCTCTGTACTAGCGAGAATACCTACATCAAGAAGGTATGGCTCATAACCTCGTCAAAGATAGTGGTAACTACAAACATACCAATTGAGGCATAAAGGATTGCTGCCTGCCAAGAAAGGTGATTGGTCTCGATTTTTGAAATACGAGGATCAAGCTTTCCTTCTTTAAGGCTGATGGGGTCATCAATATCGCGCGTAAAGCCCATCTGACGGTCCTCGTACTCTTTTCCACTAAAGAGCAGACCAACGCCGCAAGCAATAATTCCCAAAGAAGAAATGACGTACATAACACGGCGCACCCAGTCGATGCCCGTAAACATATCCATACCGCTGGTAAAGTACGCAAATGCAAAGATAACAGCACTCATTCCAGCTGCTGTAAGACAACCATAACCAAATGCACGCAAGGCACTCAGTGCCAGCTCTTTGAACTTCTCGCCACGAGAAGGTGTTTGTGAAAACTTGCTATCCATACACAACTCCTTGGTTGTTTATTTGTTTTCTGTATAGCTTATAGCGTATAGGAAGTCTGCGCTTGATGATACAATTTCTACAGTAAATCTTGGCAGGAGGACGCATGCGTATCGGCTTTGATAACGAGAAGTACATCACTATGCAGGCGGATCGAATCCACCAGCGTATCAGTGAATTTGGCGGCAAGCTCTACCTTGAGTTTGGCGGTAAACTGCTCGACGACAACCACGCTTCTCGCATCCTCCCTGGATTTGCTCCAGATGCAAAAGCTCAGATGCTTCAGCAGCTTGCTCACGAGGCAGAGGTTGTCTTTGCCATCAACGCAAACGACATTGAAAACGGTAAGCGCAGAAGCGATATTGGCGTTACCTATGCCGATGACGTGCTAAGGCTTATGGACATCTTCCGTGCTCGCGGCCTTGCAATTGGCGGCGTTGTCATTACGCAGTACTCTGGTCAGCCAAAGGCAAAGGCCTATCGTGCGCGCCTAGAAAACATGGGCATTGCCGTGTACCGCCACTACCCCATTGAGGGCTACCCCTCCAATATTGACCTGATCGTCTCGGCGGAGGGCTACGGTAAAAACGAATACGTAAAGACTACGCATCCTCTGGTAGTTGTAACAGCACCTGGTCCTGGCTCTGGCAAGCTTGCTGTCTGCCTCTCGCAGCTCTACAACGAGAACGCCCGTGGAGTCCGCGCAGGTTATGCAAAGTTTGAGACCTTCCCCGTTTGGAACCTTCCGCTCAAGCACCCCGTAAACGTTGCCTACGAGGCAGCTACGGCAGATTTGGGCGATAACAACATCATCGATCCATATCACCTTGAGGCTCACGGCAAAGTTACCGTTAACTACAACCGCGACGTTGAGGCTTTTCCTGTGCTTAAGGCCATGATGGAGAAGATCGCAGGTACCAGCCCGTATCAGTCTCCAACCGATATGGGTGTCAATATGGTTGGCAACTGCATTATTGATGATGAGGTTTGCCAGGAAGCTTCCAAGGCAGAGATTGTTCGCAGGTGGTTTAGGGCTGCCGAGAAACTCGAGCGTACGGGCATGGGTGAGCGTGAACTCACAAAGATTAATCTCTTGATGAAAGACGTTAACGTTGACCAGAACTTCTCGCCAGCTCATGCAGCTTGTTTGCACAAAGCAGAAGAGACAGGAAAGCTTGCGGGTGCCATGGTTATGCCTGACGGCACCATTATTACCGGCAAGACTTCGGAGCTGTTAGGTGCGCCAGCGTCGCTTTTGCTCAACGCCCTCAAATACGTAGTTGGTATTGAAAAGAAGACGTTTATTGTCTCAGATGAGGTCCTAAGGCCTATTTGCGCACTAAAAGAGAACAACTTTAAGCTGGCTCGCACCAGCCTCTGCGCTGATGAGATGCTCATTGCACTCTCTATCAGCTCAATTACCAACCCATTGGCCGGAAAAGCCGTTGATGCCACGCAACTACTCCGTGGATGCGACGCGTATTTCTCGTCAATTATTCCAAGCGATGACGAGTCCATCTATCACAAGCTGGGCATTAACGTGTGTTGCGAGCCAATTTTTGAACAAGGACAATTCTTTCACCAGTGATTTTTAAGAGCTCACATAAAAGCAAGAAAACGAGAAACTCTACGACTCGTTCTAAAACTAACCATACACCTGCTTCTGCAAGCGCTTCAAAACGTAAGCAGCGGGCGATGCATACACTTGAGCAAAATTCCCAGAACAATCCTGTTGTCAAATGGGGACTCATTACGCTGGCCATTGTATTTGTGCTGGCATTGTTGCAATCGTGCCAGGGACTTTTCTCCCTCTCTTTTGACAACAAACTGATTATCAAAAACGAAGTCCCGTATGAGTGGGAAAACCTCTCCTACGACGCAACGGGACGTGCGCATTATGTGGTGGACGGAGAAGAGCTCACACGCACGGGCGTTGACGTCTCTTCTCACCAGGGATTTATTGACTGGGAGGCTGTTGCTGCTGATGACATTCAGTTTGCCATGCTTCGCATTGGCTACCGCGGCTCCACCGAGGGTGGTATTCGCGCGGATGAACTGTTTGAGACCAACCTAAAGGGTGCACAAAGCGCTGGTCTTGACGTAGGTGTGTACTTCTTCTCGCAGGCTATTAACGTGGAAGAAGCTCGCGAGGAGGCTGCTTTTGTTCTGCAGCAGTTACGGGAAGCGGGAGTTACAAAGCTTGCTCTTCCTGTTGCGTTTGATCTGGAGCCTTCTCCCGATTACAGCGGTCGCGCCGACAACCTTTCCCCCGCAGAAACTAACGCAATTGCGCGCGCATTTTGCACCACTATTCAAGAAGCGGGATACCGCGTTATTGTGTATGGCAACAAAGTTGATCTAAATCGCTTTGACCTGGTCTCGCTTGACGAGCCCATTTGGCTGGCACAATACGTTGATCAGCCAGACGTAAACTTTAACTTTTTGATATGGCAATACACCTCAACAGGACAAGTTGACGGTATTACCGGTTCAGTTGATTTGAATTTGGACTTCTCACGCGTCTCTACAAGCAAGAGCCCAAAGTAGCAACTTACACATCGAAACTACTGGACACTCCACAGTCACGCCGCAGCCCGTAAGGCTATCCGACGCTCACGGAACCAGTCAGGGTAACGGTAGGATCAAGCGCTTGAGCATGCGCAAAAGCGCCTCCTGGACTGCATGAGCTTACCAGCGTAAATACAACCCACAGAATAATGGCTGCAAGCAGAACCGCCAGCGCCACCCGACCCAGCTTCATGCGAGAAGAACGACGTCTTCTAGCTGCATATGCTGCCTGGGCTTCATCTCTGGGGTTGAGCGTGCCATAGTGATTGCCGTAAGCAGTTCTTGCTCGACCACGTGCACGGGCGGCATCTGCACGGGCATGGTTAACGGGATTTGTTGGGCGATCTTGCGTCATCCTACGCTGAGCCTGTGCACGGCTTCCAACAGCTGCGTGACGACCTCGTACCGCACGCGGAGAGGTAGAAGACTCCCCATTACGAGAGACAGTAGGTGGAACCTGAGCTGGACGCTTTTTCTTACCAAAACCAAAGAGGTTGTTCTCTGCCATCAACAATCCTTGCTAAAAAATTCGTTTACCGAAAAAAGAATACACCGACTTTGCTTTTCTCGCCTTGAAAAGCATCTATCCCGTTACAATAAAGCGCTATACAGACTGATTTTCTGTAAAGTCTGCACAATTGGAGTTCATGGGGGACGTGTGAAGAAACTTTTACTGATGGCAACAGGAGGAACTATTGCTTCTGTTTCCACTGAATCGGGCTTGGCTCCCTCACTTTCAGGAGAAGAGCTTTTAGCCAACGTCCCTCTTGTTCATGACCTCTGCGAATTTGATTTCAAACAAGTCATGAATATCGACAGCACCAATATGCGTCCTCAAAACTGGCTCCAGATCAGAGACGCCATTATTGAGTCGTATGATGCCTACGACGGCTTTATTATCCTTCACGGCACCGATACCATGGCATATACCGCTGCTGCCCTCTCCTACCTCATCCAAAATAGCGAGAAACCCATTGTGCTCACAGGCTCTCAACAGCCAATGGCAAATCCGTTTACCGACGCCAAACTCAACCTCTACCACTCCGTTCTCTACGCGCTCGACGACAGAAGCGCCGGAGTCGTGGTGGTTTTTGGCAACGAGGTTATTGCCGGCACCCGCGCTCATAAACAGCGCACACTGAGCTTCAATGCATTTACGAGTATGAATTATCCACCGCTTGCCCACATCCGTGGCAACAAGATTATTCGTAGTGCGCCAAATGAAGATCAGGTAGATGGCGGTCTTACAACCTATGAAACGCTCAATACGCGTGTCATTGTGCTTAAACTGACCCCCGAGCTTAATCCATCTATCTTCTACCTTCTGAAGAATGACTACGACGCCATTGTGCTTGAAACCTTTGGTATTGGTGGCATCCCCTCATACGACGGCTCTTACGAAGAAGCTATCACCGATTGGATTGCGTCTGGTCGCACCGTAGTTATTACCACACAAGTTCCTGAAGAGGGTCTTGACCTGGGTGTATATGAGGTTGGTAGAACCTATCAAGATATGCCCGGCGTTCTCTCTGGAGACGATATGACTACCGAAGCCCTGGTTGCAAAAACTATGTGGATGCTTGGTCAGACCTCCGATCAACGAGAGCAAGAAAAACTGTTCTACCAGGTAATTTGTAACGACAGAATTCCACAGTCCGTGGATACAGAAATTTGCGAGTAGCCGATGAGAGACGCCACGTTTAAACCTACCGTGCTCTACCTAATTGCGCTTATCATCTGCGGTTCTAACGGAATCGTTGCAAGCTTTATCAATCTTCCTAGCTACCAAATTGTCTTCTTCCGTATGCTTTTGGGTACGCTCTTTTTGCTCGCGGTTAAGCTTGTGCAAAAAGAGGCTTTTACCATTCAAAACTACCCCAAGGACTTCCAGGCGCTCGTTGGATCAGGCATTGCCTTGGGTCTTCAGTGGACCTTCCTTTTTGAGGCGTATCGCCTGGTAGGCGTTGGTATTGCAACGCTTGAGTATTACTGCGGACCCGTCATTGTAATGGCGCTCTCTCCCCTTTTATTTGGCGAGAAACTCACTGCTAAAAAGATACTTGGATTTCTTGTAGTTGTTATTGGAGCTGCTCTTATTATTGGCTATGGAGTTGGACTGAACCTCTCGCCAGTTGGTCTTCTTCTAGGCGCTCTCTCTGCTGTTCTTTATGCCATTATGGTTATTTGTAACAGGCAGCTCAAAGATGTTTCTGGTATTGAAGGTACCAGCATTCAGCTGGGCATTGGCTGCGCTATTGTTGCTCTGGTTACTGTTGTATTCCATGGCATTGAGCTTCCCGCAGATCCAGCATCGGTAAATTGGCTTGCCGTTTTGACCATCGGCCTCTTTAACACAGGCCTTGGATCATTTTTGTATTTCCCACAACTTACCAAGATTCCAGTTCAGCGCGTGGCAGTCTTTGGCTACCTTGAGCCACTATCTGCAGTTATTTTCTCGGCACTTATCCTTGGCGAGCCTTTTGGTCTTCTCAAAATAATAGGCACCGCCTGCATCATAGGCGGTGCCATCTTTGCTGAGCTATCAGGTTCCTCTTCGAACAAATCAGGGGCTATTGAAACTCCACTGTAGCGTATAAGCAGCTGCGCGCAAGCTGCCGCGCAGCTGCGTGCGGCTCGCGCTTAAGCTGCTACTTACATTGGCATAGTTGGTGCGACAAAGACGCGAGCAGCATTCTCGCGATCAAGGTCATACAGGTTCTTTGGATCTCCACCAAAGATCTCTACTGCCTTGAGAAGATCGGAAGCATTTGCCTCTTCCTCACCCTGCTCCTTAACGTACCAGTCAAGCAGCTGCATAGTGCGGAAATCGTTTGCCTTCTGAGCAACGGCATAGCACTCGTTAATGCTTGCGGTAATGAACTGCTCGTGCTCGTATGCCGCCTTGATTGGCTCAACTACCTTGGAGAAGGTAAGGTCTGGCTTTGCGATTGCCTCCATGGTTGGAGTCCAATCGTTATCAAGCAGGTAACGACGAAGAATACGTGCGTGAGCAAGCTCTTCCTGAGACTGGATGACATACCAGTTTGCAAAGCCCTTCAGGCCCTGCTCCTCATAGAAATCTGCAAAGGTTAGATACAGATAAGCGGAATAGAACTCTTTGTTGATCTGCAGATTAAGGATGTTACCAACGTTTGTGTCAAGTGCCATGTTCTTCTCTTTCCTCATAACTTTTTTATCAAAAAAATGAGAAGCTCTTTGGCTTCTCATTTTTGATACCCAGTTGTTAGTCTCTTAAACAGTCTGCACAAAATCTTAACGATAAAAATAGTTACTATTTTTATCTTCTATTTGAATGCGCTGCGCTTGCGCCACCTATACGTTAGTCGCGGGTGAGCTTGCGGTGAATGCGATGAGGACGAGCAGCCTCCTGACCAAGTCTTTCGATACGATTGGCCTGGTACGCCTCAAAGTTACCCTCAAACCAGAACCACTTGCCTGGGTTCTCGTCGTCGCCCTCCCACGCAAGGATATGCGTAGCAATGCGGTCCAAGAACCAACGGTCGTGGCTGGTTACCACCGAGCATCCTGGGAAGCGCTCAAGTGCATCCTCAAGGCTTTCCAGCGTCTCAATATCGAGGTCGTTGGTAGGCTCGTCCAGAAGCAGGAGGTTTCCACCCTGCTTAAGCGTAAGGGCAAGGTTTAGACGGTTCCTCTCGCCACCAGAAAGGACGCCAGCACGTTTTTGCTGGTCAGGTCCTTTAAAGCCGAAGCTAGCCACATAGGCACGGCTTGGAATCTCCGTATCTCCCACCTTGATAAAGTCGTTTCCGTCGGAGACAACCTCCCAGATAGTCTTATCTGGATCGATTCCTTGTCTGAGCTGGTCAACGTAAGAAATTTGAACCGTCTCGCCAATCTCAAGCGTGCCGGAAGTGAGCTCCTCCTGGCCAACAATAGCCTTGAACAGCGTGGATTTACCAACACCGTTAGGGCCAATCACGCCAACGATGCCGTTTCTTGGCAGGCTAAACGAAAGGTCGTCGATAAGAACGCGGTCGCCAAAGGCCTTGTGGATGTGATCGGCCTCCAGGACCTTCTGGCCCAGACGCGGACCCACAGGAATCTGGATCTCGGTGAAGTCGAGCTTCTTGGATGCACGAGCTTCTGCTTCCATCTGCTCATAGCGATCAAGACGCGCGCGGTTCTTTGCCTGGCGAGCCTTAGGAGACGAACGAACCCACTCCAGCTCAGCGCGCATTTTCTTTGCGCGCTTGGCGTCCTGCTGGTTTTGAGCCTCAAGGCGAGCTGCCTTGTTCTCCAGGTAAGTTGAGTAGTTGCCCTCATAAGGATAGAGCTGTCCGCGGTCAACCTCGCAGATCCACTCGGCGACGTCGTCGAGGAAATAGCGATCGTGCGTGACGGCCATGACAGCGCCGGGGTAATCGTGCAGGAACTTCTCAAGCCAGAGCACCGATTCCGCGTCAAGGTGGTTGGTGGGCTCATCAAGAAGCAGCAGGTCAGGTGCCTCGAGAAGCAGACGACACAGGGCTACACGGCGTTTCTCGCCACCCGAAAGGTGGGTGACGGGAGAGTCTGGATCAGGGCACTGAAGCGCGTCCATTGCCTGAGAGAGCTGGCTGTCCAGATCCCAGCCGTTAGCTGCGTCGATCTCGGTCTGGAGCTGTCCCATCTCTGCCATGAGCGCGTCAAAATCGGCGTCAGGATTGCCCATCTCGACACCAATCTCGTTGAAGCGCGCGATCTTGGCAAGCAGGTCACCGAAGGCAAGCTCGATGTTCTCTTTGACCGTTTTGGTCTCATCCAGCGGCGGCTCCTGCTGGAGCAGACCGACGGTGTAACCTGGGGTTAGCTTAGCCTCGCCGTTAGAGACGTCCTCTATGCCGGCAATAACCTTAAGCAGGGTAGACTTTCCCATGCCGTTTGGACCCACGACGCCGATTTTTGCACCAGGGTACACGCCGACGGTGACGTCATCAAGAATGACCTTCTCGCCGACAGCTTTGCGAGCCTTGTACATCTGATAGACAAACTCTGCCATGTGCTCCTCCTTAAGGGGCTGTCAGATGAAATATTCACATAGTCCATTCTAATGAAATATTGCGAGGACTCCACAGCAGAGAAGCTGGAAAGAGGATATGTCTGCAAAACGCGAGGTCGCGTTGCACTACACGCATGTGCGATCCGGTGCGCGAGGGTGCGACGCGGTGTGCCTGTGCGATACGGGACGCGAGGGCGCGATGCGGAACGCGAGGGTGCGATGCGAAACGCGAGGGTGCGACGTGGAACGCGAGAACACACCTATGTCAGATAATCTGTCAAAAAGGCGTATACATTGCACTCAAAACCTCTATATCTTGCAGATTATTTGACTTAGGTGTGTTTTTCGCCCCGGATTTAGCAGATTATCTGACATAGGTGTGTTGTTGAAGGCTTGAAAATAGCAGTAGTTAAATTATTTATATGATGATATTCATAATTCCGTATATTAGACCATGTTTATACGCAGAAATGAATCATCCCATAAATCGTTGATCATAGCTTGTGTCAGATGCCTCATACCAGACGACTTGCGCCGAACAACTCACCGCAAAGGGTCCAAATCTCCTAGATATCCAGCGTAATCACGCCATATGTCACCAGCAAGAACACCGTCACGACCAGACCGGGGAAATAACGGCGCAGCTAGGTGCATCTGGACGCAACTAAGCGCAGGTAGACCCGGATAAACGCAGCTGAATTAAGGTTTGACGTGGCCTTGATTTGCTTTCTCTACGGCGTCTTTAACCATCTGCGCATAGAGGGTGCCACCACGATTAATGGAATCTGAATCAGAGCCAAAGTGAACGTAGTCAGTACCTGCCCAAATGTCAGGATTATCCTGAGCAACCTGTGCCCAATCCGCAATGGTAATGAAGTCGTACTGCTGAGCGAGCTCAAGCTCGTGTGCGCGAATAGCATTTGCACCAGCATTTGGATCGGAGTTTCTACCGTCATACGGAGTGACAAAAATCAGACGATGTCCACGCGGTAGCATGTCCACAATCTTATCAACCGCATCGGAGCCGCCAACAGGGTTAGTACCCAGGGCAACAACAACGTCCTGGTAGAGGGTGTTGTTGTCGATTGCAGACTGCAGCAAATCTACGCCCATCGCCACGTTTCTACTAACCGAAGCGTCAATTTGAGCATCGGGCAGCGCATCCTGCAGGTAAGAACGAGCACGCAGCGAAACAGAATCGCCAATGTAGGTGACTCCCTCAACAACGTTGTAGTTGCTTGCCTGCGAGGTATCCGCATGCTTGCGAGTCATAGTCATGGTGCTCTGCTCCTGTAACGAAGCGTTGAGCAGCAGATCGTTCTGGAAATCGCTGAGCTGTGGAGCGGTTAGCGCAATAAAGGCGACGGCCGCAGCAAAAGGAATAAGCGCAAGGCCGGTACCTCGCAAAACCTTCTGACCATCAAGCTTGATGCGCGAGAAAATCTCTGGAGACTTCCCTGCCAACGCTGGCTCAAGCACATAGAACGAGCAACTTGCAAATACAAACGAAAGCACCAGGGTTAGGAGTGCAGCCAGGACTGGATCGACCTTCTCGGCAAAAATAATGTACAAAGGCCAGTGGAACAGATACACGCCGTAGCTGGTATCTGCCACAAAAGAAACGATGCCAGGCTCGTTGATGCCCTCGGTTTTTTGATGCAACATGCGAGCAAAGAAAATCATTGCGGCTGCTGCGAGCGAGGCAAAAAGGAAACCAAAGGTGTACGTAAAGAGGTCCTCGAAGTGCATGAAGACGCTCAGGAAGACAAGAACGCCGCAGCTTGCCACAAGGCCCACAAGCGTTAGCTGAGTAGAAAGCTTCTGCTCAAGCTGGTCAAAGAGCTCGCCTGTCTGAGCAATTCCTGCAACACACGATAAAAGCGCACCGATAAAGAAGGGGAACACGTGTGTTTGCGTCGAGAAATATTGAATAGAAAGATTCGTAGAGCTTTGGGCGCCGGTGGCCATCGCCAAGTAAGTAGCGACCAACAGCACCAGGGAAGCTCCAGCAATCTTTACCTTATAGCTTCTAATTGTTTTGCTCATGCAAGCAAGCAGCCAGGCGCACAAACCCCAGAGCACATAAAAGTGCATTTCAACGGCAAGACTCCAGGTGTGCAGATACACATGAGGAGCAAATTGGTTCTCGTAGCTGTTGCCCAGAACTATCTCAAAGTAGTTAGTTACAAAGCCAAGAGCTGCGGCAATCTGATACTTAATACCGGAAATGAACTCGGTACGCACAAGCAGAAGAAACGGCGTGCACACAAGCACCATAAACACAAGCGGCGGCACAATTCTGTAGAAACGCCTGCGTAGGAACCCAATAACGTCGATGGATCTAAAGCGAGCAAACTCGTCAATCAAAAGAGCCGTGATGAGATAGCCCGAAAACGTAAAGAATACGTCGACACCAATGAAGCCGCCTGGAAGCGCGTCCTTAAAAAAGTGATATATGAGGACTAAAACAAGTCCTGTTATACGTACAAGCGAAAACCATTTAATTCGCACTTTGATAAATCCCTTGCTTAAAAGTTCCTTCGTACACAATGTTGTCTTGCGTAGTGAGCCTTCCCTGGCCATCTGCCTGGCCTTTTACGAACTGACCTTCGTACGTCCAGCCATCTTTTGAGGTGTACGTTCCCGTACCCTGAAAATACCCGTCGACAAATTCTCCCTCGTAGGTATCGCCATTCTCAAAAGTCATCTTGCCTTGACCATTCATCTTTCCCTGAATGGTAGTGCCGGTATACGTCACCTGATTGTCGCCGAATACCAGCGTTTTTTGACTTGGTCGGTTGACCAAAACAATCGAGAGCACCGCAAGCACCAAAATTGCAACGACACTTACCAGCTCGAGCTTTCTTCTGCCCGCACTCACCGGGCGAGAATGACGCTGTTCTGGTTCTGGATCTGCTTGATTGCGAGGACGCTTCTCCACACGAATGCTTTTGCGTGCAGATAGAGGAGTTTTCTGGCGCTTCTTTTTTTCTGGCGCAACTTTAGACCGCATGTTTTCTGCAGACTTTTCTGCGGGCTGTGTAGCAGACTTTTCTGCAGGCTGTACAGCAGACACTTCTGCAGGCTTACGCTGCGCAAACGACGTAAAAGCAGACGAAAGCTGCTCAGATGCAGTCTGCAGAGAGGCCACTGGACTTGCCGAAGTATCAGCCTTCTCTACGGGAACCTGAGGTGCTTCTACAGGTGCAACTTCCCTTGCCTCAGATGAAGGCTCAGGGACGTGCGCTGCTTTAACCATATGACGAGCGTTTCTTTTTTTAGCAGAAAAACGCGTAGGAGAACTCACTAGGTATTCCAATTCAATCGATTTGTTAACTATTTCATTGTACTAATTTCCTTCAACTTTTGAATTGTCATTTGTCCTATACACATTTACCAGATTCACAGGTACGCCCGCTGTTTTTCTGCGATTTTCTGTTCTAAGTAAAAAGAGAGAGGGGTACACTACAAGGTGGTATTAAAAAAGAAACAAAATGTGCTTACTAAAGTGTGTTCTAATTAGAAAGTTACATCATCGACATTACCAGGGAGGCGAAGATGGCAGAAGCAATTCGTAAAGTAAATATCATTGGCCATTTGAACCCAGATACAGACAGCATTTGTGCTGCAATTTCTTATGCGTATCTCAAAAATCAGATTGATAACCCTATCTATGAAGCTCGTCGCGCTGGCTCACTCAACCGTGAGACTGCGTTTGTCCTAAATCCCTTTGGCTTCGAAGAGCCACAGCTTATTACTACGGTTACTCCTCAGATCAAAGATGCAGAAATTCAAGCTCAGCCAAAAGTTGATGCTGGAATGAGCCTCTATGCTGCTTGGCAGCTCATGCAGGACGTCAAGCTTGATACACTCTGCGTTACTGATGAGGAAGAAGAGCTTACCGGCCTGATTGCCGTTAAAGATATTGCAAATGCAAACATGAGCCTTTCCGAGCCAAACCTGCTCTCTAAGGCTAAGACAAGCTATGCAAATATTGTTTCTACGCTTGGTGGCACCATGGTTCTTGGTGATCCTCAAGGCGTTGTTAAGCAGGGCAATATTCGCGTTGGTACAAGCGCTTCCGCTCTTTCAGAGATTGTTGATGCTGGCGATATCATTGTTGTTGCTGGTAACCATGAGAACCAGACTATCGCAGTTGAGCACGGTGCTTCCTGCCTTATTGTCTCTTGCGATGCTCCAATTGCTCAGGACGTCATTGACCTGGCTAAAAAGCGTGATTGCGCTATTATCAGCACTCCTCGCGATACCTTTGAGGTAGCTCGCCTGCTTATCATGTCTATGCCTGTACGTGAGAAGATGCTCACTGACGACATCCTTAAGTTCAGCGTCAACACCGCAATTGATGATGCTCGTAAGGAAATGACCAACTCAAGGCACCGCTTCTTCCCTGTTATCAACGAGAACGGAACTTTAGCTGGTCTTATCAGCGGTCCTGGTCTTTTGAATCCTCGCAAGAAGCATGTCATTCTTGTTGACCACAACGAGCGCACTCAGGCAGTTGATGGTCTTGAGCAGGCAGAGATTATGGAGATTGTTGATCACCACCGCATCGGCTCCATTGAGACTTCTAACCCAATTACCTTTAGAAACGTCCCTGTTGGCTGCACCTGCACCATCATTTATGGCCTCTACCACGAGTACGGCATTGATATTCCTAAGAGTATTGCTGGCCTCATGCTCTCTGCAATTCTTTCCGACACCCTTGCATTCCGCTCCCCTACCTGCACTGAGCGCGATATTGTTGCTGGTAAGAAGCTTGCAGAGATTTGCGGAGAAGACATTGACGCTTACTCTGAGCAAATGTTTGACGCTGGCGCAGACCTCACTGGTCGTACTGCAGAGGAAGTCTTCCACGGTGACTACAAGGTATTCAGCCGTGGCGGCGTAAAGTTTGGCGTTGGCCAGGGCTCCTTCATGACCGAGTCCAGTCGCAAGGCTGCCGAGGAACTTGTTGGACCATTCTTGGAGACAGCTGCTAAGTCCGAAGAGCTTCCAATGGTCTTCTACATGTTCACCGACGTTAAGAGCCAGGTCACCGAGATGCTCTTCTACGGCGCAAATGCTGCCAACGTCATCGAGCGCGCCTTTAACGTAAAGGTTGACGGCAACATTGCTGTTCTTCCAGGTGTTGTCAGTCGTAAGAAGCAGGTTGTTCCATCTCTCATGGCAACGCTTCAGACGCTCGCCGAGGAAAACGCCAACTAACACGGGTTTCTCGCGCGTCGCGCCTTATGCGAGCTTCCACTGCGCAACTTTCTCGCTCGTCGGGTTTCTCGCGCGTCGGATTTCTCGCCATTGATTGAAATGATAACGCCTACCTGCGCACTTGCGGGTAGGCGTTTTTCTACAGGAGCTGTTCTATGACGGCTCCTATTCTGTCTCTGATCACCAGATTGGCGCGACCATCGTACGGCGTAGGTTGGTCGTTGATGATAGCCATTTTGTTGCCCTCGTAGTAGTCGAGAAGACCGGCAGCAGGCTGCACTACCAGCGAACTTCCTGCAACTACAAGAACCTCCGCTTGTGAGATAGCATTCAGCGCGCCGTAAACCGTGTCCATATCAAGGCCCTCTCCGTAAAAGACGATATCAGGCCTAATAACTGCGCCGCATTGACAGAGCGGCACCACAGACGACTGCTCTTCAATCTGATCAAGCGTGTAGGTGTGGCCGCACTCGGGACAGTAAAAACGCGTCTCGTTGCCGTGGAGCTCAAACACACGCTTGCTACCAGCAGCTTGATGCAGTCCGTCGATGTTTTGCGTCACCACCGCGCGCAACTTTCCCGCAGCTTCCAAGTCTGCCAGCCACTTGTGAGCAATGTTTGGCTGAGCCTCCCCCAAATGATGAGAGTTTCTAAAATACGTGTAATACGCTGCGGGGTAATCAAAAAACACATCGAGCGAGAAGATCTCTTCAAGCGTAAAGTCTGGCGCCTTGCTGTAGGCAAAAGACTCCTCGTTATCGGGGTCAACCGTTACTCCATTTCCCAGGTCGTAGGCTTCTTTTCCCATGTCATAGCCGTCTTGGCCCAGGCCAATGGTCATGTTTTCTACCTTGATGCCGCCCTGGCGATACAGACCGTTAGTACCCCTAAAATCAGGAATACCGCTTTCCGTTGACACGCCTGCGCCACCAAAGAAAACAATGTTATCTGACGACTGAATCCAGTCTTTAAGCTGCTCAATCTTGGTCATTAGGCACCTCTAACCTAAAAAAAGGGACCCGGATAAACTGGGTCCCTCGTCTCAAGCGCCGGAGCTCTTGGCGCTGAAAACGCTAGTAATCAAACTCGTCTGAAACATACTCGGTAAGGCATGCATCCAGACCGGCTTCAATTTCTTCATGGTTCATATGACGGCCAATGAAGCACAGCTTTGTTTGACGATCGCCCAGTTCATCATCCCATTCTGCGCGTAGCTCGGGTTTCTCGTCAAGAAGGGTTTCTCGCTCATCCTCTGGCAGCGAAGCGTAGAACATGCCATTCTCGTAGAACTGGACCTGCTTGCCGGCCTGCTCAAATACGTAGCTCATCTCGGGGTCTTGCGAAATCCAGATGCTACCCTTGACGCGGATGATATTCTTTGGCCAGCTAGCCACAAACTGGTTAAGTTTGTCCAGGTCAAATGGCTGACGGCGGCGATATACAAAGGTAGTAATCTCATACTCCAAGACCTCTGGGTCCTCGTGCTCCTCAGGGTGCTCCATTGCATCCATCCAGGCAGCGGAGGCGTAGGCTTTGTCAAAGTCAAAACGGCCCGTATTGATAAGCTCGCTCATTGGAATGTCACCGTTGACCGCCTCAACAATAACGGCGTCTTTCTGCAGGCCGCGAACAAGCGCCTTGAGCTCGTGAAGCTGCTCTGGAGTAACCAGATCGGTCTTGTTGAGCACCAGCGTAGAGCAGAACTCAATCTGCTGAATGAGCAGGTTCTCGATGTCGTCCTCTTCAATATCTGGGTCGAGAAGATCGGCGCCGTTGTGGAACTCCTCAAACATGCGAGCACAGTCAACAACTGCGACGATGTTATCAAGGTTGAGGTGAGAGTGATTAGTTGCATGCTGGCTCTGATTGCAGAATGCAGAAATGTTATAGGTAATGGGGATTGGCTCGCAGATGCCCGAAGCCTCAATAATGATGTAGTCAAACTCCTCGGTATCGGCCAAATCACCCAACTGAAGTGCCAAGTCATTAGAAAGGGTGCAGCAGAGGCAACCGTTGGTCAGAGGAATAACGTCGCCTTCTTTAGCGTAGCCGCCGTCTTTAATAAGGCCAGCGTCAACGTTAATCTCGCCAATATCATTGACGATAACTGCTGCGTGAATACCTTCAGTGTTAGAGAGAATGTGGTTCAAAATAGTGGTCTTACCTGCGCCTAAATAGCCGGTAAGCAGCACAATTTTCACCTGCTTTGGTTCAGACATAGTGAGCTCCTTCAAATGTCAGACTTTTATATCAAAGAATAAACTTCTTGCCTGTAAAAGTGGGCCCTGACGCTTAAGTGAGTCAGGGCCCAACCTTCGCGTTACAAATTATCGAGCTGGAAGCTTAGAAGCTACCGCGATCAATAATCTTGCCTTCCTTCATGATGACATCCATGTTCTCAGGCGTGAGGTCGCGGATGTTGTTAGCAACGTCGCCCTTGACTACGAGGATATCAGCGGAGAGGCCTTCCTTGACAGCACCAAACTCGTTCTCCTTGCCCAGCATCTTTGCGCCGTTGTAGGTAGCAGCTGCAACAGTATCAAGGATAGAGATGCCAACCTTCTCGACAAAGTCATACATCTCATCGATGGTGACGTAGCCGTAAGGAGTAACAAAGCTGAAGGAGTCGGAGCCGATGGTAATGGTGATGCCCATATCATAAGCCTTACGCAGGTTAGCGTAGGTGCGTGCAAGGCCCTTCTCGACAACAGTCTCGCCTGGGAATGCGTCAAGCTCTGGAGTCCAGTCTGGTGGATAGGTTCCGTACCAAGTTGGCAGGAAGCCGATGGTTGGAGTGAAGTATGTTCCCTGCTCAGCCATAAGCTTCATGGTACGCTCGTCAAGCTCAAAGCCGTGAATGAGCTGCTTGCAGCCAAAGCGGACGCAGTCATATGCAGCGTCAAAGTTGTTGTAGGAGTGAGCGTACAGAGGAATGCCTACCAGTGCGCACTCGTCAGCAATTGCCTTGATCTCCTCGGTGCAGAAGAGCTGCAGACGGTCGGAGTCCCAGCGCCAAATGCCGCCACCGGTTGCCCAGATCTTGATGCCGTCAGGCTCTTCACGAAGACGACGGCGGATTGCCTTACGAAGCTCCCATGGACCGTCTACCTGGTCGCCCCAAGGGTGTCCGTCCTTGGAAATCTGCAGTGGCAGGTGGTGAGAGTCACCGTGACCAGCAACGCGGCAAAGGCCAAGGCCGGTAGCAAAGATACGAGGACCCTGCATAATGCCCATGTTAACGAGGTCGCGGATAGCAATACCATTGCGGCCAATCTCAACGACAGTGGTAAGGCCGTGGGTAAGAGCATCATAAGCCTGCTTGACTGCGCATGCCTGCTTCTGAGCAACGGACTCGATAACCCAGTCGTTATCGTTGTCGGTCAGGTTGCCGGAGAAGTGCAGGTGTGTATCAACAAGACCAGGCATTACGGTATGGCCAGATGCGTCACGTACCTCATATCCCTCTGGGACCTCTTTGCGAGGACCAGCATAGGTAATCTTGTCGTCATCGATAAGGACAAGGGAGTCCTCAACTGGTGCTGCACCAGTACCGTCAACGAGCTTGCCGCCTACAAAAGCATACTTACTCATGTTTCCCATCCTTCCTTCGTTGTCCGCTCACTTTTTTTAAACGGACGAGGTTTACTTGCATAGTAAGCCCGGGTTAACTCCTTTGGAATAAGTTAGCCATGGTTGCCGGTAAGCGGAGCAAAAATACCCATGAACGGATGTTCAGATATCAATAATTTCATATAAACATCTAAAGTATTTGATTACTTCATATTTGCTATGACTACATTGCATAGTTGTGTCAAAACAGTTTTTGTCCGGTATCCGTGGTAAGGTTGAGAAAACAAATTAAGGAGGGGCAATGTCTCAGAATTCTTCGTCGCAGTCCAGCTTTTTTGCACTTATCTCTCGCATGCGCTACATTGAGCGCTGGTCGCTTATGCGCAATTCTCGATCAGAAAGCCTTGCTGAACACGCCCTTGACGTGGCCGTTATTTCTCACTGCCTAGCAACTATTGCAAATGTGCGCTATCACAGAAATCTTGATGCAGATCGTGCAGCTCTTATTGGTATGTATCACGATGCATCAGAGATTATCACCGGAGACATGCCCACGCCTGTAAAGTATGCTAATTCAGAGATTAGAGATGCCTATCATCAGGTAGAGGCACGTGCCGAGAAAACCATTCTCTCCACACTGCCAGAAGACCTGCAAGATGCCTATGCTCAGGTGCTCACTCACAGCGCTGAGGCTTCAGAAAGTGAAGCTTATCTTAGAAAGCTTATTAAAGCTGCAGATAAGATTGCAGCACTCATTAAGTGTATTGAGGAGGCTCAGTCTGGAAACTCAGAATTTATTACCGCTGAAGCCTCAACTCGTGGAGTTGTTGAAGATTTAGCAGATTCTCTTCCAGAAGTGCGCGATTTTATGACAGAATTCCTACCTTCGTACGGAGAAACGCTTGATCAGCTTCTGTAAAGAAACGCTGATTTTGTCTGCTTGTTAAGGAGTTGCTTTGCGCGCACTACATGCACGTTTGCCTAAAAACTTTGTTCTGGAAGAGCGCTTAGAGGCGTATTCCAGCGTCATTGAGCCTCATCCAGAGGCTTTGAGAGGTACGTGGGCTTCTGCGTGTGCGCCAATTACTGCTGAGGGGCATGTTCCCTTCTCTGAGGTCCGTGTAGACCTTGGCTGCGGTAAAGGATCTTTTACTGCCGCTCAAGCTAAGGCAAATCCTAACGTGCTTTTTGTAGCCATTGATACAGAACCTATCTGTATTTCATATGCTGCTAAAACAATGTATGAAGCAGGAGTGCCTAACGCCATCGTAGTTCCTGGTACCGGCATGAAGATAGATGAGTACTTCTCGCCAGAAGAGGTCTCTGTTATTTATCTCAACTTCCCTGCACCATTTCCTCGAATCAGGCAGGCAAAGATGCGCCTCACTGATGCTGAGCGTCTTATGCAGTATAGAAATGTTTTGGCTAAAGAGGGTGTTGTTCGTCTTAAAACGGACAGTCAGCCACTTTTTGATTTTTCTCTTGAGCAAGTTGAAGTTGCTGGTTACAACTTTATTTGGAAAACGCGAGATGCACAGAACGATTTTCCTCACGATGTTCCTAGCGAGTATGAGCAAAAACTTGGTGCCCAGGGTGCTAAGGTTCACGCGTATCTGATTGCTCCAGGTCCTGTGCCAGCAGATTTCACACCCACAGAGCCTGTCAGTCTTGTTGACTACCTTCCAGAAGATTTAGAGTCACTAACCTACGTTCCTCATGGAATGGAAAGCACGGTCCGCAATCTTGCAAACCGTGCTCGTAGACTTCGTAAGAAGGCTCAGTAATTTGTAATTGGCTATGTGTAGAAACAGCCGTTTGTGAAAACAACCTTTGTAGGAGCGCTCCTTTGCGAGCGCTCTTTTTTAGGCCAGCAGCCCTGACTCTTTTACTTGATCGACTTTATATTCAAAGCTCTAGTGGAATTAAGAACCGCAAGCACCATAACGCCTATGTCTCCAAAGACCGCTAGCCACATGGGAGCCAAACCAAAGGCTGCAAGGATCAAAACAGCAACCTTAACTCCAATAGCAAACACAATGTTTTGCTTTGCAATACCCAAGGTATGACGAGCAATCTTTACGGCCTTTGAGAGCTTAGAAAGCTTGTCGTCCATAAGAACTACGTCGGCGGCCTCAATAGCAGCATCAGACCCCAAACCGCCCATAGCAACGCCTACATCAGCGCGTGCAAGAACGGGTGCATCATTGATGCCGTCGCCAACAAAGGCAAGGGACTTACCAGCTGTCTTTTGGGCGAGAAGGCCTTCAACGGCAGAAACCTTATCCTGTGGAAGCAACTCAGAGCGAACCTCAGTGATGCCCATCTGAGCAGCAATCTCTTCTGCAACGTCGCGTTTATCGCCCGTGAGCATAACAACCCTAGAAACGCCAACGTTTTTGAGGGAAGCGATTGCTGCTGGAGCATCAGCTCGTTCGCGGTCAGAAATAACAATGTGGCCCATGTAGGTCCCATCAACAGCCACGTGAATGATGGTTCCGTGGTTCTCGCACGCTTTCCAAGAAGCTCCTACGCTCTCCATAAGTGCGCTGTTGCCAACAGCAACGCTCTTACCATTCACGTTAGCGCAAATGCCCTGACCAGCAATTTCTTTGATGTCCGTGATAACACAGTCATCGTCCTCGCTTGGATAAGCAGCACGAAGAGCTGCAGCAATGGGGTGTGTGGAGTGCATCTCAACGTGAGAAGCTAGGTGCAGAAGGTCCTTCTCGCCAATGGTCTGAGAATGAACAGCCAGAACCTCAAAAACACCCTCAGTCAGCGTACCGGTCTTGTCAAAGGCAACGGTATCAAGGGTAGAAAGCATATCAATGTACGCAGAGCCCTTGATTAGGATGCCCTCCTTTGAAGCAGCGCCAATACCGCCAAAGAAGGCCAGTGGCACGGAAACTACCAGCGCACACGGACAAGATGCAATAAGGAAGGTAAGCGCCCTTACAGCCCAGGTAGAAGCGTTAGCTACAAAGTCCCCCGAAAGCAGTGGTGGCAAAAACGCCAGCGCAATGGCACTGTAAACAACTGCTGGAGTATACACGCGAGAAAAACGACGAATAAACCTCTCGCTCTTGGACTTGTTTTGGTTTGAGCTCTCTACCAGCTTAATGATGCGGGAAGCAGTAGAGTCTTCAAAGAGGTGAGTAACGCGGGCGCGTACCACACCAGAAAGGTTTACACAGCCTGAGATAATATTGTCTCCCACTGTTGCATCACGAGGCACACTCTCACCAGTAAGTGCAACGGTATCAAGACTGGTAGAACCCTCGACGATCTCTGCGTCAACAGGGACGCGATCGCCAGGCTTTACCACAATAATCTCTCCCAGCTTAATCTCTTCTGGAGAGATAGTGAGCAGCTGTCCGTCACGTTCAACCGTTGCGCTGTCAGGACGGATATCCATAAGCTTGGCAATAGATTTCTTGCTGTTATCGGAAGCAAGGTGTTCAAACACCTCTCCTACCTGGAAGAACAGCATGACAAAAACAGCCTCATCAAACATAGGAGAACCGTTAGGCACAAAACCAATGAGCAAGGCACCAACAGTAGCAATGGTCATGAGCAAGTCTTCGTTAAAGCACTCGCCCTCAGTGATGCTCTCCCATGCTTCTAGAACAACATCGTATCCCGCAACAGTGTAAGGCAACAGGTAAAGCAACAGTGCCTGCCAAAGTTGCAGGTTAAATGCGTGCTCAACCGCGTAAGCAATACCTAGCAAAACAGCAGAACAGACAATGCGAGCAATCTTCACCTTTGTCTTTGAGCTCATGGCTCCTCCTTGGGTTGTTGTTATGCCTAGTCTACTCCTTAAATTGATATATGTACATATATTCATACAATAATCTTAAGGAACTTTTCACAAGAAACTCCGCGGGCGAGAAACCCGTGGAGTCCCAGATAAACCTATAAATTTTGGCCGTAGTTTAAGCCAAACGTTCTTCTCGCCAAGTGGAAAGCTAGTTGATCAGCGATGCGGGAGTTGGGATAAATCCCTCAAAAATGACAGGCGCACCTTCAAGCTCGGAGGCAATCATGTCCTCCTCGTTCCTAACGGTCCAGGTAATCAGATGTGCGCCCATGGTATTGCAAGCCAGCTTAACAAAGGGGTTCTTGCGATCTTCAAACTTGTATGAAATGAAGTCTGGGCGACCAACAGAATTACCAAAGAGAGCTGTAGCGCCAGCTCGTGTAGCAATGTTCATGTGCTTGGTCCGACGGTCAACCAGGAAATTCTCTGAGAGCTGGCCGCGAAGCATCTCAGGACGGTTCTGACGCAGCCACTGCAAAACGCGAGGGTCAAAGCTCTCGATGCATGCACGAACGGGACGAAGATCAAGAGCCTGCATAATCTTTTCTGTCAGCTGCTCAGCGTTATTGTTGCGTGTCTTAGCCTCAATAATCAAAGGTGCAGGTAGCTCACCGGAGCCACTCCATGCATAAACCTCAAGGACTTCCTCAAACGTTGGAATCTGCTCGTCAGTAGCAAGAAGCCTAAGACCACGAAGCTCCTCTAGCGTGGACTCCTCAACAATCTTCTGTACGCCACAGAGGCGATCAAGTGCTGAATCGTGAACAACTACCAACTTGTTGTCTGCGGTCAGGTGAACATCAACCTCGGAGCCAAAGCCCTTCTCGACAGCTGCGCGGAAAGCAAGCAGGGAGTTCTCTGGAATGCCTGCCTCGTTGTTGTAGAGGCCACGGTGAGCATAGCGATGACGAGCAATCTCGTGCCAACGCTCCAGAAGTAGGCGATCATTTTGCTTGCGAGGAGCAATGGAATAAGCGCCGTATGCAGCTAAACCAAGAGCAGCACCAGCCACAACGCCACCAGCAATTGCAACGTTTCTGAGCGTCTTGCGTTTTTTGGTAGAGGCTAACAAAGCGTCAGAATCCTGTTCATTTTGAGCAGCGATTTCCTCAACAACATCTGCAACTGCGATATCTGCGGCAGCATCCTGATGTTCAGCCAGGGTCTCCCCCATCTCTTCAAGCGACTCTGCAGTGCTTGCAAGTTGCTTTGAAAGCTTGTTCTTTGGGCGAGAAAAACGATTCTCTAGATTAGACTGAAGCTGTGCCTGAGCAGCCAAAACTGAAGTCTGAGCCGAACGAAGCGCAGACTGAGCGCGAGCGACTGATGACTGAATGACATCGCCGCTTGGCAGTGCTGGCCTAATATGAGCATTAAACCCAGCGGTAATCTGCTCTTTTGCGATATTGCCAGCTAAGTTGGCAGCTTTAGAAGCCGTTGTAGCAAGCAGCTTTCTTCCAGCCTCGGATTGAAGTGCTGCCTTTGCGGCATACTGAGTAATTGCTAAACCTGCAGCTCTAACTGCAGCTCTCTTAATAAAACGACCAATCATGTAAGCTCCCTTCAATCTAGCTTTATTCTATCAGTCCAGTTCTCGCTTTTTCGCTACGTATTGCGACTTTCTGTGCGTAATCAGTATCTTTGTCTGTTCAAAATCGAGTAGTATGTAGTCCACTAACTACTATCTCAGGAGCATCATGGCTGTTATAAAACAAGAACACGCGCTCTACCTGTATAAACTACTCAAAGCAACCATTGGCGTCTCTAAGCAGACTCCCCTCTCTACCGTTGAGAGTGTGCTCATTGAAGACGACCTTGCGCCGCAGGATTTTGGCTTTGACGACATCCGCGCCCTCATGGAGGCGTGCCCCGATTTCATTAAGATCACAGCCTTCAAAAAGGGTTACGTCTACGCAACGCTTTTGACTTTTGACATCTTTGAGGCTGCCCTTGTAGCTGGCGAGAAAAACGTCGAGCCCCAAAGCAACGGTAAACCATGGAAACGCCGCCGTGGAGCAAAGTCCATTCGCGCACTCAAGCCAAAGCACCTAGTAGTTGAAGCGGAACCTGAAGTTGAGGAGCTTCCTGCACAGGAAGAGTTGACGGAGCCAGAGGAGCTACCTGTCACGGAGAGCTCGGAGGAACTGTCAGCTGCAGAAACAGCACTAGTCACAGAGGAATCTGCTGCTGGGACACCTGTTGTAGCAACGCCTTGTGCAGAGGCGCCTGAAGAAGACTTCCAGCAAGAATCTGCCGATGATGTCACTCCAGAGCCCGCTGGAACCGCTGATGACGCATCTCCAGAACCTGACGAGACCGAAACGCCAGCTCCAGAGTCTAAAACTGCTGAGCCGACAGTGCCCGAACCTGTAGTGCCTGAGCCAACCATCTCGCTTACCGTAACCTATAACCCCTACGACGGCTCCGATGAAGAGAAGACGCTTGAAGCTGCTCCTTCAGTATTGCAGCAGGCAATGAGTGCAACAAGTTCTGCCTCTAGCATTACAGCTTCTGAATCCCAAACTTCTACGCAGGTAATCAATCAGAATGAAGCTCCTGCCCCTGCCCCAACATACCCAGCCGATTTTGAGGAAGACCTCCACGTCAACAACGAGCTTCTCGGCATTTTGTATCAGATGGCTCCCGTTGACGCCAACGTCCTCAAGCAGCTGGAGGAAGACTTCAAACTTGCAGTGTCTTCTCGCGCGCTCATTTCCAAGGGCGGCACGTTTACGTTTAACACGCGTTACAAGAAACCGCAGACAGACGAGGTAATTACCGCTACTATCCGTAAGTCAAAACGCGGAGCTCTGCGTCCTTGGACGCTCTTGGAGCTTAGCGTTTCTGCAAGTGAGCTGCAGGATCAGGCAGTTGACGTGCTTTGCGGTCTGCCTAAGTCTGGTATCGCTTCATGGGAGAAACTGCCCGCCGCAGAAAAGCAGCTGTCCATAAACCCTGTTGACGTGGTCATGAACGAGGCTCCTGTCTCCGATTGGAATGCGCTTAGCACCACCTATCTGAGCGACGCGCCCTCGTTGCAGGCAGCGCAAGCTTGCCTTTCCGCAGCGTACGTCTACAGAAAGAACGAGCAGCAGCTCATGCATACTGACGCTGACTTTTCGCTTCCCGTTCCAGGTGCCGCGCCTCTGCTCTTTGATCCCGAGTGCGGATTTGATGACGACTCGCCTCTGGTGCAAAACGCCCTGCGAGCAGCAAAACATGGATGGCGCATGGCCGTTGAGCTCTACAATCCATCCAGGCACTGCGTCTACCTTGCGCTTCCTACCTCTGATGGCGAGAAACCCCTTGCGCTGGTATTTGATGCATCAGCAGAGGGCCCTTATCACGTTGTTGCAACACTGACTGTTGAAGAGGCATACCCCCTCGCACGTATCTTCTCTGATGGTCTTCCTACCTGGATTTTGCCACAGTAGTCCCAGCTCACAGGTAAGCTCTCTTCGCAGAACAGCTCACATAACTGGTCACCAAAAAAGCCGCGTCGTGTGGACGCGGCTTTTCTTGTAGTTGGATTTCTCTACGGTGAGTACACCGGGTTTCTCGCCAGTGGGCTGTTGCCGGACACCTAACTTAGTCGTGCCATGGTTCAACAGGCCATTCGTTGCCCGTAAGACTCCAGTCTTTCATGTCATTAGCATTGCCGTTGATGACAAACTCCCTAACAAAGATGTCTCGCTTGCCATTTGAAATAGTCTCGATGTAGTAGCGAGGACGAACATCTCCCTCGTGGACCTCATCGAGAGGTGTGGTGTAGTTGGATAGTGTCTGCTGATCAACACCCATGTCCTTAAGCGTCTGCGCCAAGATATCGTAGTGCCAGACAGGTGCGTCAGAAATCTGCATAGGCTGAGCTGCCTCTTCAGCGGTCTGACCAGCAGGTT
>CALHDX010000054.1:0-49594 GCA_938023105.1 uncultured Atopobium sp.
CCTGCCTGAATAGAATCTGTCTCACAACCTGCTACAGAATGAATTAACAACACCTCATCGCGCTCTTCTTTGGAAAGTTCTGGGAGGATAGTTGGAATTCTTTTAGCAAGCATAGTTTTGCCAGCGCCGGGCGGACCAATCATGAGCATGCCTAGGTTTCCCGTAGCTGCGATAACGATTGCTCGTTTGACTAGTTCCTGGTCAATTACCTCTTCAAAGTCTAAATTCTCGCTGAGCGTTGTTGTTTCAACAGCACGCTTGCGCTGAACCAATGGCTTACAGAAAGATTGATCTCTTAAGCTCAGATTAAGCAGCGATTGGATTCCTATAACATGATTCCAGTCAGAGCCAAACAAATTGCAGTCTGAAGAAGAAATAAGCTTCATCCCTAGCTTCTTAGCGAGCATTGCATATGCTGCCATACCTCTGACAGAAGAGATCTTTCCGTTTAATGAAAGCTCTCCAACAAACAACCTATTGTGCACAATCTCTTGAGGAATCTGTCCAGTAGCTGCAAGAATAGCAACTGCTATAGGCAAATCAAATCCAGTACCTGTCTTTTTTATATCCGCAGGCGTCAAATTGATTGTTACCAGCAATCGAGGGATGGTAAAACCAGCAGCTTTTAGTGAGCAGCGCACACGAGAACGAGATTCCATAATGGAGCTGTCAGGCATTCCTACGATGGTTATTCCAGGAATACAGCCTGAAATACTCACTTCCACATCTACGGGTATTGCCTCAATTCCTCTAAGAGTTGCGGTATGAACGCAGATGGTTGCTTGACTCATTGCTCATCCCAGCTAAATGCCCCAATTAAATGCCTTAGGCTTGCTGTGCTTGGAGCTACCAGATTAATAGCAACAACATCAAATCTAATAGAGGTAAGCGCTGGATGAAGCGCTGCATACATAAGTGCAAGCGTTCTGTATTTTTCCTGCTTTGCCCTATTTACAGCCAGCTCAGGCATGATGCTATCGTCTTTGTTCAAAATACGTCTTGTCTTTACCTCAACAAGCACAACGTTATCGCCATCTTGAGCAACAATATCAACCTCACCAATCTGACACGTCCAGTTAGTTTGGATAATTTTGTAGCCTCTTTTGATGAGGTATTTTGCAGCGATCTCCTCGCCTTTCTCGCCAATTTGGCGAGAAGACATCTCTTCTAGCGGAATTCTTCCCTCTTGTGCGTCATCCTCTTCAGAAACCTTGTCCTGATCTTTTGGCTCCTCCTGTGGTGAGGGTTTCTCCTCTCCCTCATAAGGCAAAGAACCTGGATACTTGCTTGTGTCTTTCTTGCTCATAACTCTCCTTTCATTGTGGGAGAGTTCAGTTTGCAGGAGCACTTTGACACTAACTTGACTGCTGTCTGTCTAAACAGCGTAATGATTCTGACAAAAATAAAAAATTTGATATTGCGGGCTTGCGGCTATATAAAAAGCCCGTTCAATCCTCTTAGAATGAACGGGTCCCTGTTTGCGTCTGAAAGTTAATCTGATTGCTTAAATTGGATGTATTAAAACAGTCTTTGCGTCTTAACAAAGTTTCCACAAAACGACGCACGATGTATAGGAGAAAGTCCCATCTCACCAATAGCTTCAATGTGTTCAGCAGAGGCATATCCTTTACATTCTGCCAGGTGATAGCCGGGGTACTCCTCGTCATAGGCCACCATAAGAGCATCTCTTGTTACCTTTGCCACAATTGAAGCGGCAGCAATAGAAGCAATACGTGCATCACCCTTAACAAGAGTCTTTTCTTTGGGGTGGATATGCATAGGATTTCCATCGATCAAGACGCATTCAGGCTCAATACCTGTGTTTTTGACAGCCTGAAGCATAGCGTCTCTTAAACACTGAGCCATGCCAACTTCATCAATTCTTTGAGGAGCAATATGAGCAATGCCAATTGCTGTGGCAACTTCTTGAATTTGTGCCGCTAGAATCTCTCGCTTTGTTGCGGTTAATTTTTTGGAATCGTTTAGTCCATAGATGATAGGATTCTCTGGCAAACATACCGCACAAACCGTTAATGGGCCAGCTACAGAACCTCTGCCCACCTCATCAACACCAACAACAAGTCCGCCCCCAGAAAGCTCCTTCTGAAAGCGATACATTTCTTCTACACGGGTCTTCTCGGCATGTTCTTTTTCAATGCGCTTTTTAGCTGATTCTAGAGCCTTGATAACCTGTTTACGGGGGTCCTCGCTATAACGAGCTATGAGTTCGTATACCTCAGTCTCTGGGGCATCGCTTAAACGAGCAAGTATGTCTTTAGCAGAATCAGCCATGTTTTCTCCAAACCACACGACTATGGTACTAAAAAAGCCGCCCGAAGGCGGCTTTAAAGAGCATATGAAGTTGATTAGCGCTTCTCGCGAAGACGAGCAGCCTTACCAACACGATCGCGCAGGAAGTAGAGCTTAGCGCGGTGAACAACACCGTGGCGAAGAACCTCAAGCTTAGCAATCTTTGGTGAGTGAAGTGGGAAAGTACGCTCAACACCAATGCCAAAGCTGATCTTACGAACGGTAAAAGTCTCACGGGAACCCTCGCCGGAAAGACGAATGATGTCGCCCTGGAAGACCTGCTCACGAGTACGGTCACCCTCGACAATGCGATAGTGAACCTTTACGTTGTCACCAACGCGGACCTCAGGAATGTCCTCGCGGATCTGCTGACGCTCAATAGCGCGAATGTAGTCCATTGTTTCCTCATCTCTAGAGGTGCCGACGCCCTTGCGAACGACACATAGTTAACACACAGACGGAAAGTATACGTGAATACTTTCCACTGTACAAGGGTTAGTTTGGATAAAACTTACTTTACATATCTTCTTTTACCCCAGGAACGAGGAAGGCGAAGATCTTCAAACACCCTGGTTGCATATCTATCGGTCATACCAGACACGTAATCTGCTACTTGGATTTCTGGATGATCAAAGTCATGACACTTATATTCTGAGGGAACCTCATCTAAATGGTTAACAAAGTAATCAAACAGCTCAATGATGAGGTCATATGCCTTGGGTTCTTCATATTTTGCGTCTCCTGATGCGTACAGATTAGCAAACAGGAATGCTCTCATGGTCATCATGGCACCCCACATAGAGTCGGTCATTTTAATGTCGCCTACGCGAGAGCTCTCAGAGACAATATCGTGAACCATGTTTTCAATGCGCTCAGGTGAGCTATTTCCAAGAACCTCTCGAGCTTCAGTTGGGAGATACTCCTCCGAAAGAAGCCCTGCTCGTTTTGCGTCATCAATATCGTGCGTTACATACGCAATGCGGTCCGAAATGGCAACAATTCTTCCTTCTGCTGTTTCTGCACGTAGATTTCCTGAATGGCATCTAATACCATCAATAACCTCATGAGAAAGATTAAGACCCTGTCCGTCTTTCTCCAGATACTCAACAATGCGGGCACTCTGCTGATTATGGGCAAAAATATACTCATTTTCTGGAGCATCGGGGTCCATTCCCCTATACAGGCTAATGGCGTGCGAAAGCGCCTTCTCGCCAATATGGCCAAACGGCGTATGACCTAAATCATGTCCAAGTGCAATTGCCTCAGTCAGGTCTTCGTTTAAGCCAAGAGGACGCGCAATTGAGCGCGCAATCTGCGAAACCTCAAGCGTATGAATGAGACGAGTCCTATAGTGGTCCCCTTCTGGGGCGAGAAAAACCTGTGTCTTGTGAGCAAGTCTTCTGAAGCTCTTGCTATGCAAAATACGGTCTCTATCACACTGATAACAGGTGCGGTACTGGTCAGGTTCCTCTGCAATCGCACGACCTTTACTTTGATCAGAAAAAGCCGCTTCAGGAGATAAGATTTGATGCTCGCGAGCTTCAAGATCTTCTCGTCTAATGGATAACATAGAACCTCCTTGTACCTGCATCTTTACCTCATAATAGCAGGATATTACTATCTAGCAAAAGAGGGCGACCGAAGCCGCCCTCTAGAGTTTGTTGCAGTGTGTCTAGAAGAAAACCTACTTAGTAGCAATCTTCTGTGGACCACCGTTAGCCTGAATCTTAGCCTGTGCTGCAGCGAGACGTGCAATTGGTACACGGTATGGTGAGCAGGAGACATAGTCAAGACCAAGGTTGTAGTACATGTGGATGGACTCTGGATCGCCACCAGTCTCACCGCAAACACCAATGGTGAGGTTAGGATTACCCTTACGGCCACCCTCAACGCCCATACGGACAAGCTCTGCGACACCCTTATCAAGGGTTGCGAATGGGTTGGTCTTAACAATCTTGCGCTCAAGATAGAGAGGCATGAATGCAGACTCAACGTCGTCACGAGAGAAGCCAAGGCAAGTCTGGGTGAGGTCGTTAGTACCGAAGGAGAAGAAGTCTGCGTGCTTAGCAATCTCCTCAGACATGATAGCTGCACGTGGAAGCTCGATCATGGTACCAACTGGGATGTTGAGCTCAACACCGTACTCGTCAGCAACCTGCTTGATGGTCTCCTCAACCTCTTCACGGACCTGGATGAGCTCCTCTTCGAAGCCAACCAGAGGAACCATGATCTCTGGGCGAGGGTCAAGACCAACGCGCTTGAGCTCTGCAGCTGCGCTTGCGATAGCGCGAACCTGCATAACGTTGAGCTCTGGGTAGACAAGACCAAGGCGGCAGCCACGGAGGCCGAGCATTGGGTTTGCCTCCTGGAAGGCGTCAAACTTAGCGAGAAGAGCACGCTTTGCAGCGGCGTCCTTACCCTGCTCCTCATCATGAGCAATCTCAACGTCAAGCTCACGTGGGGAATCAAGGAACTCATGCAGTGGTGGGTCAAGAAGACGGACAACAACGTCTTTGCCGTCCATTACCTTGAACATACCAAGGAAGTCGCCCTTCTGAGCACGACCAAGCTGCTCAATAGCAAGCTGCTTAACGTCCTCAGAGTCTGCAAGGATGAAGTCCTGAATGAGGTGCTTACGCTCACCAAGGAACATGTGCTCTGTACGGTCAAGACCAATTGCCTCAGCGCCGTTATCAACGGAAGTCTGAGCATCTGCTGGGTTATCAGCGTTTGCACGTACGCCAATGACGCGACCACGGGACTCGTCAAGGCGGACCTCATCTGCCCATGCAAGGATGGTCTGGAGGTCACCAGAAAGCTCTGGCTGGACAAGCTCAACAGCACCAAGGATGACGTCACCAGTGGTACCGTCGATGGAGATAACATCGCCCTCGTTAACAACAAGGCCGGAATCAGCAACGGTGAAACGCTTGTTAGCAGCGTCAATGCGAAGTGTATCAACACCGCAGACGCAAGGAGCGCCCATACCACGAGCAATAACAGCTGCGTGGCTGGTCTTGCCGCCGTGGGAAGTTAGGATGCCCTCTGCAGCAACCATGCCGTGGAGGTCATCTGGAGTGGTCTCCCAGCGGACAAGAATACAAGGCTTGCCTGCCTCTGCAAAAGCCTCAGCGTCTGCAGAAGAGAAGACTGCAGCACCAACAGCTGCACCAGGAGAAGCGTTAAGACCCTTAGCAATGGTCTCATACTCAGCGTTAGGATCAAACTGTGGGTGCAGAAGCTGATCGAGCTGCTCAGGAGCAACGCGAGAAACAGCCTGCTCCTTAGTAATACGACCCTCTTCGTACATCTGAATTGCAACCTTGAGTGCAGAGAGAGCAGTACGCTTACCAACACGAGTCTGAAGCATCCAGAGCTTACCATTCTCAATGGTGAACTCGATGTCCATCATGTCTGCGTAGTGATCCTCAAGAATCTCAAAGACGTGGAAGAGCTCCTCGCCTGCCTCCTTGAGTGCAGGAACCTTAACAAGGTCTGCAATAGGCTCAGTGTTACGAATACCAGCAACAACGTCCTCGCCCTGAGCGTTGATCAGGAAGTCACCGTAACGCTCGTTGGTACCATCTGCAGGGTTACGAGTAAATGCAACGCCAGTTGCAGAAGTCTCACCCTTGTTACCAAAGACCATGACCTGAACGTTAACTGCAGTACCAAGCTCATCAGGAATCTTGTTCTGCTTGCGGTAAAGGATTGCGCGGTCGTTCATCCAAGAACCAAAGACTGCCTGCTCAGCAAGGCGGAGCTGGAGGTAAGGATCAGATGGGAAGACAGCGTAGCCGTTCTTGGAGACCTCTGGGTGCTCCTTAACGTCAACATTTGCTGCAAAGATGCCCTTGAACCAAGTTACAAGGTCACGAAGGTCATTTGCGTCCAGCTCTGTATCAAGCTTAACGCCCTTCTCGGCCTTCTTAGCAGCAATTGCATCCTCAAAGAGCTGTCCAGAGACGCCCATAACAACGCCAGAGAACATCTGAACAAAACGACGGTAAGAGTCCCAAGCAAAGCGCTCGTTACCAGTCTGCTTAATGAGGCCCTGAACGGACTCATCGTTAAGACCAAGGTTAAGAACAGTGTCCATCATGCCAGGCATGGAGAATGGAGCACCAGAACGGACGGAGACAAGCAGTGGATCTTCTGCATCGCCGAGCTTCTTGCCCATGCGCTCCTCAAGAGTTGCCATTGCAGCGTCAATCTCATCAGTGACGCCCTCAGGCCAGACGTTGCCGTTGTTGGAATAAGCAATGCAAGTTTGGCAAGTAATTGAGAATCCTGGAGGTACAGGCAGGCCAATCTTAGACATCTCTGCAAGGTTTGCTCCCTTGCCACCAACAATCCACTTTGCCTCTTCTACGGATGCGCCAGCGACCTCAGTAACATCGTTACCGGCGTGGTCCTTTCCGAAGCTGTAAACGTGCTTCTCGGACATAACACTCCAAACTCTCAAACTGTCACACGCAAAGCGTGCACCAACACAATTGAACGCAAAGACATCAAACCAAACAAAGTAGGTTCTGTCCTCACATTCATAGTATGTTACCAACCTACACCATTCATCTGAACAAAATAACGGTGAGCGGTCAATATCGACCGTTCACAGAATTATTTGTAAACTTATGATTGCAAATTGTGAAATTCTCCATAAAGAAAATGAGCACCCAAAATGGATGCTCATTTAACTTTTTGATATTTTGAGGCGTCAGCACTCTCTTAGCGAGTAACTCCCTCAAAGAATGCGCCAATTGCGTGGCTTGGCTCTTCGCCGGTAAGCGTAGAAATAACGTTTACCGCTGGTCCCAGAAGATCGATTGATGGGATGAGGCGCTGATCAAGCTCACGACGAATCTCTCTTCTGAGAGAGCCATCTGCAAAGGTGTGGAAGACTGCACGAGGGCGATTCTCATCTTCATGCTCGTTGAAGTATGCACGAACATCATCAACGCTATGAATGTTTGGAACCCTTACAATCTCTACGGATTCATCGCCAAACTGAGCAGCAGCAGCCTTAACTACTGCAGCGCCAGTCTCTCCACGAGAGTCTGACAAAACATAGACGATAGGTAGACCATCACCAAGAGAGTTGTTATCAATGTCAAGTGCGCTCATGCTGTAACCCTTTCAGTCAAGTATTCAGAAAGATACAAACATTTATCAATCTAAGAGTACCCTACTTCTTACGAGAAAGCACACTAATATCGGCGACATTACTAAATACCTGGGCAAACTTGTTCAAAAGACGCAAACGATTTCGGCGAACGGTATCATTTTCATCCATGACAAGTACTTTGTCGAAGAAAATATCAATTGGCTCACGCAGCTGAGACAGCGCAGAAACAGCAGCAGCATAGTCTGCACCAGCAAGAGCAGCAGCCACTTGCTTCTGGCCCTCTTCGCAAGCAGCGAGCAATGACATCTCTGGCTCAGTGAGAAGCTCTGTATCAACTTCTACACCAAGAGAGGTGTCGCTGAGGTGCGCTGCACGTGCATAAGCAGTAGCAAGATCCTCAAAGAGCTCAGGCTCGTTCTGACGCGCCTCATCAAGTGCGCGAGCACGCAGAAGGAACTCATCAGGATTGATAACGCCAATTGCACTGACAGCCTCAATAGCATCTGCAGAGATCTTCTCGTCCTTTGCAATAGATGCAAGGCGACCAATAAAGTACTGCTCAACCTGAGACTGAACAGACTCGTCAACAGCAAGACCCTGCTGGCGGTAGAGCTCCAGAGAGCTTGCGATGAGCTTCTTGAGGTCAAGGTGTGCCGTTGAGCGGACCAGTGCAATAACACCAATAGCTGCACGACGAACAGCGTAAGGATCGGAAGAGCCGGTTGGTGGCTCGTTGATAGCAAAGATGCCGCAGATGGTATCAAGCTTGTCAGCAATAGCTACAAAGCGACCAATCTGTCCACTTGGGAGCTCGTCACCGGCAAAGCGAGGACGATAGTGTTCGCGAATTGCTGCAGCTACATCGCTCTTCTCGCCAGCTGCCTCTGCGTAGTAGCCACCCATGACGCCTTGCTGGCTGGTGAACTCGACAACTGCCTGGCTGACAAGGTCTGCCTTAGCAAGGTGAGCGGCGCGAGCAGCAAGCTCTGCCTCTTCCTGACTGGATGTCTCGTCGAGCGCGATCTCTGCAGCAAGAGCCTCCATACGCTGGGTCTTCTGAAGAACGGTACCAAGCTTCTCCTGAAAGACAACGGTCTCAAGGCGCTGAGCAAACTCATCAAGCGTGTGCTTCAAGTCCTCCTCAAAGAAGAACTTAGCATCGTCGAGGCGAGCACGAACAACGCGCTCGTTGCCGTCAATGACGCGCTCGGCGCAAGATGGGTCTGCATTAGAAACCACAATAAACTCGCGAGTCAGCTTACCTTGAGCGTCATAGATTGGGAAATAGCGCTGGTTGGAAAGCATGGACTCAGTAATAATCTCTGAAGGAACGTTAAGAAATTCCTCGTCAAAGGTACCCACAAGAACCTGAGGCCACTCAGTCAGGTTAATGACCTCCTCAAAGACCTTCTCTGGCATATCAACGTGAGAGCCCGGACGAGCAGCCTCTACCTCTTTGATACCGGCGAGAATAACGTCTTTTCTCTGCTCCTGAAGCAAAACGCCAGCGTCTTTAAGAACTTGCTCATAGTCAGCTGGAGTGGCTACCTCATGGTAACCAGGTCCAAGAACACGATGGCCCTGGGTGGTGTTTGAGCTAGTTACATCAGCGTACGTAACAGGAACAATCTCTGAACCAAAGAGGACGCACAGCCAACGAACAGGACGAACGTAGCGCTCATGGAAAGAACCCCAGCGCTGACTACGAGGCCAATCAAGTGCAGAAATCCAAGAAGTTGCCAGCTCAGAGAGAATCTTTGTAGCAGGAACTGAAGGAATATTGAGCTCTGCAAAGACGTACTCATGACCGTCAGTATCTACACGACGAGTCAGTGCATCAGCGCTCACGCCGCACTTGCGAGCAAATCCCTCGGCAGCCTTAGTTGGATTACCCTCTGCATCAAAAGCAATCTCTGCCTTAGGACCACGCTTGACCTCGGAAATCTCTTCTGTAGCCTCAGCAACGTCCTTTACATAGGCAGTTAAACGACGAGGTGTCGAGAGGATCTTAACCTCTCCAAATGACAAACCAGAGTCTTTAAGTCCGGAAACGACAAGCTTATTGAACTGAGCAATAGCTTTCTGCAATGGAGCAGAAGGCATCTCTTCAGAACCAATCTCAAAAAGGAAGTCTCTAACCTCAGCCATTTAAGCCACCTCATCCTGAGTAGTTGCTGCAGGTGCTTTCTTAGAAGCAACCTCCTCCAAATACGATTCGCAGCATGCCTTAGCAACGGTGCGAACGCGAAGAATATAGTTAGCTCTCTCAACAGCAGAAAGAGCACCGCGAGAATCAAGCAAGTTAAATGCGTGGCTGCACTTCATAACACAGTCATAGGCAGGAAGTGGAAGCTTGCGCTCAAGGCAGCTATGGCACTCTGCCTCATACTCGTCAAACTTCTCGCGCATAAGCTCAATATTGGCTACCTCAAAGTTGTAGGTTGAGAACTCGCGCTCGTTCTCAAGGAATACCTGGCCGTATGTCATTGGCGTGCCGTCTGGCAGGTAACTCCATACCAGGTCATAGACGGAATCTACACCCTGAGCATACATAGCAATGCGCTCAAGACCATAGGTAATCTCAACAGGAACAGGATCTACCTCAATGCCACCTACCTGCTGGAAGTACGTGAACTGAGTAACCTCCATGCCGTTGAGCCAGACCTCCCAGCCAAGACCCCAGGCACCAAGTGTTGGGCTCTCCCAGTCGTCCTCAACAAAGCGAACGTCGTGGTCTTTTGGATCAAGGCCAATAGCAGCAAGTGAGCCAAGATAGAGATCTTGGGAATCTGCAGGAGATGGCTTGAGCAAGACCTGGAACTGATAATAGTGCTGCAAACGATTGGGGTTCTCGCCATAGCGTCCATCAGCAGGACGACGACAAGGCTGTGGATAGCAGGTACGCCAGGCATCGGGGCCAAGTGAGCGCAGGATAGTTGCGGTGTGGAAGGTACCGGCACCTACCTCAGAGTCATATGGCTGCATGACCGTGCAACCTTTTTCTGCCCAGTAGTGTTCAAGGGTCAAAATCATATCTTGAAACGTTAGTGGTGTTGCGCCCATGATGTTCTTTCTCTCAAATGTCCGACGTAAGTACTATAGCCCGCGAGCATGGTCAAAGGGCCAGAAAATAAACATTGCCTTAGAGGTCACGGTAGAAACCGCAACAGCTCCAAAATATCTGGAATCCAGCGAGTTTGTTCTGTTATCCCCCATAACAAAAATATGACCTGCAGGAACAGTATACGGATAATTCTGAATTACGGCACCCGTGCGATCCGCAAGAGAATACGTTGGCTTGCCTTCAGTGTAAGGCTCGTCCATAAGCTGGCCATCAACATACACAGCGCCGTCACGCAAATCAACCGTTTGACCTGCAGTGGCAATGACGCGCTTTACTAAAAGCGTATCGGGGTTTTGAGGGCTGGTAAAGGTAACCACATCCCCTACTTGAGGAGTACTGCCAAAGCGATAGGTAAGCTTCTCTCCTACCAAACGGTCTCCCAGCTGAATGGTATTGAGCATGGAGCCTGTTGGAACCTCATACACCTCAGCAACAAAAGTCCTGATAAAAAAGGCCAGCGCAACGGCAACAGCAACAATTACCAGGTATTCAAAAATTTCAAGTACTTTAGAGTGTCCGCTACTCATCATTATCACCAGATTGCTGATCAAGCTCTGCTAAATATGCTCTGTCCTTCTCTGTGAGCTGAGCGCTCTCGAGAAGATCGGGGCGCCATGCGCGCGTTCGAGCAAGTGCGGATTGTCGTCTCCAGACTGCTACTGCTCCATGGTCTCCTGACAGAAGCACCGACGGAACTTCTCGCCCCTCAAAGTTTGCTGGACGCGTGTACTGAGCATACTCAAGAAGACCATCGTCAGAGAAAGACTCATCCTGCGAGCTCATCTCATCGCCAAGCGCACCAGGAAGCAGGCGAACAACCGAGTCAATCACGGTAAGCGCAGGGAGCTCTCCGCCCGTCAGTACGTAATCTCCCATAGAAATAACGTCATCTGCCAGCTCGTAGACGCGCTCGTCCATGCCCTCATAGCGACCACAAACAAACAGAATGCGCTCCTTTAGAGCAAACTCTTGGGCAATAGCCTGGGAATACGGCCTACCAACTGGCGAGAAAAACACCACGTGGGGCTTAGGTTCTGCCTGATCAGAAATCTCACGAACTGCCTCAAAGATGGGAGCAGGCTTCATAAGCATGCCTTGTCCGCCGCCAAAAGGAGCGTCGTCTACCGTACGATGCCTATCATGTGTCCAGTCACGCAAATCATGTGCATAGAACTCAAAAATGTTTTCCTTTTGAGCTCTGCCCATAATAGAGGCATTTAAATAGGGCAAGAAGACCTCAGGAAATACTGAGAGCGTTTCTAGACGCATGCTACTCACCTAACCTAAGAAGGCCCTGAGGAATTGAGACGGTAATGAAGCCCTCGGCTGGGGCCTCTTTGATAAATTCATCCACGGCAGGCATCAGCACCTGTCCAAAAGGCCCCTCAATGACCCACACATTTTGTGTAGGTCCAACAAGAACCTCTGTAATTTCACCCAGAGAACCATGTTCTATATCAAGTACTTCTCTACCCACAAGCAGAGAAACATTGACCAGACCAAAGTTTTCTGGAAGACAATCTTCTTCTACCAGAAGCGTTTTACCCACAAGCTCTTCAGCGTCTGAGATGGTAGTTACGTCTTCAAAAGTTACAAGACTACCTTCTCTATCATCTGACTCAACAGAGACAACTGAGAACTCTCTAGGGCCCTTAAGCGCAGGCGGAACAGGAACAACTGTCATGCCTTCAGCTATAAGAGAAGGAAGGCTGTGAACGGGAACCGTCACAACCTCCCCTCTTTTACCATGCGTTTTAACAATTTGAGCAATTGCTCGCCAGTGTTTACGCAAAATTAGCCTACAACCTCGACATCAACAGAGGTGCCAACACGCTGGCCAAGAGCACGAGCCAAAGTACGAATAGCCTTAATGGTTCTACCCTTGCGGCCGATGACACGTCCAGCGTCTTCCTCAGAGCAAGAAACCTCAATCAAGGCTCCATCCTCGCGATCGGTGACGTCGAGTGCAACAGCATCTTCATTATCGACAAGACCACAAACGATGTACTCAACAAGATCAGCAACCTTGTCAGAGGGCATCTCCTGAATGTCTTGATCGACAGCGTCTACCTCAGTGGGCTCTGTGAATTCAGACACGATTTACTCAGCCTCTGGAGCCTCGGACTCCTCAGCAGCTGCGGCAGCAGCCTCAGCAGCAGCCTCAGCAGCTGCAGCAGCCTTTGCCTGTGCCTTCTTGGAGAGCTTGGTCTTCTTCTCTGCAACTGGAGCACCAGTACGAGCGATCTCAATGAGGTGAGAAACTGCGCTTGTTGGCTGAGCGCCCTTTGCTACCCACTCATCAACCTTCTCGAGGTTGATATCAATCGTCTTTGGGCTAGTCAGTGGGTTATAACGACCGACTTCTTCAATGTAACGACCATCGCGAGGCATGCGACCATCAGCGACAACTACGCGATAGTACGGACGCTTCTTGGCACCGTGACGGGCCAGACGAATCTTAACTGCCAATGAAAACTCCTCCATACGAGCGGTGCCTCGGATGTTAGATGGGCTGCACCGCAAAGCCACAAATCGGGTTACAAGTGTACAACAACGCATTAACCTCGAAAAGTATAAATTTGCTCTCTTCAAAAAGTACTCGTAATTTATGTATGAAACACTTGTTCTATTTGGACAAAGAGTATACACTATTTCTATGGAAACATCAAAGGACATATCAGATAAAAACGCACGTAAATCGTGTGGTTTTGAGTGGCATGGTAAAGCCATTGGGCTTCTTGACCTTGATGCGTTCTTTGCGTCTGTAGAACAACTTGATCATCCTGAGTGGCGCGGAAAACCAGTAATTGTTGGAGGCTCACCCCACAAACGAGGCGTTGTTTCAACCGCCTCTTATGAAGCAAGGAAGTTTGGCGTTCATTCTGCCATGCCTTCAGCTACTGCGGTAAGGCTTTGTCCTCATGCAATTTGGACTTCAGGACGTTATGACAGATACTCAGAAATGAGCGCTCTTGTTATGGGTTTTCTCAAAGATGAGACTCCCCTTGTCGAACAAGTTTCTATTGATGAGGCATTTTTTGACATCACTCCAGGCAGATTCTCTAAAGAAAATCCTTTGGAGATCTGTAAGCGCATACAAAAGAAAGTTGCTGCGCTAGGCGTTACCTGTTCCATTGGCATGGGAACAAACAAGACAATTGCTAAGATTGCCTCTGAACAAGAAAAGCCTCGCGGTCTTACTGCGGTGTTTCCTGGCACAGAGGGCCGCTTTCTAGCACCTCTGCCTATTGAGGCCATGAGCGGTATTGGTCCTGCTATGGCAAAGACACTTCATCAACAGGGAATCAAAACGCTTGGAGAACTCTCAAGAGCAGATGCAACGTATCTCACTTCCCTTGTAGGCAATACTGCCTCAAAAATGATTTTGCGCGCGCAAGGAAAAGAAGTCTCTGAAGTTCATGAAGCTGCCCAGCCTCGTGACGTTAAGTCTGTTTCTAACGAGAGAACCTTTGAAACAGATTTGTTTGATAAACAAGAAATAGAAGAAGCCATCAGACACATTTCTGGTGTTGTAGGCAGACGTCTTCGCCGCAAACAGTTACAAGGTTATACCGTAACGCTTAAGGTAAAAGCCTCTGCAACAGAGTCTCATACCGCTCAAAAAAGAATGTCTACTCCAACTGACGATGAGCATCTCTTTGCAGAGATTGCCGTTGGTCTTCTTTCAACCATTTGGAAAGAAGGGCAGCCAGTAAGACTGCTTGGCGTTGGCATTAGCTCATTTACAGATGAGACACAGAGCAAGCCTGTTCAAACGTCTCTTTTTGATCAATTTAATGACACGTTTGACACTGCAGCCCCTGGGCCTACAACAAAAAAGAAACCTCGAAGTGACTTACGTCATCTCTCCGAGGTAACCGATAAACTCAAAGATAAATTTGGTACAGATGCTGTGCAGTATGGTAGAGATCTTCGCTTTGAACATCGCGTCTCAGACACCATGCCTACAGGTAAAAACGAACAAATCTAGTACACCAAAACTACTCAGTAGGATCAGCAGATTCTGGAAGATTGTCTACCAGGTCATCCTCAGAAAGCTCAAAAGCTGGAGCCAAAGCATCCTCTGGAAGATCGGCATAAGGAATCTCAGAAGTCATAGCACCCTCAATATCTAGCTCTACACGAGGAGCGTCCGCCCAAAGTCGCTCAAGACGATAGTAGGACCTTACCTCAGGCTGGAATACGTGAACAACAACTGAGCCGTAATCAATAAGAATCCAATTGAGACCGTCACGACCCTCAGTAGAAATTGGACGAATGCCGCAGTTTGCCGTGACCTTCTCGCGAACTTCATCAACAATAGCGTCAGCCAAACGAGCATTTCCACCAGTGCAGATAACAAAGTAATCGCAAACGTCACTGAGACCAGTGAGGTCAAGCACAAGAATATCTTCAGCTTTCTTTTGATCTGCAGCAATTGCAGCAGTCTTTGCAAGCTCAAGTGAAGTTACAGCCATGAATTTCTCCGTTTTCTCATGTAGCCAAGCTACTTAGATGTCTTCTCAATCATCTCATTGTATAGGGCAATTGAGTTTGGATACAAATAACTCCTTGATGAAATCACATACATCATAACGCTACAAAACGCCGTCTCATAAAGTTCATCGAGAGAACCGCCACGTAAATATACGTTTCTTGCTTCTTCGACCGATGTAAAGTTTGGACGCAGAGGCTCAATAAGATCAGCTACATACAAGATTTTGTCTAGCTTGCTCATCTGACGATCGCCCGCAGTGTGCTTCTGAATGGCACTGAGAATCTGCTCAGAAAGCCAAGGATAGATGGCTGGTAGCGTTTTTGCGGCGAGAGGACCGTGTAAGAGCCCAACAATTTTCTGATAAGGAGCTTCTGTCTGGATACGAAAGCGCTCTGCCAGTTCGATGGTTTCTGCATCAGGAAGAAGTTTCTCCCAATCATGCAAAATACCTGCAACGCGAGCGCTCAACATATCTTCACCATAAGCCTGCGCAAGCGTTTCTGCACAATGTCCCACAGAGATAGAATGCGCAAAACGCTTAGGGTTCTTGTGATACATATGACTCTTCAAATCAGACTCAAGCTGATCAATAAGCGCCTGTTGTTCTGCGGTGTAGACAATATCTTTTGCTATAAGTGTTCTTTCCATTATGTCCTACAAAATATTGAGTCAAACCTGATCTCCACCTGTTTGACACTGCCCTGATACGAGCGTATGTCAATCTGAGCAGCAGATTACTTTGGCTTGACCACTTAATTGAGTGGCGTTGTGTCGGCGCCATAAAGCCCATGCTTGTGAATGTAGCCTGTAACTGAATCGGGAGTCAGATATCTAAGGCTCTGGCCTTTTTGAACTCTACTACGCAGATAGCTTGATGAGATTGCTAGTGCGGGAACCTCAAGATAGGTTACCTTGAAGTCATAAGGTGAGTCTGCAATAACCTTTTGAGCACGACTCAGCTCATAACCAGGACGCGTTGCAGCAACAAAGTGAGCAAGCTCTGCTACGGTCTGTGCATCTTTCCAGGTGACAATATCAGCAATTGCATCTGCACCAGTAATAAAGAAAAATTCAACGTTAGAGGGATATACCTTACGCAATCTTCTGAGCGTATCAGCGGTGTAGGTGATGCCCTCATAATCCACCTCAAAACGAGAAGCAACAAAATGAGGATTATCTGAGGTTGCCAGAAGCGTCATTGAGTAACGATCTTCTCCCCTGGTAACTCCCTTATTTTGTTTGAACGCGGGGCGACCAGCAGGCATAAAGACAACCACATCAAGATCAAGGTCATCATATGCCTGCTCAGCGGCTACCAAGTGACCGTTATGAATGGGGTCAAAGGTTCCACCCATGATTCCCAGACGATAGGTGCGGTTTTTATCCTGTCCTAAACGAGGCAGGCCAGGGTGCATGTTATTTAAGACGTCGGCAGCCATACTCTACTCAGTTTCTGAAGAAGCCTCAGCTACATGAGACGGATCAGATGGAGCCTCTTCAAACTCAACATCTTCAAATTGCTGATCTGAAGCGTCCTCGTCAGGAATCTCTATGCCATCTGTATTTGGTTTATTTGGATCCTCATAGGTAAAGGTAAGCTCAAGAATGCGAATCTCATCGCCGTCAACTGCACCAGCCTTTGCCAGCTGTACTTCAAGACCCATGCGATCAAGACGACGCTGTAGATATGCCACAGCCTCATCATTGTCCCAATCGGTCTGAATAACCATGCGCTCAATCTGGCCGCCAGAGACACGCCAAGCATGACGCTCTTCTCGCTCAATGCGAAGTTTGTTATCACGACGAAGTCGCTGATGCTCCCAAGCCTCACTGCGGTCAACCGTTGGCGTAGTAATGGCAATTTCTTTGCGGAGCTCTGCCACTTCTGCAGCACAGGTAGTAACAAAATCATCAAGATTTAAACCAGTTACCGTAGAGATAGCAAAGAAAGTCCTGCCATCCGCCTCAGCGGCTTTTCTGAGAGCCTCGATGACATCTTCTGTACCAGGCATATCGCATTTGTTTGCTACTACAATCTGAGGGCGGTCAGCCAGCTTTGAAGCGTACGCTTTAAGCTCCTCGTTAATAGCGTGGTAGTCCTCTACAGGATCTCTACCTTCATAGCCACCGGTAACATCGACCATATGGACAATAAGCGCTGTGCGCTCAATATGGCGAAGGAACTGATGACCAAGACCCTTACCCTCAGAGGCACCCTCGATAAGACCAGGGACGTCCGCGCAGACAAACGACTGACCGTTCTGTGCACGAACAACGCCCAAGTTTGGAACAAGGGTGGTAAAAGGATAGTCAGCAATCTTTGGACGAGCTGCACTGATACGTGCAATAAGAGAGCTCTTACCAACAGAAGGCATGCCCACCAAGGCCACATCTGCCATAAGCTTCATCTCTAGCTCAATCCAATGCTCTTGGGCTGGCTCGCCCTTCTCGGCAAATGCTGGTGCACGCCTCACTGAGGTGACAAAGTGAATGTTACCGCGGCCACCATTGCCACCAGGAGCAACAACTACCTGCTCACCTGGAGAAGTTAGATCGGCAATCTCGTAGAGTGGCTCTTGCGTTTCTGGATCAAGCTCTCGCACAACGGTTCCCAGGGGCACCTTGAGCAGCAAATCCTGTCCGTCAGAGCCATGACGGCGAGCACCCTTACCGTGGGTACCACGCTCGGCCTTAAAGTGATGCTTGTAGCGGTAATCAATCAGGGACGAAAGTTGCGCGTCTGCAACAATGACAACATTGCCACCGTGACCGCCATCGCCACCATCAGGGCCGCCTTTAGGTACATATGCTTCTCGGCGAAAAGACATGCAGCCTGCGCCGCCGTCTCCGCCTTTAACGTTGATATGACAAAGATCAGTGAAAGTTTCCACGTGTCCTCCTTCTAATACCTTAATGTTACGGCATTTACCAGCGAAGCACAGTGAAAACGCGAGAAGTTCTTATGAGAACACGAGGATAACAACAATTACCGCAATGCCAAGAATCATCAGAGCAAAGTCAGATGGAGCCAAAGGATAGCGTTTAAATGCAGATGAAGCGTTCCTTAGATAAAAACCTCGCTGCTCAGCCGCAAGTGCTGAAGCATCAGCTTTTTTAACAGAGCTTACCAGCAGAGGAACAATCAAGGGCATGGTGAGCTGGAGTTTCTTAATTGGATTTTTGGTATCAAACTCAACACCGCGAGCCATCTGAGCCTCCATGATATGGTTCATCTCGGAAGCAAAGACAGGCACAAAGCGCAAAACCGTTGCAATGGTAAATGCATAAGGATATGGAACATACGCCACTTCTACCAGCGCATTCATCAGGTCTTCCACGCGCATCAGCGAGAGCATAGAAAGCAGGGGCAGCGCCAGCGCAATTGTTTTGAGAGCAACGTTAAAACCGCGCTCTAAGCCACCTAACGTGATGCATAAAAAGAGCACTTGACCAGCAGGGGCAACAAGCGTCTGCACCACGCACAAGATAAGGCCTAAAACGGCAAAGCCAAATACCAACTTAAAAGTCTTCAGAGCGTTCTGTGAGACAACTCCCACAAGAATAGTGAGCGCCAGCACTGAAAGCACCTCAAGCGTTCCTTGAGCGGCAAAGGCGGCCACAAAGAGCTCAAGCGCAAATACAAGCTTGGCCACGGGATTTGCCTTATGAAGGAAGCTTGTTCCTTCGGTGTAATCAATAACACTACCCACGAGGAGCCTCCTTACCATTAAGCGTGGCTGCAATACGAGCAATCTCAAACTGATGCTGCAATGCGTCAAGCACCTCTGAAGCACTGCTAAGCCCAGTAAATGATGAATCCACGTGTGCTCCAGCAAGCTTTGACAGCTGAATCATCTGAGGAGCCTCAACATACGCTTCCTCCAACACCTCATCTGTCGAGAAGATCTGTGTAACTTCCCCATCATCTAACACGCTGCCATGAGCCATAACGACAATTCTTGTGGCAAAGTCCAGTACAACCTCCATGTCATGACAGACCATAAGAACTGCACAGCCCTTCTCGCACAGTGATTTGACCATATTCATGACCTGCATACACTCTTTGTAATCCAGACCCGAAGTTGGCTCATCAAGCACAAGAATATCTGGCTCGCAGGCAACCACAGATGCAAGCGCAACCATCTGACGCTGACCACGAGAAAGCATAAACGGAGACGCATCAGCGTCCAGTCCCATACGCTCAATGACTTCCAACGCCTTGCATCGGGCATCCTCTGCAGACGCACCCTTGAGCTCAAGACCAAACGCAATCTCCTCAAGAACACTCTCTTTACAAATCTGGTAATCGGGATTTTGGAACAGCGTTGAGACATGCTGGGCAATCTGCGACGTCTTCCAATCCTTGCATGAGGCACCCTTAATATGAATGTCTCCCGATCGAGGACGCAACAAGCCATTTACCAGCTTAGTTAAAGTTGTTTTACCAGCACCGTTTTGACCCACAAGAGCCACAAGCTCACCGGGGTGCAGGCTAAGAGAGATTCGCTCCACACCGTCAGTACTATTCTGATATTTAAAGGTAGCGTCGATAACGTCAAGAACAGATTGAACACTTGGCTGCTCAGCGTCTTGAAGAACGCCAATCCTGTCAAATGGCCCGCTCGACTCAGCAACCACAGGACCATCTATTTTTGGAAGATACGTCTCCCCTGCTAGCTCAACAGCATCAGTAGCTGGTGATTCAGCGCTCTCTGTAAGAGAAATACTACGATGCTGTAAAGCACCAACACAGCATGCAAGCTGCTTGGCGGCTGACTGAACTGACAACGCAGTTTCATCGCAGACGGCTCTGTCCGCCTCAGATAACAAGTGAGCATACTCAGACTGATGAGAGAGCTCATGGACGCCCTTTGAGACGCGCACGCAACGAGGAACGTCAACACCAACCTCTTGCAGCAAATCTACCTGTGAGAACACTTCCTCACCGCTGCCAAAAGCACATATGGCACCCTTGTCCATAACGGCAATCTTTGAGCAATACTTGGCGAGAAGACCAACTTTTTGCTCAATTACCACAACCGTAATACCTTTGGTTTTGTTGAGCTCTGAAAGTGTCTGGAAGATTAACTCAGACGACGTTGGATCTAAGGCTGCTGTTGGCTCATCAAGCACCATAACTTGTGGCTGTAGTGCCAAAAGTGCTGCAATAGCAACCTTTTGCTTCTGACCGCCAGAAAGAGAAGCAATCTCTCTAAAGCGAAGGTTGGCAATACCAACTGTTTCTAGCGCATAGGTAATTCGCTCTGGAATCTCTGCGTGAGGAACAGCAAAGTTCTCAAGACCAAAGAGAAGCTCATCCTCAACAATTGAAGCAACCATCTGCGCATTGATATCTTGGGTAATGGATCCCACAATCTTAGAGATATCAGTTAAGACAACCGTACAGGTATCCATTCCAGAGACAAGAATCTTGCCAAAGAAATTACCTCTAAAGTGGTGAGGAATAGCGCCAGAAAGCGCAAGAGCAAGCGTGGACTTGCCTGCGCCAGAAGGACCAACAATACCTACAAAGTCACCCTCCTGAACGCTCAGTGACAGCTCATTCAGAGCATGCGCTGAGCTATCAGGATAGCTATATGACACAGATTGAACTTCAATAATAGACACAGTGTTCTCCAGGAAATATGTGCGTATCTAAGAACTTATCGACCCAAAACCTTCTTAAGAGGAGCCGCAAGAACCTGAACAACAATAGCATTAAAGAATGCAGTTCCCACGATGACAGGAAGCATTACGTAGAAAAGCTCAATAGTTGCACCCTTGGCTGGAATAGCAATGGCAGCAAAGATCAGGCCAGAAATAAGAGTGGTTACAAAAGAACCAATTGCTGGCATTACTGGCTTATCTGCAAGAGCGGACCTTGTGAAGGCAAACATAACAAGTGAAGCTGCGCCCTCTGCAACAAAATCAGCTCCAGGAACAGTTGTAGTCAGCTGAATAACGGTAGCTGCGATAAGACCAATAACCAGACTCTGAACAGCAGTTGGCTTCAGCAGAAGAATGGCCAGGCAGAACGATGCAATAATGAACTCTGGACCAATACCAATAGCGCTAATTGCCTTACCAACGGTCAGGTTAAGAATAAAACCAGCAGCAATAAGGACGGCAACAAGGACTAGAGAAGTAACATCCAATACTCCTGCATTTTTTGAAACAGCAACAACACGTGGTGCCTGCACTGCAGATCCTGTCTCTGTGCCTGCGGCGTTGACCTCATTGAGATTTTCTGTAGACATACAAACTCCTTTAACGCAAAACTAAAACGTACAAATAAAACTTTTAACAACACGGGTTTCTCGCCATCCGGATTTAGCAAGAAACGTACGCACAAAAAAAGCTCTCGGTCACCCGAGAGCCTCTAAATGCGTATGCAGAAGCAACTCATCGCTGACCGGAGAAAGACAAGTTGTTCCACCACCACTGCTGAGTGCATGTAGCGCGCATGATATGTCCTCCTCCCAAAAGCGTAAATTGCAATGTAAGAAGAATACCATTACTTTGCCAAATTGTGTCAAGAAATACATTAAGAAACAAATTAGAAACTGTGAACGGTAACGCCAAGGGCAAAATACCGCGAGAAACAAAAAGGGGCCCCGAAGGACCCCTTGAATGAACTGTGGATGTTCAAGAAAACTTATGCCTCAGCAGCAACGACGTTAACGACGTGCTTAGCACCCTTCTTGAACTCAACAACGCCATCGCAAAGTGCAAAGAGAGTGTCATCCTTGCCGCGACCAACGTTTACGCCAGGAGTGATGTGAGTACCACGCTGACGGATGATAATCTGGCCAGCCTTGATTGCCTGACCACCGTAAATCTTAACGCCAAGGCGCTGTGCTTGTGAGTCGCGACCATTGCGGGAAGAGCCGAGACCTTTCTTGTGTGCCATAAATGCTACCTGCCTATCTCAATATCAGAAGTGACCAATTACTCTGCAGACTCGTCGGATGCCTTAGCAGCAGCCTTACGAGCGGTAGGGAGCGCGGTAACCTTCAGCTTAGTAAGGTTCTGACGGTGACCGTTGGCGCGGTGATAGCGCTTACGCTTGTGGAACTTGAAGACGAGGACCTTCTTGTCCTTGTACTGCTCAAGAACCTCACAGGTAACCTTCTTAGAGGAAAGAGTGGCAGCGTCAGCAACAACCTTCTTGCCGTCGTTAAGCATAAGAACATCAAGCTTTACCTTATCGCCAGGCTGCGCATCAAGCTTCTCGACGCTGATTACGTCGCCCTTGGCAACCTTATACTGCTTGCCACCAGTTGCTACGATTGCGTACATGTGTGTAACCCTTCATTGCTGATTCTTGCAACGATTAATACTATCTTTGCATTTCTGAAGATCCGAGCAAAGATCTTCGCCGCCGTGACCTGTGGCATCCGCGGGAAACTGTCGGTGTCCCATGTCCCTCGGCGAGAAACACAACTCGAAATAGTCTACTGCATATTTCAGAAAATTCCAAGACAAAACTACATGTTATAGAGGCTTCACAAGGAGTCCATTTTCTGAAACGTGTGCCTGTGAGGTGCGACACACCTTCAAAGAGTCAATGCCTTGCAGTCCATCGAGCCCCGCTTCAGCTGCAATTCTTTGTGCCTCATAGATCAAAACCGCAGGTCTAAGCGCCGCTCGTGGATCTTGCAGCGTGTCAAGCTCAAATGAAATGCACGTTTCAGATGAGCTCTCAGAAATCTTATAGCCCGCAAACGTTGTCTCTAAATTGACCACTTTTTGCTTGTCTCCGCGCATGTACGTCAGCTCTTTTTTGGCGAGAAGATCCTCAAACCCCCAACGCAACGCCTCGGACTTAAGGCCGTCTCCCAAAATGTCGCATCTCCAGTGAGCAGCATTCAACCATGCTTCAAGCGCTGGCAGCGACCGGTCAACGTAGTTGGCAGCAAACGGAGCAAGCGCGGGAGGCGTTGCCGACAACAGCCTCTCTAGTGCCTCATCCGGGTCCACATATTCGGTGAGCTTCAAGTCAAAGTACTCCGCCTCAGACGAGGCGCCAACAGGAAGCGCCTGAGAGAACTGCACACCCATGCGCTTTGCAAAGCCATTTCCCACCCTAAATGGCAGCTGAGCTCTACGAACACAGCGCTCAATGGTGCCAATAAGCTCAAGGTGTCCTAAAAACGCAAGGCGGTCGTCTTTCTTGTAAGCCACGCGAAGCCTAAAAATCTCTGCTCCACGTTCCGTCATAATCTCTGGCTGGATCTGCGGTCTACCAGCGCGCCGATCCTTCTTCACGGGCTCAGCCACCTCAGGAGCTACGCTCTCTTTCTGCGTATCCGTCATGAGCGCACCCCCATCAAAACGTTGTCGACCTTCAAAGTCTGGCATACCGCACATCCTGTACAAGAGGTAAACGTACAGTCTGGTGTGGTGACTTCGTCCATGGCTCGACGATATTCTCGCTGTAAGTAGCCCTTGGACACGCCAGGAGATGTGTGATCCCAAGGAAGTTTTGCCTGGATATCAAAGGTTTCTGTTGCAATATCAGAGAGCGAGAAACCCAGACTTTCTGCTGCCGCATTCCAAGCATCAAGATTAAACTCGCTGGTCCATGCATCAAACTTGCAACCATTTTCCCATGCCTGGTAAATCAGATCAAAGCCGTCGCGGCCCATCTTTGACAGCGCGCCTTCTACCAGCGAAGTGCCAGAATCATGATAGGCAATCTTGAGTCCCCTATCGTGATTTGAGGACAAGAGCAACTGCTGTCTACGCTGGGCTTCCTCACGAGAAATCTGGCCAACCCACTGGAATGGCGTGTAGGACTTGGGCACAAATACGGCAACGGAAGCAGAAACCGTAACGCCCTTGCCGCCAATTTCTCGACCGATATCTAAAATACGCTTTGCAACTGCGGGAATGGCTTGAATGTCTTCATCGGTTTCTGTTGGAAGGCCCATCATAAAGTAGAGCTTCATGCGGCGCCAGCCGTTTTCGAACGCATTTCTAGCTGCGGACTCAAGATCATCTTCGGTAACATTTTTGTTGATGACGTCACGCATGCGCTGAGAGCCTGCTTCTGGAGCAAACGTCAGGCCACCGCGCCTTGAAGTAGAAACTGCGTCTGCCATCTCCGCGCCAAACGCGTCCATACGCTGTGACGGAATAGAGATGCGCACGCCACGTTTACGTAGGTCAGAATTCATACGGCGAAGAATATAGCCACACTGAGAGTGATCTGTTGTAGAGAGCGACGTGAGCGAAACCTCATCATAGCCACTCTTCAGAAGACCTTCCTCACCTGCTTTAACAATCTGTTGAGCCGGGCGCTCACGAACAGGTCGATAGGTCATACCAGCCTGACAAAACCTGCATCCACGAGCGCATCCGCGCTGAATCTCAAGCGCCAGCCTGTCTTGCACAATCTCGGTATACGGAACAATGCGCTGAGCCACAGGGTCAGTCACCGAAAGATCTGGCAGACAGCGCTTATACACCACGCTTGGCGCACCGCTTCCCTCTTTAGGGACCGCATAGCCCCAGCGTGTTGAGGTATTGTCGTGCACAATCTGATAAAGCGACGGCACGTAGACACCTTGAATCTCAGACAACCTCTGCAAAATCTCTTGGCGAGAAACTCCGTCAAGCTTGGAAGTTCTCACGCACTCGCACATCTCTACCAGCGCTTCTTCGCCATCACCTAAAAGAATTGCATCAAAGAGCAGGGCCACTGGCTCTGAGTTCCAAACAGAAGGACCGCCACCAAAAATTAGTGGGTCCTCTTCATCACGTTCTTCAGCGAGCAATGGAATGCCTGCTAAATCAAGCGTTTCTATAATATTGGTTGCGATCATTTCATGCGCAAGGGTGAAGCCCACCACGTCAAAAGATGCTAAAGGCGCAGCACCCTCCAACGAAAGCAAAGGAACATTACGTTTGCGCATCAAAGCTGCCATATCAACCCAAGGCAGATAGGCGCGCTCACAAGAAATATGAGGTGCCTTATTCAAAGCGTTATAGATAATGGCAATGCCCAAATTAGGCTGACCCACCTCGTACACGTCGGCGTAGACCATACAAACGTGAAAAGGGCCCTCTTGCTCCTCTACTGCTCCCCACTCGTGATTTAAGTATCTTGAGGGTTTCTCGACATGTGGAAGCATGGGCTCAATGAGATGGAAGAGATTTTCTCGTTTAACACGCACGATAGTCTACTTTCTATCTTTTGGCGAGGGACTGTGTAGTTGCTATCTCTACGGTATTTGATTGTGAATTTGTATCTGCTGTTGCGCTTGCGCCTGTAGAAGCACTCGAAGCGCCAGTTTTGGTAGAAGAATCAGCTGCTACCCCATCGCGTTTCTCGGCAATTTTGCGAGCGTACGCGTGAATGACGCGAGCAGTAGTGTGAGTACCTGCGTACCCCATGCCAGCCTTAAGCGCCCAGCCAAATCCTGGAACTGTGCCTGCGACCGTGCGTGCAACCGTACGGTATCCAAAGCCCGCACCCACAACGCCGAGAAGTTCGGCGATGGTTTCAACACTCATATTGATGTTATAGGCGGCGGTAATATCAAGTGCCATCCTAATCTGGCGCGCTGTCATCAGCGGCATATCAGAGCCAGGAACAAATGCCACAGCTCCAATAGCTGCATTTTCTTTAGCGCAAGCAGCAGTTATCTGTTTGACCACTTGAGTTCTACAAAGAGGATACGCTGCCGCAAAAGAGACTGATTTTTCTGTTGCAGTTGCAATCCATGAAGAGAGTCGATCAAAGAGCACTTCTTCAGTGGTACCCGCAACAATGCTAATAAGCCCCGTGTTGTAGAGCGTATCAGCAATTTGTTGCGCTTCAACTGCAGACTCTACAACCACCGCACAAGGAATTGAATGACTTACCAACATGGTAAGGGCGTCCTCGTACTGTGATGTTGGCGTAGGAATAATCACCGCAATATCAGGAATAGCAGCATTCTTTCCCGTGCGACCAATGCCTCCAGAAACAAACGAAACACCGTCGGCAAGTTTAGAGACGCGCACCGTTGCATCTGTTCTCTCTGGCATAAAATACGAATGTACAGCCAGGATTACCTCTTCAGAAGCAAGGGAATCAACGTAGATATGCGTATAAGTTGGCTCTAGAGATGAAAGTGACCCGCGGAATTCTTGTAATACAGAGGTAGCAAGTTTGCCCAAGCTGTTTCTTTTTGCCATGGCTTATGCCGCCTTTGTTCTATGTCTGTAAACAGACTGGACGATTCCTACAGAAACAAGCTGGGCAATCATCGATGTTGATCCAAAGCTGATAAAAGGCAATGGAATACCAGTAATAGGCATGATACCAATACACATGCCAACATTCTGTAAAACCTGGAACGACCACATGGCTGCACAACCAACAAGTACCAGCTTAGAGAAGGTATTCTCGGTCTTCATGGCAAACAGAATGGTTGCAAAAATCATCCATGCAAAGAGCGAAAGCATAACAAACGCACCAAGGAAGCCAAACTCTTCCGAGAAGAGTGCAAAAACAAAGTCTGTGTGTGCCTCTGGTAAGAATCGTCCACTTGCCTGCGTAGCGTTACCTGGTCCTTTTCCAATAAAGCCACCAGAACCTACGGCAATCTTTGCCTGTTGCAGGTTATAGCCGTCTCCCGACGGATCAACGGAAGGATCCAAGAAGACGGTAAGACGCTTCATCTGGTACTCCTTAAGAATGTGAGGAATACCAGGAATCATAGAAGTCACAACAACAAGAGCAACAACAGCAATGAGCAAAAGAACGGTCACAAGAATCCAAGAACGTTTTGCACCAGAGCAAATGATGATGGTAGCTCCGATAACCAAAATAATCAAGCCAGTTCCCAGGTCAGGCAAAAGCATAATGGAGCCGAAGGGAACCATCAATGTTCCACAAAGCTTTACATAGTCTCTCAGTGTTTCTACCTTGCCGTTATACTGAGCGCACACTGAAGCCATAAGGAAGATTGTGACAATCTTTCCCAGCTCAGACGGCTGAAATCTAAAGCCAACAAACGGGATATTAACCCAACCAGTCATACCCTTGACCGAGACACCAAAGCCTGGAACCTTAGGCAAAATCATCAATACAACAACGCCGACAAGCAGCACGTTTGTCATATTTGCTAGTGCTCTATAGTCATAGCGCCACATAAGCGTGGCAAAAACAAGGCCCAAGCCAATACCAAGAAGATGCCTAGGAAAACTGGCTTCGGCAATGTTCATTGATGCGGTCCAAATAACCACAATACCAATGAGGACGAGAAGAGCCGCGGGAACAAGCTGCGCTAGATAAAGATTGTTCAGAACATTCTTACCAGTAAGCCTCTCTTTCTTAGCAAGACCGCCTGAAGGAATACCTCCACGCCTTCTAAAGGGAGAGTTCATTCTCTGTTTTGTAACTGCAGATGAATCAAGTGCCATGGGTTTCTCGCCTCCTTACCTACCAACGTTGTCTGGCTGATTATAAATTGCGCCAAAGACGTCTCGAACAATATACATACCAGATCCTGCACCAGAAGGCGCACAGTCAAGGTTTGCAGCAACAACGTACTGAGGTTTATCAGCCGGTGCATAGCCAACAAACCAACCAACTGGCTCGCCAACAGACTGTTGTTCAGCAGTACCCGTCTTGCCACAAACAGTAACATCTAAATTGGTCCAATGGACAGTCTGATGTGCGGCTTCTTCATATACAACGCCGTAAAGACCACGAGCAACAATGTCTCGGTGTTCATCTTTTTCTTCTGGCGACAGAATGACCTCGTTTTTGTACTCAATAACAGAGCCGTTACCGTTTCTGGCGTTAATACTCTTCAGGACATGTGGCTTATAAATTGGACCTCTGTTTGCAATGCCACAGTACGCATTTGCCATCTGAAGACAGGTTACCAGCAGGTCGCCCTGACCAATAGCAAGGTTACAGTTGTCACCACCCTGCCACTTACGAGCATCATCAGGCGAGCTGGTAAAGTAATTCCACTTCCACTCTGCATCAGGAACGCGGCCAGATGCTTCTTCCGGAAGGTCAATACCAGAAAGCGCACCAAGTCCAAAGGCGCGGAATGTCTCTTGCATGCCCTCTGGATGATCGTTGTTATAGAAGAAGCCCTTACCAATCTCATAAAAAACAATGTCGCACGAGTTAGTAATGCCGGTAATGAGATTAACGGTACCGTGTCCAGAAAGTAGCCAGCAGTGCATACCGTACTGCTCGCCAAATCCTGTCCAAAAACCTGTGCAATACCAACTGGAATTTCCATCACAAATGCCGTATTTGAGTCCAGCAAAGGTAGTAAGCGCCTTGATGGTAGAGCCAGATGGGTACTGGCCAGCAATAGCGCGGTTCATCAGCGGGTAGTTTGCCTCTTCAGAAGAAAGCGTATCCCAGTCAGAGCTGGCAATACCGCCAACAAACATTGAAGGAGAATACGTTGGATAACTTGCCATAGCAATGACTTCGCCGTTAGTGCAATCAAGCGCAACCACGCTTGCACTACGACCCTGGAAGTCTTGGGACCTAACCGTGTTGATAACACTGACAAGCGATGCTTCTGCAGCTTTTTGAATGTTTGCATCAATGGTCAAAACAACATCTGAGCCGCTCTGAGGAGCAATAGACGTTGAGTGAGATAAAACATTACCAGCAGCATCAACATATACCGTTTGCTCACCACGAACACCCTGAAGAGCGGACTCGTACTGATACTCAACACCCGTTTGTCCCACGATATCGCCGTGGGCATACACAAAGCCGCCATCCGCAGTTTTACTGCTTTCAAGCTGCTCTTGTGTAACGGTTCCGGTGTAGCCAACAACATGAGCTGCAAGAGAACCGTTTGGATAGGCGCGCTGGGTGCGCTCCTCAATTGAAACACCGTCAAGCAAAGCACCGTGAGCGTAAATGTAGGCAACTACGCGCCTAGACACGTCTACAGAAACAGTACGAAGCGCCTGAGCACCATCTGAGGTATCCATAATTTTTCTGCGCACCGCTAGCATGGGCATGCCCAAGAGGTTGGCAAGAATCTGCAGTTTAACGTAGTCTTCAGCGACATCTGCTCGAGCTACTACCGTTGGACTTGGCCTGTTAGTAACAATCTCTACGCCATTTCTGTCCAGAATACGACCACGAGGCGCGGCTGTAGTAACTGTTCGTGTACGGTTTCTCTCTGCTTGCTCAGTATAGTCAGCTGACGATAAGAGCTGCATGGTCCAAAGACGACCAATAAGCACGGCAAACATGCCGCCAACAGCAATTGCAAATCCGATAAGTCTGGACGAGAGGGTCTTCTCGGCAGAGCCATCAGAACCACCAGACGCCTTGGGAGCGCCGCCACCAATATCAAAGGTAAATGGCGAATCTTTTCTACCAAAGGTCAGGTATACGATAATCAAACCAATTGCTGCGACAGCGCAACAAGCAAGGATAACAAGGGTGAAATTCATACTATCCCCTTATTTAAGGCGCTGTGGAGCTCGGTGAGATCCGCGATAGAGCGTTGTTCCACCCAAAGAAGAGTGAGATCTTTGGGAATGCGAAAGCACATAGAAAACAGGTAGAGCAGCCAAAAGAGTGAACAACATGGTAGGGAAAGACTTAAACAACAGTCCCTCAAAGAAGTTGCCACCAGAGCCAATCAAAGAATTAATGAGCTGATACATAAAGGTGACACCAAAAGTTTGAAGAGCAACAAAACCCATAGAAGTACCAAAATTGCCAGAGATTCTGTCTCTTACCTCTTGGCCCATGAAATAAGAGCTCACCACAAGCAAGAGTGCCATGAGGCCAATGGGATTGGCAGAAGTCAGATCATAGATTAGACCTGCAATAAAGCCGCTTACTACGCCAGTTTTGCCACCATACCTTAGGGCAATAGCTGCCGAGAAAATCAGTGCAAAATCGATGACTCCCCCACCATAAGAAACCTGTGGTGTAAGCATAATCTGCAAAATGAAGCAAACAACAGCAAGAACGGTGATGCTGCGTGTGTTTTTATTTCTATCAGAAACCTGCATACATCCCCCTTAATCTGTTCTTCCGCTGTTATGTTGTGTATTACCCGTTGGAGCAGCAACTGTTGCATTCTGCTGGGAATTTGTTGTGTTGTTTGTAGAGCCGTTGCCAGACGAGTTGCTTGATGAAGAACTCGAAGATCCGTCTTTGGAGTCTTTATCCTTACTGTCAGAATTAGTTGCTGTTGGAGTGTTTTGCTTATCTGCCTCTGCAATATCATCTGCGGTAGCTTTTTGCTCCTCAGAAAGAGACGTGATAACCATTACTTCCTCATTGGTACTGACATTTCCAAAAGGCTCAATAACAATGGTGTAATAGAGCGATCCTGGAGCTGCTTCAACACTGGTAACCTTACCCAAAGGAAGGCCCTTAGGGAACACGCCACCAAGGCCACTGGTAACTACCGTATCGCCTACAGCAACCTTCTGGTTAGTGTTGATCAGGTTAAGGGTAATCTGCCTTGAAGCGGAACCCATAAGCATGCCCTGAGCTCGGCTACTTTGAACCATAGCAGCCACACCGCTCTTCTCGTCAGTAATAAGACGAACGGTAGAGGTGGTAGGACCGCACTCAATAATCTGGCCAATAACGCCGCCGCTATCAACAACAGGCATGCCAACAGCCAGTCCAGACGAAGTTCCCTTGTCAATCACAATGGTGTTATTGAACGAGTCAGTAGAGCCAGAGATGACACGGGCACCCGTAGACTGCAGGTTATAAGTATTTTTGAGGTCGAGAAGACCCTGCAGACGCTGCGTGGACTGATTTGTCTCTTCAAGCTCTGCGTTTCTTGAACGCAGTTGCTCGTTTTCTGCCTTAAGGTCAGAAAGCGTTTGCTGGTCAGCTGTTAAGTTACTAAAAATGTTACCAATGCCCTGGAAAGGCATAGCAATAGCAGAACCTGCCATTCTAAAAGGCATGGTAATAGTAGAGAACCCACCTCGAACCATCTCGAGCGGTCCCCCTGCACCCATACGAGCGCTAACCGTCAATAACACAATTGAAAGCAGCGAAAGAATAATAAAACTACGGCCGCCCGTATGCTTATTATTGTTAGATCCAAGGCCTGATGAAGCACCCTGGATCTGATGAGACAATGGCATATTTATTGGCCTGCACTCTGAACAAATCCACCGGACAATGCGTTAGCCTCAAGAACCTTTGCACAACCGGTAACAACATTTTCTAGAGCGGTTGGGCTTACGTTAACGGGAACGCCAGTCTCTTCGCGAAGTCTTTGATCAAGACCGCGAAGCATTCCGCCGCCACCGGTAAGCAAAATACCGTAGTACATAAGATCGGAGGCAAGATCTGGTGGAGTCACATCAAGCGCATCTTTAACTGCCTTAGTGACCTCATCAAGAGGACGATCAAGAGCGCGACGAATCTCTTCTGATTCAATACGAACTGTCTTTGGAAGACCACTCATGACGTCACGACCGTTTACCTCAACGTCAAGCTCTTCTGCAAGAGGAGCTGCTGAGCCAACCTTAATCTTGATATCTTCTGCGGTACGCTCACCAATAGAGAGGTTGTACGCATCACGAACATGCTCAAGAATAGTCTGATCAAACTCGTCACCTGCAGTTCTAATGGACTGCGAGACAACAATACCGCCCATGGAGATAACGGCAACCTCGGTAGTACCGCCACCAATGTCTACAACCATAGAACCGGTTGGATCCTCAATTGGAAGGTCTGCACCAATAGCTGCAGCCATAGGCTCTTCAATCAAGAATGCCTGGCGAGCGCCTGCCTGAATAGTTGCTTCAAAAACAGCGCGTTTCTCGACAGATGTAACGCCAGAAGGAACGCAAACAACTACGCGTGGACGTGGCGACCAAGGATATTTGCGCTCTCGTGCCTTCTCGATGAAGTAACGAAGCATAACCTCGGTAACATCAAAGTCTGCAATGACGCCGTCTTTAAGAGGGCGCTCAGCGATGATGGAGCCAGGAGTACGGCCAATCATGCGCTTTGCATCAGCGCCAACGGCCAGAACGCGGCTCTCGCTTTTATCGATTGCAACAACCGATGGCTCATTGATGACAATACCCTGACCACGAACTGCAACAAGGGTGTTTGCAGTTCCCAGATCGATGGCTAGGTCTCCGCCATATTCTCCGAAGAGCGAATCGAAGATAGACATGATATCCAATCAAACGTGCTACGCGTGTGCGTAATTATCCTGCAGAAAGAACGGTTAAAACAGTTTAGTACTAGTTACCAGACTTTGAAGAGCTGGAGGAACTATTAGAGGAATTTGAGGAGTTAGATCCATTAGTTCCAGAGGTAGTTCCCGAATTAGAGCCGTTAGTACCAGAAGTTGTGCCGGAGTTCTGGTTATTCTGGCTTACGTATGAAGTGGTAACGCTTGCAACCTTCCAGCCAATACCATCACGGACAAGCTCAATGGTGTAGTCAACGTTGCCGCCATTAGAAAGACTGACAGAAGCATTAACTGTAGAGTGAGTCATGCTCTGGTCGACACCGTTGATGGTAACAGCGGAGCTTGTTGGCAGGCTGTTGGAAATCTGCTGAAGCGTTGTACTAGAGACAGAGCTAGAGACATAGCGACCAATATCGGTGCCCTGTGCCTTAGCGTTGAAAATATCCTGAACAACAGACTGTTGGGTTGGCCATCCATAGCCACGATAGTAAGCATAACCAGCGCCACCAACAGCTAAGATAAGCAAAATAAGAATAGTGATGAAGACCTTAAGGCCGGTATGGCGATGCTTACGCCTAATCTTCTTGTCCTTCTTGTCCTGCTCAATGATCTCCTGCTCAGTAATCTGGAAGAAGCCAGTATCTTCTGCAGAAGGGATGAGCTCGCCGGACATACCTGTAGGATCCAGTGGATCGTAGGCACTGTAGCCAGCTGCCTGAAGGAAGGCATCAGTCTCAGATGGCTTGCCAGAAGCCATTGCAGTAATAGCCTTGCGAGCTGCATCAAAAGCAGACTGCTGCTGATTAGACAGGACAAAGCTGCCATCTGCGGTTGCGTGAGTAAAGGCATCAACTGCCTCAGACATGCGATTTGCTGCAACGTATGCAAGACCAAGATCTGCATAAATCTTATTGGAATTATCCAGAGGATTAGCAAAATCAAGAGCAGTACGATATGCCTCAACTGCATCAACAGGTCTGTTCAGACCCATAAAGCATGCGCCTAGGCTGCAAAGTGCTGATGAAGGATTAGGGTTCTTCTCGTCAACTGCAGCGTTTCTGTAAGCAATGCCGGCGTTGCGAATATCACCGATTTTCTCGTATGCAGAACCAAGAGCAAGCTGTGCCTTATAAGGAGTTGCGTAAGAGGCGTCCTGGACAGCGTTAGTAAGGGCAGCAATAGCCTCCTGTACCCTACCAGCAGCCAGAAGTGCGCGACCCTGATTAGTAGAGAGAGCGCCAACCTTGCCATAGGAAGCGTCAGCAAGAGCGGACTTGTAAGCAGAAGCTGCGGAATCAAACTGTCCAAGCTTCATATAAGCGTTTCCAAGAAGGTGGTCAATCTGACCGTTTACCTCGCCTGGCTCTTTAGCCACATCAAACTGACTGATAGCTACAAACCAGTCGCCCTGATCATATGCAGATTTACCTAACTCAAATGCCTGTTGATTCACAATATCCTCCAAGAGTTTGTGCGACTTGGCTTTAAGCGTTTTCAATTCTAATGGAATTGACGATATCGCCAACCTTTAACTGGGAAATGACGTCCATTCCCTCGATAGTTGTACCAAATACGGTGTAACCGGAATCCAAGCCATGCTGTGGACCAAGACAGAAATAGAACTGCGAACCCGCAGAATTTGGATCTTGAGAACGAGCCATAGCAAGAGCACCGTCAACGTGGGAGTTGTTAGGATTTGTGGTGAACTCCTCTTTGATGCGATAACCAGGACCACCGGTACCAGGGATTCCATCAGGACCAGGGTTACCAAAAATAACATCCTCAACACTCATCTCACGAGTATTAGGATCTCCGCCCTGAAGAACAAAACCAGGGACAAGACGGTGGAACTTGGTATCGTCATAGAAGCCAGACTCTGCAAGCTCGCAGAAGTTTGCTACATGAATAGGTGCGCCCTTACCGTCAAGCTGAACCTTAATGATTCCCTTGTTGGTATCAAAGACTGCTACCTCAGCACCAGTGACCTGGCGCTCTGGTGTATACAATGGATCAAGTCCAAACATAATTCCTCCAAGCTTCTTTACATCTAAGAGAAGAAGAAAACGCGAGAAACCCTTAGTAATAAAGAACTTCTTTTCTAACCTAATTATTTTACCAGTATGATGAGATTTTTGAAATTAAAGCAGCTGAACGGTAGAGATTTACTGCTTTTGTGGCTTCCAATTCACGTAATTTTCATCAAAAAGTTTCTGGTATGAGCTGGAACCACTTGAGTCTCTGATGTTATCGACTGGCGCCAAGATGTGCTCTTTGTCCTGAGAAGGATTAGAAGAAGCCACAGAGCGCTTCCATCCCTCACTCAAAGCATCAGAGCGATTACGAAGCCAGTTACCCAGTTTGGTGAGATTTTCAATAGTCTGACGATAGTTTCCGTTGGAGTCATCAAGACTAGAAAGGTCAGAGATAACATTACTAATATCCAGCGAGATCTGCTCTGCTTCCTGTTGAGCATCAGCGCGCTCCTGATCAGAGCCAGTAATGGCAAGCTGATCAAAGGTTTTCTCGTTATCATCAAGACGCTTTGAGAGGTCTCCAAGCTTCTGATAATCACTATCAAGCGCGTCAAAAACAGCATCCGAACTTGTATTTTGCTGAGTTGCACTGGTGTCTTGACCCGTGAGGTGCGTAACCGGAGTGGTGGTAGGAGTAGATGAGACTGGCGCCTCAACCTTTGCGCGATTGTCGGTTGCCTGAGGGTCCCACGGGTGCGTGATGACAAAGATTGCAGCTACTACCAGCGAGGTAACAAGAAGTGCTGAAAGCAGAATAACGCGAGTACGAGGGATTCCTTCAGCTTCAGGGAGGTTCTCTTTTGAAGGCTCGGAAGGGATTGCAGACTCAAAGCGAGGAGCTGGCCTGCGACTTACCGAAGCAAACGCGCTCGTAGTGTCTGGATCAGCGTTGTCGGCTGGCATTTGTTGCAAAACAGTGGAATCTGCTGCGACAGAAGAGGATGCATCATACTCTGCGTCTACGAGCGGATCGGTCTTCTCGCCAGGTGCCGAAGCGGCGTCAATCTCTGGAAGCTTGATGTTGCGTGTGGGCCTGATGGCTCTAGCAGGACGAGCAGCAGGAACTGCCTGTGGCAGAGGAAGGCCGCACTTTGGGCAGCTTTCTGCGCCGGCAGCCACCAAGGCGCCACAATGAGGGCACCACTGAGCTTGAGTAACAGGAATCCTTTGGGTCAAACTTAGATCAATCTGACAATGAGGGCAGGTTAAAGCCCCTTCATCGACCTCAGATCCACAGTTTGGACAACGCATACACCCTCCACAACCCTTTGCTTGTGCTTCAGTTTAATCGTTTATATCAGCAGAAGAGCTATAAGTTGACTTTCCTCCCATTAATCTCACAACCAGGTCAAAGAATCGATCCTTTGTATAGTTGTGAGTGTAACGCTCGGAAATTCTGTTGAAGATAATAACGGAAATCACCAGACAAATTGCCAAGTACGGCAAGATGCGTGGGGTGAGAGGTGCAATACGGAAGAAGTCCTGAGCAACCGTACATCCGCCAACAACAATGGCAATGCATACAACAAGAAGCGCAATGCGGAGCTTGGTGAGCGGCAAAGAAATCCCTCTGAGCAGTGCAAAACCAACTGTTGCGGTGGTGATAAGCGCCATCGTAGACACCTGAGACAGGTTCAACTTAAACAGATGACCTGCAGTCATAAGAAGCGCAAGCGTGATAGTTACCGCAATAGAAGCAGGTAGTGACTTGCGTAAAATGTTGACCAGGAAGTTACCCTTTACGCGATCGTGATTTGGCTCAAGCGCCAAAACAAAAGATGGCAGGCCAACGGTTGCAAATGAAAGCAGCGACATCTGAACAGGAATAAAGGGGTATGGTGGCGCAATAATGCAATAGAGCGCTAAAGCCGCGGTATAAACAGTCTTTACAAGAATGAGTGCAGCAGATCGCTGAAGGTTGTTAATAGAGCGCCTACCCTCGGCAACAACTTCTGGCATATGCGCAAAATCGTTGTCTGCCAGAACAATCTCTGCAACATTTCTAGCTGCAGCAGAACCAGAAGCAACAGAAATAGAACAGTCCGACTGCCTCAGTGCCAAGATATCGTTGACGCCGTCGCCGGTCATAGCAACGGTGTGGCCAAGATTCTGGAGTGCAATAACAAGTTCACGCTTCTGTTCTGGCGTGACGCGACCAAATACGTGGTACTTCTTAACAGCTGCAGCAATATCTGCCTCTGTGTGTAGCGTAGTTGCATCTACCCAGCCGTCAGCATGAGGGACACCCGCTCGCTCCGCAATAGCGGAGACGGTACGAGGGTCATCGCCCGAAATAACGCGCAGGTCAACGCCTTGCTCAAGGAAGTACGCAATGGTTTGTGGGGCGGTCTCTCTAATCTGATCCCTAAGCACTACGTAACCTAGGAGCTGAGGAGTTCCCTGGAAAGTATCATTCTGGTCAAATCCATCAACGCTACAGGCAACCAGCACGCGTTCAATGGACGCAAACGCATCGGACGACGCAATAACGTCTGCTGCCTCGGGACCAAGCACAAACTGGGCGGCACCAATAACAAATGCCTGTCCGTCCTCAGTGACGCAGCCAGAGTACTTTCTCTTGGAAGAAAACGCCACAACGCGAGAAGGACGTTTGCTTTGAATCCCCTGCTTGGATGCGTAAGCAAGGATTGCCGTAGCCGTATCGTTAGCGTCATCTTTATTTGCGCCGACAACGTTTACAGCCGCTTGCAGAGCACCCGCAGCCTCAATAATTGGCGTAAACGAAGCATCCAAAACACGAGCAACTTCCATGTTTCCCGTGGTAATAGTGCCTGTCTTGTCCAAACAAAGGGTATCTACGCGTGCCAGTGTTTCAATGCAGTATTGCTGCTGAACCAAAACATTCTTCTGGCCAAGTCTAATGGTTGCAATAGCAAGAACCGAGCTGGTGAGAAGAACGAGTCCTTGAGGAATCATGCCAATAACGGCAGCAATCATCGAAAGAAGCGCTTCATTTAAATCAGCATTACCAATGAAATAGGTACGAACAAAAAGACCAATACCCAGCGGAATCAAACCAATGGAACCTGCGCGAATAATCGACTTAATGGTGGTGAGAATCTCTGAATTGATCTCTTTTACAAACTTAGCTTCTGCGTTAATACGCGCAGCATAGCCTTCCTGACCTACACGGCATACCCTACCAACAAGACTGCCCCTCTCGACAAAACTACCAGAGAGAAGCTCGTCTCCCGTAGTCTTTTGCACGGGCTCTGCCTCGCCAGTTAGAAGGCTTTCGTCAACGCTTACGTGCTCTGACACAAGAATACTGTCAGCAGGAATTTGATCGCCCGTCTTCAAACGCACAAGATCATCAATGACAAGCTCGTCTGGTTTGATAAAGGTATCTTTCCCGTCACGAATTACACAAACACTCTGAGCTGTCATAAGAGACAGGCGGTCAATCATGCGTTTTGCACGAATCTCTTGCACAATACCAATGACCAAGTTTGCAAGAACCACGCTCATGAACAGTGCGTTTCTGTACTGTCCCGTTACAACAACAAGCAGCGCCATCAAAACATTAACTATGTTAAAGAGCGTAAAGCTGTGCTCTGCAATAATCTGAGCGATAGATTTGGTTTTGACGTCTGTATTAGTATTGACTTTACCTGCAGATACTCTCTCTGCAACTTCTTTTGACGTCAAGCCTTCATACGTTTCTTCAAAACGTTTGCTATTCTTGCCTGCAGTATCTTGCAATGACATATAAACAATCTCCAGTCAGTGATGGCCGGTTTTTTGCACGTGGTGACCCCGGTGGGTTTCGAACCCACGACCTTTTGCTCCGGAGGCAAACGCTCTAATCCACTGAGCTACGGAGTCATGGTGCATAAGTATACCCCAGCCTACTTACTGCCTTTTGTAACGGTTTGCGTAATTTTCTTCTGGTATTTTCCCATGCTAAAATGAATACAACCAGCAAATGAGGAGCTCATGAATACTATTTCTGTTGACCTAACATCCGACTCATATCAAATTCATGTAGGACATCACCTGCTTGCGCAGGCCGGCAACCTTATTCATTCCTGCACCTCGGGTTCAAAGATTCTTGTAGTCACTCATCCAGATTTAAACAAGCTCTTTGGCGCAGAACTTCTCGCCTCGTTAGAGTCAGCTGGCTTTTCTGTCACAACTGCCGAAGTTCCCACAGGCGAGCACGCAAAATCATTTGAGTCGTATCAAAAGCTGGTAAGCGACCTTGCAGAAAACCGTTTTACGCGAGAAGACATTGTCGTGGCGTTTGGCGGAGGCGTTATTGGCGATCTTGCGGGATTTGCTGCAGCTACTTACATGCGCGGCTGCGCGCTCATCCACGTTCCCACCTCGCTTTTGGCAATGATTGACTCCTCAATTGGTGGAAAAACCGCTATTGACCTACCCTTTGGAAAAAATCTGGTTGGAGCCTTCTATAACCCCAAGGCCGTTATTGTTGACCTTGAGCTGCTGAACTCTATTCCAACTCCCCTCTTGCAAGATAGCTGCGGAGAGCTTATTAAATACGGCGTTCTTTCTGGACATGAGCTTTTCAATAAAATCTCTTTGGCGAGAAACCCCATGCAGGTCATCGACGTGACGCATAGGCAAGAACTCATTCAAGCGTGTATCGAAATAAAAAAATCAATCGTTGAAGCAGACTTCAAAGAGGCAGGGTCTAGAAAATTGCTCAATCTGGGCCATACACTTGGCCATGCTATTGAGACGCTCAGCAACTTTGAACTTGGACACGGCTCCTGTGTGGCTGCTGGAACTTCCCTGTTGGCAAAAGCCTGTTCCAAGCTTGGTCTTTGTTCTGTTGAAGACGCAGAGAACATCATTACACTCACGCAGTCATATAACCTTCCTACCAGCACTTCATTTACTGTGGAAGAACTTTACAGCGCAGCACTTCATGACAAGAAAAGCCACGCAGATTCAATTGATGTGGCACTTATCTATGGCATTGGTGATGTTCGCATTGAGCGCAAGTCATTTACAGAACTTAAACAGCTGATTGAGCTAGCAAAAGAAGACTAACGTCCTAGACGCTCCAGCTCTTCTGCAAGCTTACGTACTGACTCGTTTAAGGCAGTCTTGTCTTCAGCTAGGATATCGTTTTTGTTGAAGATGCCGTTAGCAGTTCCTACATAAGCATATCCACCTGCAAATACATCAGCAAGATTATCTGTTGTAACGCCACCAACCGCCATAAGCGGTAAGTTTCCTAAAGGCTCGCATACCTTTTTAGCGTACCCATAACTAACTTCATTTGCGGGGAATACTTTGACAATATCTGCACCAAGAGCAAATGCATGAGCAATCTCTGTTGGCGAAAACGCTCCTGGAACACTCAAAATCTCATGCTCTTTACAGTAATCAAACATCTCTACAGAGAGCAACGTTGGTGCTAAAACAAACGTGGCGCCAGCTTTATGAGCCGTCTGAAGATCTTCAAGAGTAAGCACGGTACCAGCACCAATATTGATATTAGAACCATATTCACTGGACAGCTTCTGAATTAACGAGGCAGCTTCTGGAGTGTTCATGGTTACTTCAACGTTATGTACAGGAGAATCAACAAGAACCTCAACGACAGCTTTAACCTGATTGTACGTATAACCACGTAAAACCTGCGTTACGGCACTAAAAGGCTTATTCACTTGCTTCCTCCTTCAATCTTCAAACAATTTTAACCATATCCTTCTCTGACACTCAACTGCGGTATTCTTACATCAAGCAATTAGTTACGGAGCGTGTGAAAAATGGATGTTTCAATAACTCCTCATGATTTGTTTGGAACGGTAGAAGCCATCCCGTCAAAATCATGCGCTCATCGAGCGCTCATCTGCGCTTCATTTGCAAACGGCACTACCAACATTACCTGTCCTTACATATCAGAGGACATTCAAGTAACTGTTGATTGTCTTAAAGCTTTAGGCACCACTATCGCTAGAACTAAACAGGGATTTAGAGTTGTCCCTGCAAAAGAGCAAAATCGCCCTCAAAACGTACAACTTAACTGCAAAGAATCTGGCACCACACTCAGGTTTTTACTCCCTCTTTTGGGCGCGCTGAACGTAAACGCCACAATTTCCGCAGAAGGAAGACTCTTCTCTCGACCTCTAGAGCCGCTTGTCTCAGAACTCTCTGCCCATGGTATGTCTTTTAGCTGGCAAAACGAGAAGATCCTTGATGTTTCAGGCAAACTTATTGGCGGTTTATTTGAGCTACCAGGAGATATCTCATCCCAATTTATTTCTGGACTTTTGCTGTCTTTACCTTTGTTGAGCGACTCTTCAGCTATTCAGATTACAGGATCTACCCAGTCAAAAGACTATTTGGCTATAACCGAACAAGTCATGCAAGATTTTGGAGTTACCGCCGCGTTTGATGCCTCGAGTAGCACCTATACCATTGAACCTCAACACTACGTTTGTCCAGGCGTTTATTCAATCGAAGGAGATTGGTCAAACGCTGCGCCATGGCTTGCTGCGGGAGCAATTGGGCAAGGCGTAGAGGTCACAGGGCTCTCCATGCAAAGTGTCCAGGGAGATAGAGCTATCTTAGCCGCGTTATCGCTTGTGGGTGCACGTGTTTCTCGCCAGCAAAAGGGTGCAGCTTGTATGATGGATCACCTGCGGCCGTTTACCATTTCTGTCTCCGAGGTGTGCGATCTTGCTCCGGTACTTGCTGCATTAGCTGCGTTTATCCCTGGAACAAGTAGGCTTACCAATATTCAGCGCCTTCGTCTCAAAGAGTCCGACCGCGTTCAAAGTATCTGCAGCGTACTTAGGGCATTTGGTGTGACCGTTGAGCTCTCTGACGATCAAACGGAGCTTATTATCACGGGAGGAAAACAGCCCGTCAGCTGCATTGTGGACTCGTGTAATGATCATCGCATGGTGATGATGGCAACTATTTTAGCTTCGTATGCAACGGGTCCTGTCATAATCACCCATGCCGAGGCAATCAATAAGTCGTACCCGCTCTTCTTTGAGCACTTTAAGCAGCTCGGTGGCATCTGCCACAATATGGAGGCATAAATGATGACCTCAACTTTTGGAACAACAGTAAAAGTGTCTATTTTTGGCGAGTCTCATGCTCCAAAAATCGGCTGCTCAATTGAAGGTTTACCTGCTGGTTTTGCCGTTGACTTAACAGCTCTCAAGACATTCCTTCAAAGAAGATCTCCATCGCATCCGTGGGATACCCTGCGTAAAGAGACTGATGATCCAGAATTTATCTCTGGAATTTCAGCAGAAGGCATTCTAGATGGCTCCCTGCTCACGGCGGAGCTACCTAACACAAACGTTCGTCCACAAGATTACGCAGGTACAAAGCTTGTCCCACGACCAGGACATGCCGATTTTTCTGCCTGGGCAAAATGGGGAGATTCCTATAAGCAAACGGGTGGAGGACATTTTTCTGCTCGCCTCACCGCCCCTCTCTGCATTGCGGGAGGAATAGCGCTCCAGATTTTGCGAGCTCAGGGCATAACCATTGCAGCTCACGTTCTCAGGATAAAGAACATCGAAGATACTCCCTTTGAGCTGGTAGACAACTCGCTTGAGGCCGGCAAGTTACTTGCTCACCAAATGAATCAGCTACTCCAAACTAACCCTCAAGCGCTTCCTTTCCTTGATGCTCATGCTGGCGAGAAAACCAGTGCGCTCCTCACGCAGTTGCGCTCTGAAAAAAATACTGTTGGCGGCATCATAGAATGTGCGGCAACGGGTGTTCCTGCAGGTATTGGATGCCCTCATTTCCATGGGCTTGAAAATACCATCTCTGCTGCAATCTTTGGTGTTCCCGCTGTTAAAGCCATAGAATTTGGCAGCGGTATGGAAGTTGCTAATCTCCTTGGCTCTGAAAATAACGATGCCTATGAGGTGCGTAACGGCTCCGTTGTGCCAACCACCAATCACGCCGGAGGCATTCTGGGCGGCATTTCAACAGGCGCTCCCATCTGGTTTAGATGTGCGTTAAAACCTATCTCGAGCATTGGCCTACCGCAGAACTCGGTAAACCTTCAAACTATGGAACCAGAGCAGCTTATTGTTCAAGGTAGGCATGATGTAACTGCAGTTTTACGCGCTGTTCCCTGTGTTGAAAGTGCTTTTGCGCTAGCCCTTCTCGACACCTTATATTCCTGGCCCTCTGAGCAGAACGGATATAACAATGACTAATCAATTAGAGACGCTTCGCCAGGAAATCGATTCAATTGACGCGCAAATCTTTGATCTCTTTGAGCAGAGGATTGCGGTTGCCAAACAAATTGGTGCTTACAAAAAAGAACATGAGCTCGCCGTTCTTGATTTCTCAAGAGAAGATGCCAAAAGAGAACAGGTTAAAGCCACTGTTTCGAATGAACTTGAACCTTATGCTTTAGAGTTGCTTGAGGTATTGATGAACGCTGCAAAGGCAGTTCAGGAGACACCTCGTGAGCTCTAAAACTGTACAACAACGTTCAAGTAACCCTACAGCTCCTCTTGCTCCTTACGGCCTTATTGGCGAGAAACTCTCTCATAGTTGGTCGGCAGCAATTCATGAAAAGTTGGGGTCATTTCCCTACCAGCTTCATGAGCTTTCTGCTTCTGAGCTGAAGGGTTTTCTTAAAGACCAACCTTGGCAGGGCTTGAACGTTACTATCCCCTACAAAAAGGATGCCTGTGCTCTTGCGGACTCAGCTTCTGAGGATGCACAAGCTATAGGAGCGGCAAATACCCTGGTAAAAGATGCAAATGGTTTTATAGCAGCAGACAACACCGATGTGTATGGCTTTGAGTATCTGGTAAAAAGCCTCAAGGTCAACTTGAGCCAAAAGAAAGCAATTGTTTTAGGAGCCTTTGGTGGCGCTGGTCAGGCAATTTGCTATGCGCTCAAAAAAGGCGGTGCATATGTTGTGGGAGTCTCCAGAAACCCTCACGAAAGTTCTTTATATGTTGACCGCGCAATTACCTATGACCAGCTTAAATTCCACTATGACGCTGAGCTTCTTGTCAATGCAACGCCAGTAGGAATGTCTCCTCATACTGGCATTTCCCCTCTTGCAAAAGAGGAGCTTGCTGCTTTTTCTTCCCTCCAATGCGTGATTGATCTTATTTATAATCCGCTGCGCTCTCAGCTACTTTTAGATGCAGAAAGTCTTGGAATACTCAATGCAAATGGTTTAAAAATGCTGGTAGCTCAAGCAGCTAGGGCTAGCTCACTCTTTTTGGGACAAGATGTATCAGACTCTCAGATAGAAAGCATCTCGCGTGAGCTCCATGCTTCAAAAGAAAACATCGTGCTTATTGGTATGCCGGGAGTTGGAAAGACTTCTACGGGAGAAGCCCTAGCAAAACTCCTCAATCGTCCCTGGATAGACACTGATTTTCTCATCAAGCAGAAAGCTCACTGCGAGGCGGCAACCTACCTACAAACGCACGGTGAAGCAGCATTTAGGCGTCTAGAACATGAGGTAATTCAAGAGATTTCTAGCACGAGTGGTGCGGTGATCTCTTGTGGAGGTGGCGTAGTTGTTACACCTTCAAACTACCAGCTCCTCCGTCAAAACGGCAAGCTTGTCTACCTTACGCGCCCTCTTGAAGACCTAGCTATTGTCGGCAGACCTCTTTCAGAACGTATGGGTGTTCAGAATCTTGCCGCAGTACGTATTCCGCTCTATGAAGCATGGGCTGACGTAACCTTTTCTTGTCTCGGTAGTCCAGACGCAGATGCCAAGGGTCTTCTCGACACGCTTTAAGCATAACAGTAAGCGTTCGCAGTTATTTTTTAACCGTTCACCGGATGGTTCGTAGATTTTGAATTTTGGCACGTTAAAGCCCCTATACTTATGCCTCGTAGGTGTGTATTCATAAGACTACGAGAATGCTAGACCAAGTCAAACGGTTAAGTGTTTGATATGTGGTTATACTTGGGGAGATATCCAATGGACGGCAATGCTATTGCTCACGAGATCCTAAATGCAATAGGCGGCTCAAAAAACTTAACTCACAACGAAGTATGCATGACACGACTTCGCCTTTCCATCAATGATATGACGCTTATAGACCATGAACAGCTGGCCACAGCCACTGGTGTTCTTGGTATTGTAGGAAAAGGCGCCAACGGACTTGAGGTAGTCTTTGGCCCCAATCTTGTATGTCAAGTAAATGATGCCCTTAGTCACATTTTGGGTGAGCCAGAAAAAACTTTTTGTTCGTTAGATGAGAAGCGAGCAGATCTTTCCACTCAGCACAATGAAGAAGTGGATGAGCTAATCTCTTTGCTTGCTCAAAAAAATACCCTTGATCAAGACGAAGAAGACTTTGACAGTCTTGCCTCTGACTTAGACGCAGACGACTTTGAAGACAACTATGAGGATGACCTTGACGCTCCTCGCCTACTCATCATCAACGGCCCAAACATCAACATGCTGGGCATTCGTGAGCCAGAGGTTTATGGAAAAGCTGACTACAGAACCCTTATAGAGACTTGTAAGGAAGAAGCCCTCTCTGAAGGTTTCTCTGATTGTGTGTGTTATCAATCAAACCATGAGGGTGATCTAGTTGATGCGATCCAGGACGCCCTAGGCAGCTACGATGGCATTGTTATCAATCCTGCCGCCTATACGCACACCTCAGTTGCCCTCCTCGACGCGGCACTAGCCGTGCAAATTCCCATGATTGAGGTGCATCTAACTGACATCTCTACCAGAGAAGACTTTAGGCACATTTCTTATATAAAAGACGCATGCTTTGCTACAGTTGCTGGTAAAGGAATTGACAGCTACAGAGAGGCAATCCAACTGATGGCGGTTCATCTCAAAGATGAAGCATAGCCAGTTGCTTATAACCACTTGGCGAGAAACACAAACCTGCTGTAATGCTAAATTGCAGCAGGTTTTTTATGCACACGTAAGTACCTCTAACTCGGTTATCACCATATCTACGGCAACATCAAATGCTGTATGAGGAAGCGTTTCTCGGCTCAAATTTTGCTGGTAAGCAAGACAAATTTTCTTGCCAGGGTACGTAGACAAGAACCGATCATAAAAACCAGCACCATAACCCAAGCGATACCCCTTTGTATCAACAAGAAGCGCTGGAACAATGCAGATTGAAGCGTCCATCTGCTCTTCTGTTAAAGCCGGTAATTCTTTTGGCGGTTCAAGTAGACCAAAAGGAGCAGCAATAAGTTGATCTAAAGAAGTAATAGCAACAAACTCTAACCGACGTCCAGGCATACAACGAGGTACCGCCACCGTTTTCCCATCTCGTAGAGCGCGCTCAATAAACATCCTGGTAGAAACTTCAGATGAAACAGAAACATACGTTAAAACAGTAGTTGCTTCTGCATATTCAGAGGTTGCAAGAAGTTTCTGAGTAATGCGATCATCAAGCACGGACCTCTCTTGCTCAGAAAGAACTTCTCTTGCTGCTAGGCGTTCTTCTCGCAAACGTTGTTTTTCTAATGCCGCAGTATCCATAAAGCCTCCTCTCTAGCTAAGAATAACAACATTTTTGTGGACATTTGGAGAAGAAACAGACACCTGTCGCAATAAATGTGACTAATTCTCAACAATTTTTATATAGCTTTCTTTTTAGCAAATTTCTGACCTGCGCAAATGTAAACCGTTTCTAACTTGTCAAAATATTGCGTATTTGTCACTTGTTTGGCACTACATATTGAGTAAAGTTAGAGGTCGCAACTAATATTTGACGTCATTTGTCCAAAGACATACCTGCTGTCAAAATTAGTCTCAAGATTGCTATTTGTAAACTGCTGAGCGGCCATGCTCCACTCAACACGCTCAGCATGAACATGGACTCAAAAATCCATGTAAAAAGGAGTGTGTTATGCAGGAAACACCAGCACAGGAGGCTTGGGACGGCTTTGTCGGTGGTAACTGGCAAAAAGCAATTGACGTCCGAGACTTCATTCAGAGGAATTACACCCCTTACGATGGCGATGATTCCTTCCTCGCTGGTCCAACTGAGGCTACCACAAAGCTTTGGGCGGATGTTATGGATCTCTTTGCTCAAGAGACCGCAAATGGTGGCGTACTTGATATGGATACCAAGCAGGTTTCCACTATCACTTCCCACGAGGCCGGCTACATTGATAAGCCACTTGAGCAGATTGTTGGCCTTCAAACAGACAAGCCACTGAAGCGCGCCCTTATGGTAGACGGTGGCATTCGTATGGCAATGGCTGCTTGCAAGGCCTACGGCTACGAGGTTGACCCAGAGATTGTTGACTTCTATACCTATCGTCGCAAAACTCACAATGCTGGCGTTTTTGATGTCTACACCGAGGACATGCGTAAATGCCGTCACTCCCACATCATTACCGGTCTGCCTGATGCATATGGCCGCGGTCGTATCATCGGCGACTATCGTCGTGTGGCTCTCTACGGTGTTGACGCTCTTATCGCCGATAAAACAAATCAGAAAAATGGCACCGGCACCGTCATGGACGAGAAAACCATTCGTCATCGTGAGGAGCTTTCCGAGCAGATTCGTGCTCTCAAGGAGCTCAAGCAGCTTGGCGAGATTTATGGCTTTGATTTGAGCCGCCCTGCTGAGAACTTCAAAGAGGCTGTTCAGTGGCTCTACCTGGGCTACCTTGCTGCTGTAAAAGAGCAGAATGGCGCTGCAATGTCCATTGGCCGTAACACCACCTTCCTGGACATCTATGCAGAGCGCGATCTTGCTCGTGGTACCTTCACTGAATCTGAGATTCAGGAGATTGTTGACCACCTAGTTATGAAGCTTCGTATGGTCAAGTTTGCTCGTACTCCTGAGTACAACGAGCTCTTCTCGGGAGACCCTCAGTGGGTCACTGAGTCCATTGGTGGCATTGGCATTGATGGCCGCTCTATGGTTACCAAGTCCTGCTTCCGCTGGCTCCACACCCTTGAAAACATGGGCACCAGCCCAGAGCCTAACCTGACTGTTCTGTGGTCTACTAAGCTTCCTGTAGGCTTCAAACGCTACTGCGCAAAGATTTCTATTACCACCAGCTCTATCCAGTACGAGAATGACGATCTTATGCGCGTCTATCATGGCGATGACTACGCAATTGCTTGCTGCGTCAGCTCCATGCGCGTTGGTAAAGAGATGCAGTTCTTTGGTGCTCGCGCAAACCTTGCTAAGTGCCTGCTTTACGCAATCAATGGCGGCCGTGACGAGAAGACCGGCGAGCAGATTGGTCCTAAGTACCGTGCAGTTGAGGGCGAGTACCTTGATTACGACGATGTCTTCTCCAAGTATATGGATATGATGCGCTGGCTTGCAGGCGTTTATGTCAACGCTCTTAACGCAATCCACTACATGCACGATAAGTACAGCTACGAGCGCATCCAGATGGCTCTACACGATGAGCATGTTCACCGTTGGTTTGCAACAGGTATCGCAGGACTTTCTGTTGTTGCCGACTCCCTCTCTGCAATCAAGACTGCGAAGGTAAGGGTAGTCCGCGATGAGACTGGCCTTGTTACCGATTACGTCACTGAGGGCGACTTCCCTAAGTACGGTAATGATGATGACCGCGTTGACACCATTGCTCATGACATCGTTGAGATCTTCATGAACATGATTCGCCAGAACCACACCTACCGTGATTCCGTCCCAACCACTTCTATCCTGACCATTACCTCTAACGTTGTATATGGTAAGGCTACCGGCAACACCCCTGATGGCCGTCGTGCAGGCGTTCCTTTTGCTCCTGGCGCTAACCCAATGCATCACCGCGATACTCACGGTGCTGTTGCATCCCTGGCATCCGTTGCTAAGCTTCCATTCAACGACGCACAGGACGGTATTTCCAATACCTTCTCAATCATTCCTAACGCTCTTGGTAAGGGCTCTGACGTCTACTTCCACGGTAGTGAGCTTGACCTTGAGCACATCGACTTCTCTGATATGAATCTTGATATTCAGATTGAGAACAAGATTGATTGCGCCTGTGAGGCAGACCCATCCGCAGCAGAAGGTGCTGAGGATCGTAAATAACAAGCCCTGGCGAGAAGATCTATCTACACGTCTCTTCTCGCCAACAAACTCGTAAGGAGAAACACATGCAGTCCAACGAAGTAGCTTCCGAGCAGATTGACAACCTGGTAAACATGATTGATGGCTATGCCGAGAAGGGCGGTCATCACCTCAACGTTAACGTATTTACTAAGGACACGCTTCTTGATGCTCAGGCACATCCAGAGAAGTATCCTCAGCTGACCATTCGCGTTTCTGGTTACGCTGTTAAGTTCAATTCCCTTACCAAAGAGCAGCAGGACGACGTTATTTCTCGTACCTTCCACGACGCTCTCTAAGGATTTCTTATCCATGTCTTGTTCTGATACTCACATGGATCTCAATGACCCGCTCACAGTTTGTGGGCGGGTCCACTCTATTGAGACCTTTGGTACTGTAGATGGTCCTGGAACTCGCCTGGTTGTGTTTACCCAGGGGTGTCCCATGCGCTGTGCCTATTGTCATAACCCCGATACCTGGCAATTTGGTATTGGAACAGAAAAATCGGTACAAGAAATTCTTGCCACCTTTAACCGTAATAGAGCTTTTTATAGAAACGGCGGAATTACAGCTACTGGCGGCGAACCACTCGCTCAGCCTGAGTTTATCGGCGCTCTGTTTGAGGCGGCTCATAATGACCTGCAAGGACGCATTCATACCTGTCTTGACTCTTCTGGCGTTGCGTATAATCCAGAAACTCCAGAAAAATTTGAGCGCGTTCTTGATAACACTGATTTAGTACTCCTTGATATCAAGCACTCTGACCCAAAGGGCCACATTAGTCTTTGCGAAGTTGGCTCAGAAAGACCACTTGCGTTTGGCGATGAGCTTAATCGTAGAGGCATTAAAGTTCTTATCAGACACGTTGTAGTGCCTGGAATTACTGATTCACCAGAAGAACTTGCTGGCGTTGGTAGAATCATTGCTCACTGGGATAACGTTATTGGATTAGATCTACTTCCCTATCACGTGATGGGCGTAAAAAAGTATGAAGAGCTAGGTATCCCTTACAAACTTGCTGACACTCCTGCCATGGATGGCAAAAAGATTCCTGAGCTGCGCAAGCAAGTCCTTATTGCACGTTCCCTTGAACGCAAACGACTTTCATAAAACTACCAGCAGCCCATTTAGCTACTGGTAGCAATTTAAGGTGAGACGTAAAAATCAATCATTAATACACCCCGTTGAGCCTCCACTGTCGTAGACAAAAATCTGGAAAGTATGATTGACATTCTGAAACTGCTTCATATACAGAAGTTCAGTCAGTTCCGTTGGCATTACAGCTCTGAAACAAGCATTTGCAAAGGGAAAA